>DIQC01000082.1 GCA_002426495.1 Thermacetogenium sp. UBA5472
TTGCCGGTGAAATTCTGCAAAAATTTATTACTTACCAGTTCAAACTTGCGATTGTCGGCGACTTTTCAGGTTATACAAGCAAGCCGCTTAAGGAGTTTATATATGAAAGTAATAAGGGAAAAGATATATTCTTTGTATCTTCAGAAGAAGACGCTATTGAGAAGTTGGGCAGGGCATAATTCTTTGTACAGTTAATCATTTAAAACATTGGAATTTGGAAATGCACTTAAGGGGACGATTTTTATGATTGATTACACAGAAGAAGAAAAAAACTAATACTCATTATGCTTAAAGTATATATAATCGAGGAGAAAAAACATGAATTTAGAAGATATGCGTTTAGATTGTTCTATCAAACAAAAAAAGGGGCTACACTTTATTCTTGCATCAATTATCATATGGTCTGTTGTAACAGGTATTCATTTTACATCACTACCGATACTCTCGAAAAACTTCCTTACATTTTGCTTTACTGCTCCACTAATGCCATTGGCATATATGATTTCCAGAATAATAAAAGTGGACTTTACCAACAAAGGTAATCCGCTAACTAATTTGGGACTATTGTTTTCCTTTAATCAAATGTTGTATTTGCTAATTGCAATGTGGGTTTATCCAACAGTACCAGAGAAAATGGTAATGATAGTAGCAATGATTTTCGGTGCGCATTTGCTACCTTATGGTTGGTTGTATCGCTCAAAAAGTTATATAGTTATGTCGGTTATTATACCGATTATTGCTTTAATTGTTGGTATTAATTTGCCATCTTATATGGTTGCAGGGACTATGGTTTTGGTAGAGGTTCTATTTAGTCTGCTATTGGTTTTTGAGGTAAAGAGACTACCAAGAAAAGTAATATAGTAAGGGACACAAAGAGACACGGGGACAGGCTCCTTGTCCCTGTTGATCAGAAGGATGGGACGGCAGGACAGCGGACGGGCAGCTGGCTCAATATGAGAGTACCACTGCTTTCATTAAGAATAGTCCGCTGGCTTTAACTTATTCAGGGATATACCGTTTTTTTATTTATGTGGCAAATGAAACGTCCCCCTGCCACGCCGCAAATGAAACGTCCCCCTGCCACGCCCTGCCATGTTCAATAAACTGTCACAGTAGGTGAAAAGCAGTTGAGTGATCAAGTTACAGTTACAGAACAATTAATTACAACGATTAACGGCTACAGCCATACGGGAGAAGGGGTCGGCAGATTCAATGGAAAACCGGTCTTTATCCCTCTGGCTGTCAGGGGAGAGGTAGTACGTTTTGAAATAACCGAGGAAAAAAAGAACTTTGCCAGGGGAAGGCTCCTAGAAGTTATCGAACCAACTGTCAAAAGAGAAGGGGAACAGTGCCCTACTTATCAAAACTGCGGTGGATGCCAGCTGCTGCATATGAACTATGAAGAACAGCTCTATTTCAAACAAGAGCGGGCGAATTCTGCCCTGCGGCGAATCGGGGGATTAAAGGATGCTGCAGTAAAACCGATTCTTGGGATGGATAATCCCTGGCACTACCGCCATACAACCCGCTTTCATATCGACCAAATGGGTAATAAATCCATAATGGGTTACTACCGCTTCCAAAGCCATATCCTGGAACAAATCAAAGATTGCTTCCTCCTACCAGCTGACCTTATTCAGCTGCTGGATGCCGCAGCTAATTATCTGGACAGCCTGGAAGGTGCTTATCAGATCCCTGTTCGCCAGATAGTGATGCGCAAAGGGTGGGCAACAGGCGATCTCCTGGTACAGATGATCGCTGGTGATTTCCCCAAAAAAGTTGACCAGAGGGCAGTTGATGCCCTACCGGGCAAGTTTCCAAATTTAAAGGGAATTGTGATCAGCTTGCGGTCAAGAGAAAAAGAAATGATCGTTTACGGCAGCAATTATTATACAGAGGTGATCTCAGGCACCAGGTTCCATGTCCCAGTGGGAGCATTCTTTCAAAACAACCCTGCCCAAACAGAAGTCCTGCTCAGAGTGGTGACCGATTTTGCGGCTCCACAGTCTGACCAAATCCTTTTCGACCTGTATTGTGGTGTAGGCCTCTTTGCCCACTCTTTTGCTCCAAAGGTGAACAAAGTATACGGTATTGAAGACAACAAAAAAGCCGTATCAGCTGCTGTGGAAAATGCAGGTATCAATGGCAACAGGAATACCAGGTTTATCCGGGGGAGAGCAGATAAAACCCTACCGCAGCTGACCAGGGAAGGTATCAAACCAGATACCATTATCCTTGATCCACCACGCCAAGGAAGTGACCGTAAGACCTTAGCCGAAATCAGCAAAATTTCTCCAGATAAAATAATCTATGTTTCCTGCGATCCTGCCACACTGGCACGGGACCTGGCTCTGCTGACCAGATGGGGCTATCAAGTCGTGGATGTTCAGCCTGTTGATATGTTTCCTCATACGTATCACGTTGAGACGGTAGTATTGATAACAAGAAAGTGAAGACGAGAAAGGCTTGAAAATACTGGGTTTCATAAAATGAAAGTAAATCTGTCTACTCGAACTAAGTCCTTGATGTGTGTCTGCGGAAACATATCGAGGGTTTATTTTTGAGTAAAATTTGAGCTTAAATTTGGTAGGGTTAAGTTGACAGATTAGATAACGTATAGGTTGAGGAGACAGGATAGATGTAGAATTTATTCTCTCTCACAGCATTTGTATTAGGCAGGAAAATCCTATATGTGGGCAAAACAAAAGTCGACCTTGGGAATAGAATAGCCTTGACGTTCTACTGTGATTATTGTATAGTAACAGTAGGATGAGGTGGTATACATGAATATTCTTATTTCTACCCTATCTCAAACGCCTATATATGAACAAATACGGGGACAATTCAAGGAAATGGTTCTTACGGGGAAGTTGAAGTCTGGGGAACAGCTTCCTTCTATACGACTGTTGTCCAAGGAATTAAAAGTTGGAGTTGTAACCGTAAAACGGGCTTATGAGGAACTGGAAAAGGAAGGTATAGTCATTATTCTGCAAGGCAGGGGCTGTTTTGTAGCTGAGATTGATGCTGCAAAAATAAAGAAAATACACCTTAATATTTTGGCAGAGAGGCTGCATGAAATCAAAGATTTTTCTATAACGGCAGGCATTTCCCGGGAAGAAGTAATTAGTGTTTTAAATAAAGTTTATGGAGGTGGTAGCGATGGCTGCTAATGGGCTGGAAACAAGAAATCTAACTTCATATATAGGGGACTTTACTTTAAAGGATATAAATCTGGAAGTAAAAAAAGGGACAATTATGGGCTTAGTAGGGAGAAATGGTGCCGGGAAAACAACCTTTATTAAAACAATCTTGAATATGATCCCTCGAGCAGAGGGAGAGGTAATGTTTAATGGTATCTTACTCTTTGGCAATGAAGAGATCATTAAAGGAAAAGTTGGAGTGGTATTTGATAATCCTATATATCCCCCTAATTTGAAAGCCATAAAGATAAAGAAGTTAATGGCTCCGTTATACCCTTCCTTTGATGAGAACATGTTTGACCAGCTTATGGAACGCTTTGAACTGGACACAAAGAAAAAATTTCTTGCCTATTCCAAGGGTATGAAAATGAAGTTCAGTATTGCTATGGCTCTTTCTCATAATCCGGACCTGCTAATATTAGATGAACCTACTTCTGGCCTAGACCCCGCTGCCCGGGCTGATGTCTTGGATTTACTATTGGACTTTATGCAAGAGGATAACAAATCTATATTATTCTCTACTCATATCACCAGTGATCTTGAGAAAATTGCTGACTACTTAACAATAATAGACGAAGGAAAAATTGTTTTATCTCAGAATAAGGAAGAACTTCTAGAGGAATATGTTTTAGTTCAGGTTGATAAAGAAAGTATTACAGATGCTTTGAGGAAAGAGATAATCGGGGCCAAAGAAACAGCCTTTGGCTATAGTGGTCTCTGCAAAAAAGAAAAACTTAATGATGTTCCCGGAATAAAAATGGCCCGACCTACTATTGAAGATCTTGTAGTATTTTTTAGAGGGGAGGAGTTGTCATGTTAAAAAAAGTAATTGCCTATCAGAAGTTATTTTTAAATTCAGTCCCCTCAATTAATCAAAACATTAATAATCCATCCAAAACACTATTAACTATTGTTTTTTATTTCTTTGCATTATTTATGCTATCTCGCCTTTTAGATGGAGCATATATACCTATTGTCTTGTCAATAGGTAGCATTTGGATGATTAATCGAAATTTTAATGGAGATCAACCCTTATTTGAAATGGTTCCGGTGAGCAGGAGGTTCATAGTATTCAATGTTTATCTGTCTGCTATATTTATGGTTATTGTTATGTTTCTTACAGTATGGCTTATGGGCCTGACTTTAGTTGGCATAATTTTTGGGGCTGTTTATATTTTTAGTTCAGAAAGTTTTGGACCTGATAGTTTTAATCGTACTTCAGCTGACACACTAACTACACTTCAGGGTGACCTGTTTATGGTTCTTGCGTTGATAATCGTCTTATTTATTGGCATTACTATCGTCTTTATAAGAAATAAGAGGTATAGGAATAGTGCCTATATAGGGTTGTTTGCTGTTATATATGGTGCGTTTTCCTTTTTGAAAAGCTTTCTGCCAGCATCACCTGTTACAGGCCAGGTGAATTTTATGGAAAGCCTCTCAGTAATGCCTCAGTTTAATGAACTATTAATGGGGGTAGGTATTGCAACGCTGCTTATAGTGCCTTTAAGTATTTATGTGGGGTATAGATTATATATGACTCCCAATTCCCTATAGCTATTTGATTTCAAGGGGCAGTCCTATACCCATACCATAGAACTTACAAAAAAAAGGTTTTTCGGTACAGGGGAAGCAAGGGGACGTTCTTTTTGCTTCCCCGCTATAGATAGAATCGATGAGCAATCTGGGTTCCTATGACCTGATAATTGACCAGAACGGATGAGACGGCCAGGAAAGACGGAAGGGACAGGGGAGGGACACGGAACCTGTCCCCTTGTCCCTCCACTCTCCTAGATACATCTTGTGAGTTGGCACCATCTCCCACTTGAAAGATAATTGAATAAAAATTTTATGTCAAGCTGCAGTTGCAGGATGAGACGCGATAACCATTCCCGCGTCTCATTATTTTCTTATTGACAAGATATTCTATGTCATATATTATAATTGTAATGATAACAACTTTGTTATTATTATAAATCCGAAAAATGATATTTTAGTAAAGGTGATGTTGTTATTGAAACCATCATTCGAAGATTTAAA
Organism: Thermacetogenium sp. UBA5472; assembly: GCA_002426495.1. Taxonomy (GTDB): domain Bacteria; phylum Bacillota; class DSM-12270; order Thermacetogeniales; family Thermacetogeniaceae; genus Syntrophaceticus. Next base: position 5,241 of record DIQC01000082.1, read on the forward strand.
GAAGGAATTAAAGAATAGAAATATTAATCTCTCATATCAGAGGTTGAGTGTTCTAGAATACCTTACACAAAATCGATGTCATCCAACTGTAGATCAGATTTTTACCGACATTCACAAGGAAATACCTACATTATCAAAAACAACAGTATACAATACCTTGCGAGTGTTGATAGAAGCAGGGTTAGTCAGGGTAATTACAATTGAAGATAATGAAACCAGATACGATATTGAGGTAAAAGACCATGGACATTTTAAATGTGAATCCTGTGGAACAATATATGATTTTTGTATTAATATGGATATGTTGAATTCCGGAGATTTAAATAACTTCAAAATCAATGATAAAAATGTGTATTTTAAAGGTGTCTGTCCAAGATGCCTTTCGAATAAAAATGAAAACAAGTGAGGAGGAGGAGGTAATAATATAGGAAAATATGAATGTTCTGTTTGCGGCTAGCAAGTCTAAGCAAGAGAACATTGCTTCAGGATTACCTGGAAAACTTGCAAGAGCACTGGAGAAATCAAATCGTATTATGGCGGAAGATATCGTTTGTGAAGCTGGATATATGCTACCGCAAAGTCAAAACGCGAAGGATTTTCTACAGTCGCTTCTTGATGGCAAACAGTCTGAAGATTTCCCCGTAGAAATAGTAAAAAAGCTAATGGAGTTCCAAAAAGAAAATAATATAAAAACACAGGAGGGTAAAAAGATGGTGAAATATCGTTGTTCAGTATGTGGATATATTCATGAAGGGGAATTAACGGAGGACTTTAAATGTCCTCGATGCAAACAACCTGCATCGGTATTTGTGTTAGTAGAAGAAAAAGAGGAATCTGTAAATAGGTACGCTGGAACAAAGACTGAAAAAAATCTAATGGAGGCTTTTTCAGGTGAAAGCCAAGCAAGAAACAAGTATACTTATTTTGCAAATATTGCCCAAAGAGAAGGCTATGACCAGATATCTGAAATCTTTTTGAAAACTGCAAGAAATGAGCAGGAACACGCCCGCATTTGGTTTGAAGAACTTGGTAAATTAGGAAAGACAGCTGAGAATCTTTTGCAGGCTGCCGAAGGCGAAAATTATGAATGGACAGACATGTATGATCGATTTGCAAAAGATGCCGAAGAAGAGGGATTCAAAGATTTAGCAGAAAGATTCCGCAGGGTTGCTGCTATTGAAAAAGCACATGAAGAGCGTTATCGCGCCTTATTAAAGAATGTAGAGATGCAGAAGGTATTTGAAAAAGGTGAAGAAACCATGTGGGAATGCTGTGTCTGCGGTCATCTTGTAATAAGTAAAAAAGCTCCAAAGGTATGTCCGGTATGTAAATATTCCCAGTCCTATTTTGAGGTGAGAAAGGAAAACTATTGATTGTCATGGGGGGAGGGACAGGGGGACAGGTCCCTTGTCCCTCTATCGGCTCAATATGAGCATACCGTTGCTATCATTAAAAACAGTCTGCTGGCTTTAACTTAAACAGGAAAGATAATGGTTTGCCAAATTTACGGGAGTGGTTCATCCATTGAAATATAAAAATATACATAAAGCCAAATTCATAGACCGTCCCAATCGGTTCATTGCACAGGTAGAGCTGGATGGCGCTGTACAAGTCTGCCATGTAAAAAATACTGGGCGATGTAAAGAATTGTTAAAACCCGGGAGCCTAGTCTACTTGGAAGAGAATAGCAACCCAAACAGAAAAACAAAATATGATTTGGTTGCAGTAGAAAAGGAGAAATTACTAGTGAACATCGATTCACAGGCTCCCAATAAGGTAATGAAAGAATGGCTGGAAGCAGGCGGAGTATATCCAAATTCAACATTGGTATATCCTGAGGTGAAGCATGGGAATGCCCGAGTGGATTTTTATATTGAAGATGAAAAGCGGAAAGCTTTTATTGAGGTAAAAGGTGTAACCTTGGAAAATGATGGGGTTGCAGCTTTTCCAGACGCACCAACAGAACGAGGTGTGAAACATATATATCATTTGATCGATGTGTTGAAGGAAGGCTATGAGGCTTATCTTGTATTTGTCATCCAGTTTAAACCTGTTAAGCATCTCATTCCAAATGATATAACTCATGCAAAATTTGGCATAGCATTACGAGAAGCGGTCGCAGCAGGTGTGCATGTTTTAGCTTATGATTGTATTGTAACACCGGATTCAATGCAGCTGGATCAGGTAGTGCAGGTTCAATTATGAGGGACAGGGACAGGGGCAAGGGACAAGGAACCTGTCCCCTTGTCCCTGTCCCATTATGGTCGTCAGTCGAGGAGCGAACTCCTTGATTGACGACCCTTTTATTGCTATGGTTAACTAATATGGTGGTATATATTAAGGGGAGAAATTAGGGATTATGTTAATGACTCGAAAATGTGGCAAATGAAACGTCCCCCTGCCACCTCAGTGGGACAAGGAACCTGTCCCCGCGTCCCGCGCTACGTGATAGGAGTGAAGGTTTACATGATAGATTTTAAAGAAGTAGAGATTGAGGATAAAAGGTGGATCGATCCGCTACTTGCTACAGCGGATATGGGTGGCTGCCAATATAATTTTACCAACCTGTTTGCCTGGGCAAATACCTATCAATATCGGGTGGCTCAGGTGGAAGATTTCCTGGTGGTTAAAGGGATTTTGGATGGAACACAGTATTATTTCTATCCGGCAGGCCAGGGCGATCCTCAGCCGGTCATTGAGAGATTGGCTGAAGATGCAGCAGATTCTGATGTCGAGTTCGTATTAGTTGTATCAAAAGAGAATAAGGCAGAGCTTAACAGATTGTTTCCGGAAAAGTTTGAACTTAGCGAGATGCGAGACAGCTTTGACTATGTTTATGATTTAGAGAAGCTCGTAACTTTATCAGGTAAGAAGTATAGAGGCAAACGCAACCATGTAAATTATTTTAAGAAGAATTACAGCTGGAGTTTTGAACAGATGACAACGGAAAACCTTGATGAGTGCTGGGAGATGAATGCTGAGTGGTGTAAAATAAATAAGTATATGGGTGATGCTCAGCTGACCGATGAATACTATGCAGTGCGCCGGTGTTTTGAACATTTTGAGGAGTTGGGATTAGATGGTGGTCTTCTGCGAGCTGAGGGGAGAGTTATTGCCTATACTATAGGAGATAAACTCAATTCAGACACCTACGACATTCATATCGAAAAAGCATTTGGGGAAATAAAAGGTGCCTATCAAACGATCAACCAACAGTTTGCGACTTTTATCCAGGAAAAGCATCCGGAAATGATATTTGTCAATCGTGAGGAGGACATGGGGCAAGCGGGATTAAGAAAGTCCAAGCTGTCCTATTACCCAGTCAGAATGGAGGAAAAGTACTGGGGGCAATGTCTCTCAGTCGGAATGATGCGGGGTCTGATGGAGCTGAATGTTTCCAGATGAGTGAAATCAGATTTGCCAAAAAGGGGGAGATAGCGCGGCAAAAAGAAATATGGAAGCTCTGTTTTGGAGATAGTGATCAATATATTGATTTTTACTATGCCAATCGCTATAAAGAAGATGAAACCCTCTTGCTGCTTCAAGAGGGAGAGATTGTATCTATGTTGACCATTTTGCCGATCAGAGTGAATACATCTACTGGGCAAGGTTTAAATTCTACAATGCTGTATGCTATCGCGACTCACCCAAAACACCAGCATAGAGGATATGCTTCCCAATTAATAGAATCTGCCTGCTGCCACCTGAATCAAAAGAATAATGTCTTCTCTGTTCTTGTTCCAGCGGGGAAAAAACTATTTGATTATTACCGCCATCAAGGATTTCAAGATGGTTTCTTTATTCATGAGATATCATTTGACTGGAAAAGGCTCGAGTTATTGCCTATAGTGGAGAATAACTGCACTATAAAGAGTATTTCTCCTCAAGAATATAATATGAGAAGAGAGAATCAGCTCAGTGGAAAGTTTTATGTCTCCTACACCGCTGAGGATATTGACTACCAACGAAAGCTGTCACAGCAGTCAGGCGCGGATATTTACGGCATAGAGATTGAAGGAGTACAGGGCTGTGCTGTGATAGAATTGCTTGATCAAGGTAAGGTATTCATCAAGGAGCTTCTTATCGCTGATCACCTTCTTCCCACAGCTGTCCGACATATTGCTCGACTGCTTCCCTCCAGAAAATATATCCTGCGCACACCATCATTTTTAGGCAGGCAACTTGAAGGCTCCATCCGCCCTTTCGGAATGATCCGAGCAAATCAGGGAATTCCACCCGAAATAACACCTGAAGTCTTCGGCTATTTAGGCCTAGCCTTTGATTAAGCGTGGCAGGGGGACGTTTCCCTTGCCACATAATGATGCCAGGCTTGCACTGGGGGAGCAGTTAGAGATATCCTATGGTGTGAACAATGTTTTTTGAAACATATTTTCAAATAGATTCTGATGGATCCAGGTCTTCTGGTGAACCCGGTGCATCTTACCAAATACGGAGAATGTGAGTGGTTATGGATATAAGGCGTTTATCCGCCATGAGCAAATGCTATCAGACGGTGTACGTTGATTATATTAAGGACTGTAGCCCGGTTTAGGTGGCTGGTGCGATAGATGTCGATATGTAGTGTAACCAATAATAATAATGGTATGGTACAAGCTAAGTTTGACGCTTTTCTTCCAATCTGCCGCTTCGTGTGATAAAAGGACCGTCTCCGTGCCACACATTGCTCTACTGCTACCCCTTCAGAGAAAACATCCAGCGCATACCACCCATTTGCTGGCAAACGGCTTGATGGTTTTATCCTTCCTTTCGGAATGTTCAGGTTAAATTCCCAGGGTTTGATATTTAATTAACAGGTTAAGGAAGTCAGGGTAGCCTTGTCAACTATAGAGGCAAGAGATAAAATTTATAGGGGAATTCCTGGTAGTACTTTGTTGCTTATATCAGTAATGGCGATAAAAAGTATACACAATAGAAAGAAGAAGATAAATGAATCATAGTCAAAAGCAATCGCAAACGAAGGAACCATTTAATAAAGTGCCGCTCATTATTGTTTTAATTTCTGGGGCATTTGCCACTATTCTGAATCAAACGCTGTTAGCAACGGCATTGCCTCATATTATGAGCGATCTGAATTTAGATAGCAATGTAGTTCAATGGGTGCAGTCTATTTTTATGCTTGTTAATGGTATCATGATACCCATTACGGCATTTCTAATTGAACGATTTACTACACGCAGATTGTTTCTTACGGCGTTGGGGTTATTTGCCCTAGGTACATCTATTTGTGCTGTTTCACCGAATTTTGTGTTGTTACTGGCCGGGAGAGTTTTTCAAGCTTCTGGTGCCGGAATTATCATGCCGTTAATGCAGACCATTTTATTTCTTATTTTTCCTGTGGAAAGGCGGGGAACTGCCATGGGAATGTTCGGTTTGGTCATTGGCTTTGCCCCAGCTATTGGCCCAACTTTATCCGGTTGGCTGGTGGAACAATTTCCATGGAGAAGTTTATTTTATGTCATTTTACCAATAGTTATTATCGATATAATTGTTGCTTATTTCATTCTCAGGAATGTGACAGAACTAAGAAATACTAAGGTTGATGCATTATCCATCATCTTATCTACTTTAGGATTTGGTGGTTTGTTATATGGATGCAGTGTGGCCGGCAGCAGTGGATGGAGCAGTGAACAGGTGATTATTTCGCTAATCATTGGTGCGATCAGCCTGGTATGGTTTATATATAGGCAGTCCAAATTAGAACAACCCATCCTTCGATTTAATGTATTTAGATATAAAGTGTTTACCCTAACTACAGTTCTTGGTATGGTTGTATTTGTTGCTATGATTGGCGGAGCAGTCATTTTGCCATTGTTTATGCAGAATATGCTCGGTTTTACAGCTCTAAAATCAGGATTAATGCTGCTGCCAGGTGCTGTTGTAATGGGAGTAATGAATCCTATTACAGGAATGTTGTTTGACAGGTATGGAGCTAAGTGGCTTGCCATAATAGGTTTGATAATTGTAACAGTGACAACTTTCATGTTTACCGATTTAACAGCACAAACAACATTTACCTACTTAACAGTAATTAATGCTCTGAGGATGTTTGGGGTTTCCATGGTGATGATGCCAGTCACAACAGCTGGATTAAATCAATTACCAACCCATTTAATACCACACGGCACAGCGATGAATAATACCATGCGTCAAGTGGCAGGTGCAGTTGGAACGGCCTTACTCGTAACGGTCATGACAAGCAATGCGCTGCCTGAACAAGGCGTAAATGGGCTTATCCATGGTGTGAACGTATCGTTTGCTGTTGCGGGTATCAGTGCAGGAATTGGCCTATTACTAGCTTTATTAATTAAACGTGGCAGGTAAACGTGGCAGGGGGACGTTTCCCTTGCCACATAATGTGACCAGGTCTGCTATATTTCTTTTAATAATCAATCGGGAAAGACGCCCAAATTGTTATATTTTGAAGACAAAAGGGCTGTCTCCGCTTTAAGCCTAAGGAATAATTAGGTATTGACGGAACAGAAACCAACTGCTAATATAAAATTGTAGAATAGTAGGATGGCAGGAATAATATTTCAGCTCTATGGTAGTACGGCCGGACGGTAGGGAGAGCCTTGTATATTGCATACAATAGACACTCCGGCTAGGGGTGTCTTTTTTTATCTATGTGGCTTCCCTATATTCCTGTAATCCGATAAGGAGGGAAAAACATGAGGAAGTTGTTGGTATGGGGATCGGTAATTGTTTTGATGCTGACGTTTATGGTCGGATGTGAGGGGAACTCCCAGACTGTTGGGGAGCAGAGTACAGCAGATGAGAGTGTTAAATTGGGTATTATCCAGGTTGCGGAACACCCTGCCCTGGATGCTGCACGCCATGGTTTCTTAGAAACCATGGCTGCTAACGGTTATGAGGAAGGAGAGAATTTGATCGTTGACTATGGAAACGCCCAGGGCGATCAGACAGCATTGCAGACCATCGCCAAAAAACTGGTGACCGGCGGGTGTGATATGATTCTGGCCATTGCCACCGATTCTGCTCAGGCTGTGGCAGCGGAAACAACAGAGATACCGATTCTGTTCACAGCAGTGACCGACCCGGTAACTGCCAAACTGGTGCAGTCAAACGAAAAACCGGGAACTAATGCGACAGGCACAAATGACATGAATCCTGTTAAAGATCAGATAGAGCTGCTACAAAGACTGGCCCCACAGGGGAAGAATATTGGAGTTGTCTACAATGCTGGTGAGGTCAATTCTGTGGTGCAGGTTGATATGGTAAAACAAGCCGCCACTGAAGCAGGGCTGGAGGTTGTCGAAGCTACTGTTTCCAATACCAGTGAAGTGATGCAGACGGCACAGTCCCTCATTGGGAGAGTTGACGGTATCTATATACCAACTGATAATACTGTGTCTTCTTCTGTAGAATCAGTTATCAAGATCGCCGAGGGTAATGCCCTCCCTGTTGTGGTGGGGGAAGTAGGTATGGTTGAACGAGGAGCCCTGGCTACCATTGGCATTGACTACAATAGGCTGGGTAAGCAGACTGGCGAGATGGCCATCAGAATCCTAAAGGGAGAAAAACCGCAGGATATGGCTGTGGAAGAGCAGAAGGACATGGAGTTGGTGCTCAACATGAAAGCAGCGGAGATGATGGATGTCACCATACCTGAGGATCTGAAAAAGCAGGCAGCAACAATAATTGAATAACGGCTGCCCGGTATTGAGGGAAAAATATTTGACATCTGATGATAAAGCTATCGGATCGGAGTGGGGAAATTGCTTTACGCACTAGCAGGAACACTGGAACAAGGACTATTATTTGCTTTAATGGTGTTGGGTGTCTACCTCACCTTTCGGGTGCTGGATTATGCTGACTTGACTGTTGATGGAAGTTTCACAACTGGAGGGGCGATTGCGGCCAGTATCATTTTTGCTGGAGGCAGCCCCTGGCTAGCTACAGCAGCGGCTGTTGTTGGAGGACTGTTCGCAGGGATGTTTACTGGGCTGCTGCATACTGTTTTCAAGATTACCCCTCTATTGTCCGGAATTCTGACTATGACTGCACTTTACTCAGTCAATCTGCGCATTCTAGGGCGGGCCAATGTGCCCTTGCTCAGAGCTGATACTGTGATCACCAAGTTTAATTCCTGGCTGCCTCTGGACAGTATTTATGGAGCAACATTATTAGGGCTGCTGATCGTGGTGCTGGTAGTTGCCGGGCTGTACCTCTTCTTGAAGACCGAGGTCGGCCTGGCTCTCCAGGCGACAGGGGATAATGAACAGATGATCCGAGCTCAGGGGGTCAACACCAACCATATGAAACTCCTGGGCCTGGCCATATCCAATGGATTGGTCGCCTTTTCTGGAGCGCTGGTGGCACAGAATCAGCAGTTTGCCGATGCTGGGATGGGTATTGGAATGATTGTGGCCGGCCTGGCATCTGTGATTATCGGTGAAGCCATTTTTGGCAGACGCACCATTCTGCAGCAGATCATAGCTGTGGTGTGCGGTTCGGTTATTTACAGGGCGGTGTTGGCGCTGGTGCTGCGGCTGGGGCTGGCACCAACAGATTTTAAGCTGTTGACAGCCTTGATTGTGGTGGCAGCACTGGCTTCACCACAAGTTAGGAATTGGCTGGGAAAGGGAAGAACAGCCGAAAGGAGTGGTCTCGATGCTTGAGCTGACAGATATATGTAAGGCATTTGATAAGAATACGATTAATGAAAAGGTGGCCCTTGACCATGTCTCTCTATCACTGGAAAGTGGAGACTTTGTTACACTGGTAGGGAGCAATGGGGCCGGTAAGTCTACCCTGTTAAATGCTGTTGCCGGTATGTTCCTCCTGGACTATGGAAGAATAATGCTGGATGGCAGTGATATAACCCATCTTTCCGAACATCAGCGGGCAGCCTATATCGGGCGTGTCTTTCAGGATCCTTTGACAGGCACCGCACCGCAGATGACAGTTGAAGAAAACCTGGTGATGGCCTGGAAGCGCGGCCAGCGCAGAAGGCTGAGAAAAGCGATTTGCCTCCAGGAGAGGTCATTTTTCCGGGAGCAGTTGGCCACTCTTGGATTGGGCCTCGAAGAGCGTCTTACCACCAAGGTTGGACTCCTCTCCGGTGGACAGCGGCAGGCCTTGACACTCCTGATGGCGACACTGAGGAAGCCCCAGTTGCTGCTGCTTGATGAACATATCGCATCTTTGGATCCACACACCGCTGACCTAGTAATGGATCTCACCTGTCGGATCGTCAAGGAACAGCAGCTGACCGCTGTTATGGTCACCCATAATCTGGAGCAGGCCCTGGCGGCTGGAACCAGGACTGTGATGATGCATGAGGGGCGGGTTGTACTGGATATTCGAGGGGCAGAACGCAAATGCATGAATGTCCTAGACCTGATGCAGCTCTTTGAAGAAAACAGCGGCACCACACTGAACAGTGACCGAGTTCTCCTCGCACAATAACGTGGCAAGGCGTGGAACGTGGCAGGGAACGTGGCAGGGGGACGTTTCCCTTGCCACATTTTTCAAAGGTGACAGGCTTGCTTTATTGCATTTTTGATTCCCTATTGTTGTATGGTGGCATGTGAAACGTCTCTCTGCCACACCATCTTTCTTACCGCCTATTTGGGGTATGCAGCATAAAATGCCTAAATATCTCAAATTCTTAAAAGTAAGCCGTATATTGATTTTTCCCTTTACAACTTCATATGAGGATAGATTCAGGCTAAAATCGGCGAATCGCAGTGTGTCCGATGATCATTTCCCCTTTCCCCTTTGCCTGCGGATAGCCCTATTTGGTGTTTGTGGTCTATACCTGGCATAAAGGGAAAAGCTTTGGCAATCAGGACGGTTCCGGTATTTGCTGTGCTTTCATAAAATTTTAGCAAAATTGGTGGTAAAGCTGCATTAGTTATGCCAATGACTGTTAAATGTGGCAAATGAAAGTCCCCCTGCCACCCCCCCCTGTCACGTGACAACAATACATATATATGTTAAAATGTTAATAATTGGCATACTGTTTAGGTGAGTGAAACGATGTCAGGTAAAAGAAACATTGCAGTTGATTCCTTGAAAGGGGCAGCAATCATCACTGTCGTTTTTGGACATATTTTTCGTGATGGCCTGTCTGGGCTCATGATCGGGGAGTTTGGCCGCTGGTGTGTTCCGGCTTTCTTTATTATTCAGGGATTTTTTCTGAAACGCAGCATGCTGTCTCCACTTTTGGGTTATTCCCTGAAAAAGATCAAGCGTATCTACTTGCCCTTTCTAATATGGGCGATGGTATATGGCATCTATTTTTGGCTGGTGGACAAGGCATCGTTTACTTTATCTGATATATTTCTAGGGAAAACAGCTGTTCACCTCTATTTTATTGTCTATTATATGCTGTTTGCCTTTCTGCTGCCTTTGTTGTACCGACTGCCGCCAAAGGCCAGGCATTGGTGTTACTGGCTGATGATATTAAGTAATTTTGCAGTTTTATTAGCTTTAGAACTGCAGCGTTCCTATGGACTTGATTTCTTTACATACACCGGGGTCAACCCAGTCAAATGGTGGGGTTTTGTGGCGATAGGCATGGTGCTCGGTGAGTGTGGGAACGTGGACTACTATATTAGACAGCATCGCCTGAAGATTGCCTTTATCTTTGCTGGTCTGGCTGTACTGGGGGGTGTACTCCCTTTTCTGACCGGTACGCTAGGGTATATGTACAACAGATGGACATTATTTCTGCTTGCTATCGGTGGTACATTTTCTCTAGCGGCTTATTTTGCCAGAGAGGTGCCCGGTAGAGAAGTTTTGGCTAAACTGGGGAGACGAAGTTTCAGCATTTACCTGAGTCATTTCCTTGTGGTGCATTTTCTCAAATACGTCCTGGGAATTGAGTCACTTTTGGTTGTAACCATTTTGACCTTGGCCATTTACTTGATCTCAGTTCCCAGAGGGAGGCTATTGGGTGGTCTTTCTAGGGGTAGGGCTTAAGTGGCAAGCGGTGGCAAGGGGGTGGCAAGGGGACGTTTCGTTTGCCACATATTGGGCAAGACTATGGTGAAATTGTAGGTGGGCTTGTTGGATCGGGCCTGCTGTAACAATCCATAAGTTAATACAGTTTGCCTATTCGCGTGACAAAAGGACTGTCCCAGCGTCCCGCGTCACGAATTAGTTCAGCGAAGAGGCGAGGTTCTGAACTGCAGTTACCCCCGAAAAATCCGCCTCCGGGCATCGGTGTTTCAGTTCATCGATAAATGTTGATGAATCAAGAGGAGATATCGATACGATGTCATATTTGAATTTTATTTCCAGCATGTCATTGAAAGAGAGTGCTGCCTTATATGGCCAGGCAGATTTGGTACGTTTGATACGAAGAATACTGCTGAAGGGTATTATTTTATGGTATGGCCTGCACTTGACCTCCAGTAAGTCATCTGTAATAGTATAACCGGTTCCGAACCAGAGCCAGGCGAAAAATGCTAGATGAAGGATGAAAAGTACCTGTAAAAACCGGTGACCCTGGATAAAAGAAAGTATGCAAAGCAATAATGTAAAGCCCCCGGTGCCAATTGCATACCTCAGATCTTTTTTTGGCGGAAAGTACATCCCAATATCCCTCCTCTCTGAAGGATAAGATATTGCCAAAAAAGTATTAATATATCATATTATACTATTATTGTACCGCGATAGTAAAGGTAATGTGAACACTCCCCGGGTACAAGAATGGCGGTTTAACTATTATAATATGTATTTATCGTATTAAGATACTTTGACTATTTTCCTTGATTAAAACATAGAAAAAGAAAAAATTGTATTCTAATAATAACAATTGTCTCTGGGTGACGAGGCTGTGCAGAGGGGTGGATGGTGGTCAATTATGTTAATACCCTATCCAAAATGGTAGAATAGTATAAGAAAGGTTGATTATAGATCTGTTTAGGAGTGTTCCTTATGCCAGAAGGGGAAAGCGGTGGACTTACAAAAGAGTTCCTCAAGATGCGCAGGCTGGTTCTCCGGGATCGTGCCAGGAGAGAGCGTGCCTTATTTGAGGATGCCCGGATTAAGGCAGAGGATGTTGCCAAGATGCTGAAAGAAAATTATGGGGTAAAGCAGGTTTACCTTTACGGATCCCTGGCATGGGGCGGCTTTGGGGAGGGTTCAGATATTGACCTGTTCGCTGTCGGTTTTGAGGGAAACTACTGGGAGATGTATAACAGAGTGGAAAGGATCGCCCACCCTTTCGAGGTCAGTATTGTCTGTGAAGAGGACGCTCTTCCATCCCTCAAGGAAGATGTTCTAAAAAGGGGGCTGGTATTGTGACAGCTGAAGAATATTTATTGGTAAAGGCAAAGATCAAGAGAGAACTTGATAACATATCGATTCTGGAAAGTGAACTGCATAGATATGGTCTTTTCCCAAAAATAATTTCAGATTCGATTGGCAAGTTTTCACTTGATGACCCTGCGGCTTGTAGGATCATTGGCTCTATTTTGCACGATTATTATGTGGCGGTTGAAAACATTTTTAAGTCCGTTGCCAGGAGAATTGATGGGTCGCTATTAGATGGTGAATATTGGCATAAAGAACTATTGGAACAAATGACCCTGGATATTCCCGGAATTCGCCCTCCTGTAATCACCAGTAAAACCTTTGTTTTTCTTAATGAACTGCGTGGGTTCCGTCATGTCTTCAGGCATGTTTATGGTTTTAGTTTGGCTCCTGAAAGGATCATTGATTTACTGAGAACCCTTTCTGAATTTTCTTCTTTGTTAAAAAATGACCTCGAAACTTTTATGAAAAAAGAAGAAGAAATGTTCTTAAAGCGATGATGTGACATGGTAGGGGGACCTTTCGTTTGCAATGTGGCATGGGGACGTTTCGTCTGCCACATTAAGGGGGGTAGGCGGGTATCAGGTGAAAAACCGGTTTTGAGAAGCAAAGGAAGCAAGGAGACGTTCTTTTTGCTTCCTTGTTCTTGACAAATTGGGCAAACAGAGGGAATCATGAAGCTCTCTGTGTATTCTGGCAGTTTTACTGCCTTTTTTTTGTTTACCCATCAGTTGTTATGTGCAATAATATGAAATAAACTGTAAGACTCTTATCCGCTTATTTTACACACACCTAGTTGAAGTAATTTTCCTACTGAAACTGTCGAATATGTTTAAAAACCAATCAATGACATGAAGGGCGGTCCACTTGTGCCACGTGAAGTGCGTAGTATTAATGTCAAGAAATATTAATAGTATTGGAAGACAAACCCCTACTCTTTTCAGTAACTCTCATATCAGTGCAAGAAATACGAGGATCACGGTGCAGATGTACGACATACTTTTAATTGTCAGGAGTTGATATGATGGAATGGGTATCAAGATTAAATGAAGCAGTGGATTATATCGAAGTGAACCTTGATAAAGAAATCAGCTATGATAAGGCGGCACAGATTGCGTGTTCTTCAACCTTTCACTTTATAAGAATGTTTTCATATATTGCAGATGTTCCTCTTTCTCAATACATCAGACGTAGAAGGTTAACATTAGCTGCTTTCGACTTGCAGACAGGTAGCGAGAAAATTATAGATATTGCGCTTAAATACGGATACGAATCACCCACTGCTTTTAATCGAGCTTTCCACAATGTTCACGGGATATCTCCAACGGCAGCGAGAAAAAAAGGCGTATCTCTAAAAGCATATCCACGTATCAGCTTCAAAATAACAATTAAAGGAGATGCTGAGATGAATTACAAAATCATAACGAAGGATGCGTTTAAGATTGTCGGTGTAAAAGAGCATTTCGATATGTGTATTGAGGAATGCTTTGAAAAGGTGCCATTGTTCTGGCAAAAGACCATACAAAGCGGCGCTATTCCGCAAATATTGGAGCAAATGAGCAAAGAACCTTATGGCTTGCTTGGCGTAAGTACTTGCATGAATGGACAGGACATGGATTACTACATAGCAGTAGCTACCGATAAAGAAACACTGGAAGGAATGACAGAATATACTGTACCGGCATGTACTTGGGCAGTTTTTGAATGTGTTGGTGCTATGCCAACTGCTATACAGGAACTGCAAAAGCGTATTGTAACAGAGTGGCTGCCGACATCTGGATACGAATATGCAAATGCACCCGATATAGAGGTGTATTTTGAAGGAGATCAGCAGTCAGCAGAGTATAAATGTGAAGTGTGGCTGCCAATTGCTAAAAAACAATAATCATGGATTCGTTTATACCTGTGTAAAATACAAAAAAAGGCAGGCCTGCTTAACCGCTGCAGGTCTGCCCCACCAGTTTGTCTTTGTGCTTGAATATAACAAAGCCAGTTACCCTGCGAATTTCGTAGAGTACCTTGCTTGTAGACAATATGGGAAGTATGGAAGTATAGGGACGTTCTTTTTGCTTCCTACATACATGAAACCGAGCTGTTTTCATATGTGCGGGAAAGGATATGGAGGACTGGATCATCGTAGAAAGTATGATGATATTAATAAATGATGATAACAGGCTTATGTTAATTGGCGGGCTGAAGGGTAAATATCAGAATGGGTAAGGATATGGATGTGAAAAACATAACAAATATGATGTCTAGCAAAACAAGGATACGGGTACCGGTTGTACTGATTGTTTCTTTTGTCCTGGTGCTTGCCATTTCGGGGCTTAATCCAATCAAGAAAAAAGTGGTACCACTTGTCCCGCTTGACGAATTTACTTCGCATCTTGATAAGCAAATTCCCTTCCTTATGGACCATTATGAGGTGGCAAGGGGACGTTTCGTTTGCCACATATGGGGCCAAGTTTGCTTTATTAATTAACTCCGGATGGTGAAGGAAGTATCCCAGTGTTTCCAGGTGCTGTCACCGTCCGGCCTTGCTCCTCCAATGATTAAACCAACTGCGAGAACGATGACATTACCTTTCATTGCAAATTCCTTGAACTCTTTGAACATAGTATCACCTGCCCGAATTGTATTTTAGATATGCGCGATAGTAATTCAGCATGTTTAACAACTGCAGGTATAGTGTTAAGGCCTGTAGTTGTTTAGTTTAATTGTAACAATAGGGGGTTGGTAATACTAATAGAAAATGATTGGCCGAAGGCGGGGCGGGGGGGGGATCCCAATTCAGGATATACAAGCGTAATCTCAATAATTATTGATAGAGGACGTTTTTACAGACACTTTGTACTTGATCTATACCATACGTTATTGTTATAATATGTATATCTATTATGAAAATGGACACACAGGCCTGAAGGCGCAGTAAGCCAATTTAACAAGTATTTAAATAATACCAAGAAGGTATGAATATATGCAGGAGCATATACATACGTCGTTTCTTGGTTTTTTATTTTTATTTTTGGTTAGGAGGAAATCATGAGGCTAAAAAAACTTGGGTGTGTCTTGTTGGCGATGGTACTGGCAATTACTTGTTCTGCAGGCTGTGGTGGCAATGAAAGTGAGGTTTCCGCCAGAGAAGGAAGGATCGAGAAAGACGAAGTCATCGTGGCGATCGGTGCAGAGCCTGAAACTGGATTTGACTCCACAACAGGTGGCCATGGGTCTATTACAAGGGTGTTTTTTTCTACCTTGTTCAAAAGAGACAAGCAATTGGGGTGGGAAAATGATTTAGCAACAGGCTATACTGTATCTCCTGACAAACTGACTTGGACAGTAACTTTAAGAAAAGATGCATTATTCACAGATGGTACTTCGGTAACAGCAAGAGATGTTGTTTTTACATACAGCACCGCCAAGGAATCTGGCTCAGATATTGATTTAACAATGATTGATAGTATTAAGGCAGTTGATGATTATACAGTAGAGTTCAAACTTAAAAGAACCTTTTCCCCCTTTATAGAAAGGCTAGCCTATTTAGGAATCATTCCAGAGCATGCCTATGATGAAAACTTTAAAGATAACCCGATCGGATCAGGCCCATATAAATTTGTTCAATGGGATAAGGGGCAGCAGGTTATTGCAGAAGCAAATGAAGACTATTACGGTGAAGCTCCAAAGATTAAAAAACTGACTATGGTGTTTTTGGATACAGATGCAGCCTTTGCAGCAGTTGCCAATGGAGAGGTAGATGTAGCCCAAATTAACGGCACATTAGCTGATCAAAAAGTTGCTGGTACAAAAGTAATTGATATCCACAGTATCGAGTGTTATGGGGTTTGTTTCCCGATGATACCGAATGAAGGTAAGGTGGCAGAAGACGGTGCTGAAATGGGAAATAACGTCACATCTGATTTAGCCATCAGAAAGGCATTAAATACTGCGGTTGACAGAGAAAAGATAGTAAATGGTATTTTAAATGGATATGGTACTGTTTCCACTACCGGCCTGGAAGAGATGCCCTGGTTAAATGAGGATACAATACTTGAGCCATCGGAATACGCAGATATCGACGCTGCCAAAGAAATATTGGCTGCAGGCGGCTGGGTTGATAGTGATGGGGATGGCATTGTGGAGAAGGACGGGCAAAAGGCCCAATTCAATTTGTTATATACTGACGGGGTTTACCGACAGGAATTAGGATTAGAATTTGTCAATGTGGCGAAGGAAATCGGAATAGATATTACATTGAAAAAGGTAACCTGGGATACAATTTTACCAGACATTCACCGGGAAGCAGTATTATATGGGTTTGGCTCTGGAGACCCTTCAGAACTATATAACCTGTACTATGGTGGAAGTGTAGGCGGGCCTGTTCCCTGGGATAATTCGGGCTGCTATAACAATCCAAATGTTGATGAATGTATAGATAATGCCTTAGATTCAGTAGATGAAGCAGCAGCTATAAGATACTGGCAGGAACTCCAGGAATACACCTCCGCCAAGGGTGATGCTCCTTATTGCTGGCTTGTCAATGCAAACCATGTGTATTTAGCAGCAGAAGGATTTAGCTTTGGAAATCCGATAGTTCAGCCCCATGGGGGAAGGATTTTTGACAATGTAATTGAATGGAATTGGGAATAAAGAGGGGAAAAATGGAGAAGCGTAGTGGCCTGGGAATATTTCTGACAAAAAGGTTAATAAAGCTGGTTACACTATTAGTTGCCATATGTATAGTAACTTTCGTCCTTTTGGAATTGTCTCCGATAGATCCGGTCACTGCTTACGTCGGAGCCAGCACCAAAGTTGGCGCAGAGCAAAGAGCCTTGATCGCTGAGCATTGGGGGCTGAATAAGCCCCCAATCGAGCGGTTTATGGCCTGGTTCACCTCTATTATCCGGGGGGACTGGGGAACTTCCATGATATATCGAAGGCCGGTGCTGGAGGTTATCGGCCAAAAATTCCTCTCTTCTTTGGCATTGATGGCCGTTGCCTGGACTTTATCCGGAGTATTGGGCTTTGTGTTGGGTATTATCGCGGGAGTATATGAAGGAAAAGCTGTTGATAAAGTGATCCGCGCCTATTGCCATATATTGATTTCCACCCCATCATTTTGGTTAGGCATCTTGTTTATTATGCTCTTTGCGGTGGAGTTGGGGTGGTTTCCAGTTGCAATAAGTGTGCCGATTGGAGTGCTTGCCGAGGATGTAAGTTTGGCAGATAGGTTATCGCACCTGATTCTGCCGTCACTTACCCTTAGTTTGATCGGCATCTCCAATATTTGTTTACATACAAGGCAAAAAGTCGTTGATATCCTATCTTCAGATTTTGTGCTTTTTGCCAAGGCGCGCGGGGAAAGCAAAAGAAGTATCATTCATAATCATGTAATAAAAAATGCTTCCCTTCCGGCAATTACACTGCAATTTTTATCTTTCAGTGAATTGTTTGGAGGAGCGGTTTTTGTTGAGCAGGTGTTTTCTTATCCGGGGCTGGGGCAAGCCACTGTACAGTCAGGCTTGAGGGGAGACCTGCCCCTGCTGATGGGGATTGTGATCATCAGTCTCATTTTTGTCTATGTGGGCAATATGACTGCAGACCTGCTCTACATGGTTATAGACCCAAGGATTAAGGAGGGGCAAATGGCTTGATGGAACAAGTAGAGAGAATACAGGTACCGCAAGGGCCCCTTTTTAAGTTTGGTGTCAGAGAAAAGGCGATTATAGCTATCGGATTGTTTGCTACCGTCTTTATAGTGATCCTCATCGCTGGAAGCCTGATCCCTGAGGATTCCCTGGATGTTGATCTGTATAATATATTTGCTTCCCCCAGTTTGGCTCATCCTTTTGGTACAGACTGGGTGGGCACTGATATGCTGTTGAGAACGATAACAGGGCTTTACCTGAGTATGAAAATTGGTATTTTTTGCGCAGTCACCAGTGCAATCATCGCTGTTCTATTAGGAATTGCAGGGCCGATATTTGGTGGGAAAATAGATTATGTTATCTCCTGGTTGGTCGATTTGGTATTATCTGTACCTCATACACTGGTAATCATTTTGGTTTCTATTGCCTGCGGTGGCGGTTTAACAGGAATTGTCATCGGTGTTACCGTTACACACTGGACATCATTGACAAGGGTGATCCGTGCTGAAGTAATGCAGGTAAAAGAGATGGAGTATACGAAAATATCAAGGAAATTTGGGAAGAGTAAATTATTTATTGCCAGGGAGCATGTATTTCCACATGTCATTCCCCAGCTTGTCGTAGGAACCGTTTTGATTTTTCCCCATGCAATTTTGCATGAGGCATCTATTACATTTTTGGGATTTGGATTGCCGCCTCATGAACCTGCAATCGGTGTCATTCTTTCAGAATCGATGAAATACTTGACAAGTGGTAAATGGTGGCTGGCATTTTTCCCGGGTGCTAGTTTGGTTCTGGTATCTATGATGGTGGAGAACATTGGCAGAAACATTGAAAAAATAATTAATCAAAAGACTGCCTATATGTAAGGTGAGGAGAATGGATAAACAACCGATTTTGCAAGTGAATAATCTGGGCATATCTTTTTCCCAGTATACAAAAGGCCTGCACAGAGTGGATTTAAAGGTGATCACAAATCTGGATGTCGAATTATATGAAGGTGAAATTCTAGCTGTTGTAGGTTCAAGCGGTTCGGGCAAAAGCCTGCTTGCTCATGCAATTCTCGGTATTTTACCAGATAATGCAGTGACAGAAGGAGAAATATATTATAACGGTAAATTGCTGACCCCCGAGGACATGGAAAGGCTGAGAGGGGATGAAATAGCTTTAATTCCCCAGTCTGTCAATTACCTGGATCCCCTGCAGCAGGTTGGGAAACAGATAAAAATAACGATTAAAGACCATGAGCATCAGGATGAAGTTGTGAGCGACATCTTTCAGCGGTATGGCTTAAAGAAAGAAGTCGAAAATTATTATCCTTTTCAATTGTCTGGAGGTATGGCAAGAAAGGTTTTACTGGCTATGGCGCTGGTATCGGATTCAAAGGTAATCATAGCTGACGAGCCAACCCCTGGTTTGGATGAAGCATCTATTAATGAAGTGCTGAAGGATTTTCGGGACATTGCTGATACAGGACGAGCTGTTATGATGATTACCCATGATATACAAGCGGCACTGAAGATCGCAGATAAAATTGCTATATTTTATGCAGGGACTACACTTGAAACAGCTAATGCTGCGGATTTTGAGGGTGATGGTTCAAGGTTAAGACATCCCTATACCAAGGCACTAAACAGAGCACTGCCAAGCAATGAATTTGTACCGGTGGCAGGAACCCAGCCGCTGCCCAATGAGCTTCCCCATGGCTGTCTGTATAGTGATCGCTGTCCGAAAAAAACAAAAAAGTGTGAAGTGGAAAGGCCAAGGTTGAAGGAAATACGTGATGGAAAGGTAAGATGTCTTTATGCGACTTAGAGCAGAAGAAATCAGCTTTAAGTATAATAATAATGACAAATATATTTTGGAAGACATTGATTTCAGCATCGAAAGCGGAGAAGTAGTTGGCTTACTCGCACCCAGCGGATATGGGAAAACAACCCTGGCTAAAATATTGGCTGGATACGAAAAACCAACAAGCGGCCAGGTAGTCTTGGAAGGTTGTGAGAGCAGAAATAATGGTTATGCTCCAGTACAGCTGATCTTTCAGCACCCGGAAAAGGCGGTCAATCCGAAATGGAAGATGCGAAAGATCCTCAGTGAAGCTGGTATGCCGCCCCAGGAGCTTATTGATGCCATGGGCATCAAGGAAAGCTGGATGGATCGCTGGCCCACAGAACTGTCCGGGGGTGAACTGCAGCGATTTTGCTGCATCCGTGTGCTCTCAGAGCAGACAAAATTCATTATCGCTGATGAGATGACCACTATGTTGGATGCTATTACCCAGGCTCAAATATGGAATGTTGTGTTAACCTATGCAAAAAAGCATAACATAGGTGTTGTTGTAATCAGCCATGACGCTTGTCTGATCAATAAAGTATGTGATAGGGTTGTCTCTTTAACAGGGGACAAAAGGGACGTAATTAGCCCCCACATCGAAACTAATCAAATCTCCGCTTCTTGTTGACCACCAGTGCTGCGGCAAAGAAGGCCAAAGCAAAGCCGATCTGTATCAGCATACTTGAAAAAATAGGTTCCACATCAGCAAAACCAAATTGCGTTAGCTCGGCGATCTGATTGTTGGCTTTGACAAACCAATAGGTTGGAGTAAAGCTGGCGATTTTAATCGCGGTATTTCCTAATAATTCAAGAGGGACAAATACGCCGCTGATAAAACAAAGACCCAGAGTTACTACATTGCTGATCGCGGGGATTGCATTATGGCTCTTCACTAAATTCCCGATCAGAAAACTTATACCGGCACCACAAACGGCGAAAACAAAGGAGTTTATGATAAAGTAAACAGTGTTCAGATTTAAGCTGTTCTTGAAGTTAAACAATATGCAGAAGGTAACCATAATTAAACATGATAAAACCGTAAACACCAAAATCGCAAGTATGAACTGCAGATTGACACTTTTGGAGCTTAAAGGTGAACAGGCATTTCTCCTTTTCAGTTCGCTGTCATAGAATACCAGCATCAGGGCGGCCATGCCCAAAATCAGCACAGACAATAGTGAATAGGACAAATAGTTGAAATAGTAATTGGCGTAGTTATGATTCACCGATTGATCACTAACTGTTTTCAGCTCAACAGATGCACCGACAGCTAAATCTGACTTGAGGTATTGAACCAGCGATTCCTGCGATATATTCTCCATTTGTTGAACATAGAGCCTGGCTGTATTAAAGTACTGATCAATGCATAAATCGATATAAGTGTTGCTGATCGAATTCGGCACAATTGTCTTTTCCAGCTGCACATTTTCCCCCTGCATAAAACTTTCGGTAAAGCCCTCAGGAACACGAAGGATGTAGGAGACCGATCTGAAATAAAGAGCATCCTGCAGGGCTTCATGATCGTCTGGAAGCTCAACAAAGTTCGCAACCTTGCCCAGTTCTTGCTTAAAGCCATCTATTAAAGGAGTATTTTCCTCACTGATCAAGGCCATATTGCTTTTGGCCCGTGTGAAAGAATTATCTTGTTGTTGTTCGTTCGCTGTAGCTGAGGACATAATAAGGGCAATAGCTAAAAAAATAATTATATAAATCAGCATTGATGGGATTTGTTTCTTCAAAATTTTCAAGCAAAGCCTAAAGACTTGCATACTTGCGCCTCCTGATAATGGAGTAGGTTCCTACACAGAATATAACGATAAAAATAGAGAGGATTCCCATATTGAGAGCATATCTGGAAAAGGTGTCGTAATAGTAAAGACAGTAGAAGGCGTCTGTCAATAGATTGACAGGGTTCAGGTAAGAAAGAACAGGTATCTTTTGCGCCACTATATATTTCATGTTTTGATACATCATCCCAGCTAAGAAAGAACCAAACATGGTTACACCGATCAAAATAGCTACCTTTATACCTTCTGACTTTTTGACAAGGGCACTGATCAAGGCGCCGAAGGTCACTCCGGCAATTGAGCCAATAACTGTGGTTAAGATTACAAAGCCGATCTTCGAACCAAAATCGACCTGGAGAACAAAGCGTAAGAAGATAAGCAGCAAGAGCATTTCAGTCAAATGAATCAATAATGAGGCGCTCATGCTAGAAATAATGGTCTTCAGCTTATGTACGGGGGCAACATTGATCCTGGCTGCAAGTGGTGAGATGTCGGCTTGGATGTCAGTGATCTCGCGCATACCCAAAAATCCGCCGTAAAAACAGGCCATAGCGATCAGGGTGTAAAAGTAATTCAGGATATTATTGGGCTCAGCAGCTGTGCCGGAAATCTCTTTAATGTACTGCTGACGGTTCCCCAGACTGCTCAATAACTCCTGCTGTTTCGCGGGGTCAGCAAGCAAGATGGAATTAACAGAGGACACTGTTTGCATATAATTGTCAATAAAGCTCTTGATGATGTTTGGATTGAGGCCTGATCTATTGACAACCAGGTTTATTGGGTTTTCAACAACGATATAACCGGAAATTGAATTATTGATGAGCAGTTGGTCAGCTTTTTCCTTGGAAGCTACTGTCAGGTTGAACAGCCTGTCATCACCCTGAGAAGCCTCATTTAAGGCCGTTTTAAAATATTGATTGCTCTGATAATTGACATCATCCACAATCGCGATATCGATGGCTTTAAATATCTCCCCTTTATTCAGATTTGCAAAAGCTATGTTGAAAAATACAGCCAAAAGCAGGGGAAACAGCAAGGTCCAGAAGATTGTTTCTTTATCCCGCAGCAGACACTTCAGTCTGTAGATGAAAATGTGAGCGAACATAATTTCTCCTCTTAATCTCTCAATTCCTTGCCGGTTAATTCCAGGAAGACATCATTTAATGTCGGCAGTTCTGAATATATTTTACTGTGTTGAATTCTTTCTTTTTTAATAAAATCGAGTACTGTTTCCAGGTTGTTGGTACCCCTGCTGGATTTGATCACAAGCAGTGGGCTGTTATGTTCTGCAGAAACGATATTTGGCAGCTGACTAATTTTGGCCAGCTGTTCAGCAGACATATAATTAGATTGGACAGTTATTTTTTCACCCATGTTAATCATGGCTTTAAGTTCACCATTCGTTCCGGTGGCAATGGCTTTACCTTTGTCGAGAATCATGATGCGGCTGCAGATATGCTCGACTTCCTCCATATAGTGAGATGTGTAGATTATGGTTGCACCCTGTCTGTTTAGTTCTAAAATTCCCTCTAAAATCTTGTTGCGGCTCTGAGGATCCACGGCTACAGTGGGTTCATCCAAAATAATTAATTTAGGCTTATGGGCAATACCGCAGGCTATGTTCAATCTTCTCAGCAAACCCCCGCTGAGTTTTTTGGGATAGAATTTTGAGTACTCATCCAGACCGACGAAATCAATGGCTTCAAGGACAAGCTTCTTTCTTAGTTTATTATTTGGGATGTAAAGTCCGCAAAAATAATCAATATTTTCGTAAACGGTCAATTCGTTATATACTGCTACGTTTTGCATGACAATTCCGATATCACGCTTAATGTTGTAGGACTCTGGAGTCATGGGTTGACCAAATATTTCGATTTCACCTTGATCGTACTCTAGCAGTGACAAAATACAATTAATAGTTGTTGTTTTACCAGAACCGTTTGGTCCCAAAAGCCCGAATACTTCACCATCATTTACTGCCAATGAAAGATGGTCCACAGCAGTTAAATCACCATAACGCTTGACCAGATTATTTACTTCTATGATCACAGCCGCTGTCTCCTTCAGATGTTTTGACATGATTCTAGATAACTGTTTAGCTATCACATTCCGGCGTGATATATGTTTTGAACGTCTTGTAAAGGTGCTGATCAACAGGAAATGATAATCTTCTGAAGTGAATCTTTAAGTAGGGATAAGAAATATAAGTTATTTTAGTGCCTTTGAGTAGTTGATTATTTTCAAATTATACCATAAAAATAAAGAGACCACATCCAAAAAAAATCATTGGAACGTGGTCTCTTGGTGGCATGGGGACGTTTCGTTTGCCACATATCAACAATAACGGTGCCAGGCTTGCTTTATTGCTTTAAATAATCATAATCGAGACCACAATTGTCTCCTTTAATGCGTCTTTATCCATTTGCAAATGGGTTCCCATGCCAGTGTTTTTGCATTATCTGACCAGAACAGATCAGCATGCCCAAAGTCCAGTGCTGCGGCTTCGGGAGGATACATTTGCACTATTAATGAGTCTTTATCGGTACTTCCTAAAAGAGTCAAAGTATATGTGCCATATTCGCCAAATCCCCCGGCAGCGCCAACGTAATACACCGGAATGGTGATATCACCAAGGTGATCATCATAGGGCGTTTCAATACTACCGCTTATTATTGCTTCACCATCGATCATTTCTCCAAGGCTTTGAAAGTCCGGAGCAGCAAAAGCGTTAGTTATGATATTATCAGTGGTTGCAAACTGGAGTCCTGTCGGAATTCCATAAGAGTTGAAGGTCCCGGACAGGTAGTGATAGAAAGGTGTGGGGGGTGCTAGAGGTGCTTCATATGTAGCATGGGTTGCTGTCAGAGCAAACAATGCTGCCTGCATATTTGTCAACCCAGGAATAAGTGGTGACTGATCATCAGGGGCACTTTGTGCCAGATAAGCGATTCCCTTCATGTTCTTGCCTTCTTCACTGTAGTAGACGCCTGAATCATGTATGGACTTAAGCACCTGATACCTGACCAGTGCTTGCTGTTGAAGCTCCTGATTATCCGGAGAGATTTCATAAGCCATGTCCACCGGTATGATCCCTTTCAAGTCACGGCATATCTTAGGTAATTGGGTTTCCTCATTCGCATAGGCATACAAGAACTGCGCTCCCCGGCTGTGGCCCAGCATCGTTATCTTGCCGAAGCCGCTTCCAGTAATACCTCTCATTGTCCTGCTCAGTTTAACGGCAACTTTAATATCTTTTAAATGCCTGGATGTATCCCAGTTCTTCATAAAAGAGAAATCCGTGGTTGTATCAGGCACAAAGTTCCATCTGAGGTCTATACCCCAGACATCAACACCGTTCTCTGCAAGAAAAATACCAAATGATTTGTTTGCGGTGGGCGCCATATAAGCGTTGGTAAAATTGCAGGAATCACCTGGGATCAACATCACTGCTTTACTCGTCGAAATGGGAACCCACGGGGCCCTTTCTTTGACAACTCTATGGACACCGATTTTGTCAAATTCACCAGTATCCACTTTTAAAGTTAGGTAATACTCATAAATGTTATCAACCAAGTGTTTTCTTGTGAATGAAACCAGACTGTCGTTGGCACCAACCTCCTTTAATGAACTATTCACTGCTCTCTCAAATGATTTCTCAACACTCGCATTTTTCTCCTGGACCGCGGCCTGGGCGGTTCCTAGGCAAAAGATTAGAGTAAGCACTAAAACCATCACCGTTACAATCCCGATTTTCCTTTTCAAGTAACTGCCCCCTCTACAAATTTCTAGTATAATTCGCCAGATAACTAGATAAATCCTCTCAAAAACGCCATTTATTATAAGACAAAATTCTACATTTATTTACAGGGTGGCAAGGAGCGTGGCAAGGGCGTGGCAAGGGGACGTTTCCCTTGCCACATATGGGCAGGCTATGGCGGAAATTAACTCCATATATAATTAGACTCTAGGTGTGAGAGAATCAAACATGGATGGCAGACAGGATTATAGGTGGTTGATGCGGTAGAATAGTATTGGAAAAGAAAGAAGAACCAGAAGAAGGTGAGATCTTGAACGATAGGTTATTGAATTTAGGATTTACTGAGACATTAATTAAAAAAGCTGCCTGCTGTGACGGCTTATTTTTGAGCAGAGTTGTGGCCCAATATAAGAACTTATACAAAGTTGCTGCTCTAAATGCAGAATTGATGGCAGAGATAGCAGGAAAGATGCGCTATGTAGCTGAAGATCCAGTGGATTATCCCGCTGTTGGTGATTTTGTAATGATAGACCGGGATAATGATCAGCACGGCAGTGCAATTATTCATCAGATACTGCCAAGAAAAAGTGTATTTGTCAGAAAAGCTGCAGGGACCGCTAATGATGTTCAAGTTGTGGCAGCCAATATAGATAACGTTTTTATATGTATGTCACTCAATAATGATTTTAATCTGCGAAGGCTTGAGCGTTACCTGGCCATCGCCTGGGACAGTGGAGCAATACCTGTGATTGTGCTTACAAAAGCGGATTTATGCAGGGACTTATCAGTAAAACTGCTGGAAATCGAAGGAGCAGCAGTAGGTGTTGATGTTGTTGTCACCTCAAGCATGTCTGAAGATGGATATAAAACAGTGCTCAAGTACATCACCCCAGGCCAGACGGTGGCTTTTTTAGGATCATCAGGTGTTGGTAAATCAACCTTAATCAACCGGCTTCTTGGTGAGGATATAATTGAAACCAGGGAAATAAGAAAAGATGGCAAGGGGAGACATACAACCACAAGACGGGAACTGATCGTTATCCCTACCGGAGGAGCGGTCATAGACACTCCCGGTATGCGTGAGCTTGGGGTTGAAAGTGTAAACCTGGACAAGACCTTCACAGATATCGATGAACTTGCCAGAGGATGTAAGTTTAATGACTGTCAGCATGAAAATGAACCAGGCTGCTCTGTGAGAAAAGCTATTGAGGATGGATATATTTCAGAAGAGCGCCTTAATAGCTATAAAAAGCTAAAAAAAGAGGCCAAGTATGAAGGCCTCAACTCTAAACAGATAGAAAAAGTAAAAATAGAAGAAATGTTTTCAGGTTTCGGCGGAATGAAAAATGCAAGGGATTATATAAAAGCCAAAAATAAATGAAGGTGGCAAGGGGACGTTTCGTTTGCCACATATTGGGCAAAGATCTGGTGAAATTACAGGCAAGCTTGTTGGATCGGGACTGCTGTAACAATCCACAAGTTAATACGTTTGCCACTTTGCGTGACAAAAGGACCGTCCCACGCGTCACGTTGCGTCACGAAGGTATAGCCAAGGAGGATTATTAATGAAAAATCACTGTTTAATAAGCGATCAGGCGCTTTTCCTCATCATCGATCTGCAGGAGAAGTTGATGAAGGCTATGGATCATGCTGAAAAGGTATATAAAAACACGCGTATAATGCTCGGTGTCTGCCAGCAACTGAAGATTCCGGTTATGGTGACCGAGCAGTACCCGAAGGGCCTGGGGAGAACTGCGCAAAACATAACAGAGCATCTGGGTGAACACCTGCTCCAGGAAAAGGTGTCTTTTTCAGCGGTTACCCAAGAAATGTTTGAGCAGTTGAAGGGCCTACAGCGCAGACAACTGCTGGTAGCGGGAAGTGAGACCCATGTTTGCGTTTTCCAGACTGTGAGGGATCTGGTGGCAGCAGGTTACGAGGTGTATGTCCTGCGGGATGGGGTCTGTTCTCGCCGTAAGGATAACTATATTAATGGGCTTCAGTTGATGAAAGAAGAAGGGGCAGTGATCACTGATACGGAAACAGCGGTGTTTGATCTGCTTAAAGTGTCAGGAACTCCTGATTTCAAAGCGATTCATCCCCTTATTAAGTAAGGTGGCAAGGGGACGTCAGACTGTGCTAAAAATACGCTGCCGTTTTCTAAATAGGAGGGGCCATGTCTCAGTCGATGAGTGCTGCCCAAACAATGATCGTGGCTGACAAAAAGGATATCATTAAAGAACTCTACAATGGTGAGGACAGGGGGATTGCTGCTACAGAAAATGTAATCAGAGATGAGCTTGATGATGAAAATAAAAAATTGGTAAGTGAGATCATCGTCACTGACCACGAACACCTCAAGGGCCTACAGTTGCTTCTGGAAAGGTGAGCATATTTCCCTTCCCGTAAGTTTGTCTGACTTATTTTACGCGACCTGATGGGGTTAGTGTCTGGTCCATTTAGGCGGGAGTGTGTCAATACTTAGCGGG
>DIQC01000028.1 GCA_002426495.1 Thermacetogenium sp. UBA5472
TTACCCGGTGGGATTCCCACCCATTATGTGTCACGACCTAGCTTGGTCGCTCCCGTCCCTCTGATTGGTCGCTCCCGTCTCACGCTTTAGTAGTCGCCAGTGTAACAACGATAAACACTATAGTAGATACTATTACAGCGAATAATTCTGGAGGGATTGCGCCAAATTGTACTCCTGATAAACTCAATGCCGCTGCAACAATACCTGTAAAAAAGGCTGACAAACCTGCCTTCAGGTTTGCCCTTTCCCAAAGTATGCCGCCCACGACAGGGACGATAAGGCCTCCTGTATTTAAAATAAGTACAGTATTAATCAGATTGATGATCCCTGAAGAATACATAGCAACTATAATGCTTAGTACACCCATGATAGCAAGTGCTATGCGGGAGATATGCAGCAATTTTTTCTCATCCATTTCCTGATCCCTTTGTATAGTTTTGGCCACAAGGTCGTAAGCAATGTTTGAAGCTCCTACGGTCAAGAGAGAGGTGGCTGTTGACATGATCGCCGCCAGGATAGCTGCCATTACTAACCCTGTCAGGAGCGGTGGCAGCACATGGTTCACCAGATTTGGTAAAGCTGCAGAGGCATCATTTAAGTTGGGGAAAAACGCATGTGCACTCATGCCAAGCAAGGTGGGGAAAAGGGTCAGGACGATAATCATTACCCCACCTAACCAACAAGCTCTTTGCGCCGTCTTTGCATCCTTTGAAGCCAATATCCGCTGGTAGATATCAGCGCCCGCTAGTGGAGTCAACAGCATGGGAACAGCCAGCCAAATTATAAATGACCAATCTCCAGTCCCCATTAGACTGAAAAAGGACTGAGCTGTTTCACCCAAATTAACCTGGATAGATGAAATAAATCCCCCCGTGTCTTGTAAACGCAAAAAGACAGCAACATACGCTGCTACAATTCCGACAGCAGCAATAATGATCTGGATAAAGTCGGTAAGGGTTGCTGCCCAAAGCCCCCCCACAGCTGCATAGACAATAAATACAAGGGCAGTGATCACTGTAGCCTCTGTTGATCCCAGCCCTACTATAGATAGCACACCCTTAGTCGCCAGTATCTGGGAAGCCAGGATCCCCGTAAATGTAATGAAGGTGAGAACAGCAATTAACGGCCTGAACAACCTGCCTCCATACCTGCGTTCCAAAAAATCAGGAATAGTGTAGATGTTCATCGCCCTTACTTTCCCAGCCAGAAACCCTGTTAAAATAAGGCCTACTCCGCCCCCAATACCAAACCACCAGGCAACAATTCCATTTTGATAAGCTGTTTCGCCTAAACCCAAGACATACCCGCCGCCGAAATATGTAGCTGCAATAGCAAAACTTGCCAACCCTAATCCCAGTCTGCGTCCGGCAAGTATATAGTCAGTCATTCCTTTGTTAAACTTATTTGCCCAAAATCCTATGGCTAACATGATCAAAAGATAAACAATGATGATGGTAATAACCATTTTATATCCCCCATTTTTGAGACAGAATTATTTTATAGGACAGGACATGACATTTCTAATTAGTTTTTGAAATGGCATTAGTCAGGGAACTATTGTTATAATTTGTCCCCTGACTAATGTTAAATTATGAGTGTTTTATGAGTATCTTAAGCTTTAACCAATAAGTTCTGCACACAGCTCTTTGGCGAGGATAGCATCAGATGCATACCCATTTGCTCCGATTTCATCAGCGTATTTTTGCGTAACTGGAGCGCCGCCGATGATCACCTTGACCTGCTCTCGCACTCCGGCCTCAGTCATAGCATCCAGAGTTTGTTTCATGGCTGCCATAGTTGTTGTCAGCAGAGCGGACATCCCAACGACCTGTGGATTATGCTCTTTTACCGCTTCTACAAATTTTTCCGGAGGAACATCGATACCAAGGTCGATTACGTTAAACCCGCCACTCTTCAGGATCATGACAACTAGATTTTTCCCGATGTCATGCAGGTCACCGGCAACTGTTCCAATGACAACCGTACCTACTGAAACCGCATCAGAAGCAGAGAGCATCGGCTTTACAATTCGCATCCCTTCCCCTAAAGCCCTGGCACTCATCATCACTTCGGGGACAAACATTTCACCTGCCTTAAATTTAGGGCCCACAATATTCATGCCTGCCAGCAAGCCATCATTGACTATTTCCAGCGGGGTAGCCCCATCATTTAATAAGACTTTAGTGGTCGCTACAACTTCAGCCACATCACCTTTAAATATAGCATCTGCTAGTTTGTTGAAATCTGCCATTTGTATAGCCTCCTCTATATTCATGCTGAGTTTTTTGATTATCGTACGCGTTGCTGTGCACGCTCCACAATTTCATCCAGCTTCTTGGCGACATCTTCTGCAAGTGGTTCTGGTTTGTGCTCATCAAGGATTTTCTGCACTTTTTCAGTTACCCGCGCCCCCATAGTTTTTTCGCCCTGATTTTTCCAATCGCCATATGACTGTCTATCTAATAAGGTAGGGGACCATAATTCATTTTTAAAGTGCTTAAAGGTGTGTTCCGCACACATGAATTGCCCGCCAGGGCCTTGCTGATCAATCACATCAACAGCCAAATGGGCCTCATCAATATCAACACCGTTGATGAATCTTCTTACCATACCGATTATTTCGTCACACATTACCAGTTGAGCCAGTGACCCAGTCATCCCCAAGTCGGTAAATCCTACATCGTGGATTAAATGGGCTCCACCAAAGGCTGATATGGCAATCTGCAGGGCGGATTCAAGAGCGGACTGTTGGTCAACCACTTTGGAGTCAGTTGCACCCGCTGCACTCCAAATTGGGATATTTAAGTAATGGTATACATCTGTTGAAGCAGCATGTTGCAGCATCCATTCAGGGGCCCCATAACTATGCTGCATGGT
Organism: Thermacetogenium sp. UBA5472; assembly: GCA_002426495.1. Lineage (GTDB taxonomy): Bacteria > Bacillota > DSM-12270 > Thermacetogeniales > Thermacetogeniaceae > Syntrophaceticus. The sequence continues at coordinate 2,878 of DIQC01000028.1, forward strand.
TTTCATATCCAGAGGACCGCCTGGTGCCGCACCAATAAAAGGAGCGCCTTCTCTCTTCAACTGGCTTAAGAGAAGCCCTATTAAGTTATCGGCGACACCTACTGCCAGGGCTCCAGCGATCGTTACCGGAGCAGTTCCACCCAAAATCATACCTGGCGTATAGACTACAGGTAGATTTTTCTCAGATAAAAAGAGCAGCTTATCTATTGCATCTTTTGAGTGGCTCAGTGGAGTTGTCGGCTCTGAATACATTGCTACAAATGGGTTCCGCTGCAGTTCTTCCAAACTTCCGGCAACCGCAGAGCACATATCTACAATATCTTGCAAGCCGGTAACATCAAATGTCCAGCCAACTAGCGGCTTTGTTGTGTTTTTCAGCATGGCATGAAATTCATGCACATCTGCCAATTCAGGTGTATGGTCAGATATCATACAAAGGGACATAACGAAATCAATATTTGGCAGCGCATTTGAGACGATGGCTGTATCAACTGCATCCTGCTTGATAGCTCCTCTTCTTTCACCTGTTTTTGGGTCAATAAAGTTTGGGCAAGTCGGCCCTGGCCCAAAGTAACTATTATTACCTTCTAAGAACAGCTTTCTATTTCCGTTGCGATCGCATAATACAACTCTCGAAGGAGCGGTATTTATTGCCTTTTGAATCAGGCAGGAAGGAACTCTGACCCTAATACCGTCAACATCGCAATTAGCCGCTTTTAGTAATGAAATCGCTTCTTCTGAATGTACATTAACACCAGTTCTTTCTAGGATTTCTAGGGCTGCATTTAATATTTTTTCACATTGTCCATCTGACAGCACTTTGAATTGTACGGTTTGATTGCCTTCGGAATTTGATTCAATGCTTTGTGTACTCATTATGCTCCCCTTTCATATAAAATCTAGTTTTGATAACAAACCGACATACTATAACTTAAGCAAGCGATTCTTTAGTTAGCATCCAACGAAATATCTGTCTCCTGCTTTTTCTTTTTCGTCATTTTTAACAAAACTACGGAGGCTGCTAAACCAAGAATCACAAACACAAGCATCACAGCAAAGAGGTATTTGTATCCGGTTATCCCTTGATAGGTATCAAGAAAGTGACCAGCTAACGGATTCATAAAAATGTCAGGAGTGAAACCGATCATCGACGCAAACCCAACCACCGAGCCTGTGAGTGCAGCAGGTATTTTTATTTCTTCCATTGTTGCGAAATAAATACCACGCATTGCAAAGATGGCTGCTGCCAGCACTATCATATTGACGACTAACAGAGACAGCATACTGGACTTACCTGGTATAACGAAGAAAAGAACCATAGTGACAAGTGCTATCACATAACAATAGGTGACGATTTTCGAAGTAGAACCTGTTTTATCAGCAATAAACCCTCCCACAGGCCCACCTATAAATTGCAGTACATAGTTTCTGACAATAGCAATAAAAGCACTTATGGCTACGGTTGCCCCGAATATTTCTGTAATATATGGTGTCAGGTAAGTGGTTCCTATATAGATGCTGTAATTGCATAAGACAACAACAGCTATTAGCCACACAACAGGCATTTTAATAACATTTATTATGTCACTTAAAACAGAGGCTTCTGGTCGGATGGTTTTTGAGTCTTCCAGGGTAAACCATGTTAAAACTGCAGCTACGATATTGAGTGCAGAGATGATATAAACCGCCCAGGTTAATCCGAAAACCCCGCCTCCTAATCTGTTAAATAAAGCGAGGATAACAAATGAAAGAATGGTCTGCAGCAATCCCCTGCTGCCTTCTAGTAAACCAAAGAAACTGCCTTGCTCAGAGCTACCTGCTAAATCTCTTGTTGCTTTTATAAGAGCTGCCCAAAACGTAAGCGTGGCAATCGCTCCCCAGAGCAGGTAGATAAGCAGACACATATTATATGGAGGGTATGTCGCAAAGAAAAGCCCCAATATTCCAGTTGAGGCAAAGGCAAAAGTCAATAATTTGCGTGCTGACACACGGTCTGCCATCCAACCCCCAGGAAAATACAAGAGCATAGAAGCTATACCATAAGCACTCATCAATGTGCCAAATTGCGTATGGGTTAGTTGGAGGGCCTCTCTCATGGGATCATAGTATGTCCATCTTAAGTAAGGTAAAATATAAATTGCTGTTGCACCTAAAGCCAGGATAAGCAGTGTTAAATAACGCTTCGTCTTATCATTCACCGTTCTGCTCCCACCCTTTCTATAATTGTTGTTGGATTAATACCGAAAAGATTACGATGCCTATTTGCATCATTATTTTTGATATGCTGCACTACACCCCCTTCACCAAACAAAATACCTTGGGCACACGCTATGTTAATATATACGCAATATTCATGCCGAAACTCAAAACACTATAATTACAAGGGAAAATAGCATTTTTCTTTGATCCAAGTTACCATATGCACATATTATATGCATATCCCTAGAATGCGTATTGCACAATATATGTGCTTATTGAATATATTTTATGCAGGCATCAGCAGGACTTTTTGCTGCGCTGGTGAAATAACTAACTAAGTCACTTTTTTTATGAGGGAAATGAGGTCGATCCGGAGTAGTGTCTCCAACGACCACCACAATGTTGTTTGTTATTAAATGAGGAAAATCGGGAGGAATAAAATGCAGGATGATTTGTTGACATGTTTACAATCACTAGCAGAAAATGCCCAGGAGGGAATGATCATTACAAACAGTAATGATACTATTTCTTACATTAACCCATCGGCCTACAGGTTACTCGATTATAAAGACGATGGTAGATTACCTACAATTATGCCTACTGAGGAAATATTCTCTGGAGAAAAACCGAAATCTGTTTATTTTAATAAAAGAGTCCTCTCGGTAAGTGTCAAAACTGTTGAAATAGAAGAGCGGACATATCACTTTTGGTATATTTCCGATATTTCTAAGCAAGAACAGCAAGCAGATGAATTGTATTGTTTAAGAACTGTTCTGGATTGTGTAGATGAAGGAATAATAATGTCCGACTTTGAAAACAAGATAACCCTCTATAATGAACCATACGCAAAATATGAAAATTTGTCTCAGGACCAAGTGATAGGGAAGTATATGGATGGAGTATATGATTCTGATCAGCATGAAACGGTATTAAAAACGGGAATGCCGCTTATGGACGGCTATAAAAGATACTATAGCTTCGATGGCCAGGAGCAGGAGGGTATGGGAAAAACCTATCCGGTCATCAAGGATAATAAGGTAATTGCTGCTTTTTCAGTAGTTCGAAACATAAGAAGAATTCGCTGGCTTCTCCAAAAAGCTGTTGACCTTCAAGGGAATCTAAACCAAAATGTGAAATCTAACGGCACCAAATATACCTTTGAGAGTATCATCGGAGAAAGCGAGGTAATGGTAAATACAATTAATGAAGCTAAGATGTTGGCGATGAGTCCTTCCCCCATTTTGGTTTATGGGGAAACTGGAACCGGAAAAGAACTATTCGCACAAAGCATCCATAATTGTGGCCCATGTGCAGATCAGCCTTTTGTTGCTATTAACTGCGCGGCTGTACCTGAATCATTACTGGAAAGTATCCTCTTTGGCACTGTAAAGGGTTCGTTCACAGGTGCCCAAAACTCAAAGGGAGTTTTCGAACAAGCAGGCAATGGCACTCTATTTCTCGATGAAATCAATTCCATGCCCAAGGCAATGCAGGCCAAACTTTTGCGGGTTTTGCAAGAAAAAACCGTAAGAAGGGTTGGTGCGACATATGAGATACCTGTAAAATGCCGCATTATAACATCCAGCAACGAACAACCTGAAGAATGCGTCAGAAATGGCAGTCTAAGAAATGACCTCTACTATCGCTTGGCAATACTTCGCGTTGGCATACCCCCCTTAAGAGAGCGCGGTGGAGATGTTGAAGTGCTTGCCGAGTATTTTTTAAAAAATAAAGCCCGACTTTACGGGAAAAAAGATATTAGGCTTTCCACTGAATTCGTTAATCACCTTCATCAATACTCCTGGCCTGGAAATGTCCGCGAACTGGAACATACGATAGAAAGTTGTGTCGCCGTAATGGAAGATGGAGAAGAGGTGCACCTCTACCATTTACCGTCTCATCTACGGCATACAAATAGTCCAAATAGACTGCAGACAGCTAAGGGCGTATTCCAGAGTACATCCCAGGCCACAACCAAGGCAGCGCCCCAGAGCGGATTTAATGCTGTGTCATCTCAGGATACGCCATTCCAGGGCGGCTCCCAGGCTACGTCATCTAGGGACAGATCTCAGGATGCTTCCCAGGTAGCGTCATCTTGGGACGGATTTCAAAGTGCGTCATTCCAGGAAGGTTCCGGGGCAGCGTCACAGACTGCATCATCTCAAGGCACACCGTCTTTTGATGAGTTTTTTGATAATCTAGATACACCGACTTTAGCTGCTGCCTTACGAGAAGTTGAAAAAAGAGTGGTACTCACATCTTTACAAAATCACCACTGGAACGTTTCTCAAGCCGCTAAAGCAATCGGTATTGGCCGTCAAAATCTACAGTATCGAATGCGTAAACTAAACATCGAAAGACCTTGATCGGAGAAGGTGCCCGAAGATAGCGCCTGGCACCTTTTATGCAGTTTAGACCAATCACGGGCAATCACGGGGACGGTTCTTGTGATGGTTCGTGGTACAAAGTCCAGGTGAAACAGCATTCAAGTTGTCCGGTTTATTGACATCGTTAACAGATGCTTGCTACCTGTGCTTTTAAGGACTTCTACCAAGATAAAAAGACATATGAAAGAGAACCATTACTCATCCCCTGTCTTTATCAATTTAAATGGTATCAATTATTTATCAAGGCCCTATTTACTCAAGGATACTTGGAGTTCTTCGAGCCCAGTCCATGTACCGATTCCTGATCCTTTGCCTCAACTGGTTGCAATCGTCTTCATTTTGCTAAATCAGTGGAAAGCAGACCGATGATGACTTTCAATACCATAATCCATCTAAACTTCTTCATTTACATCCTACTCATCGAGTAATTCTATCGTGTCCACCGCATGTTGCTATAATAATATATAAGAAATGGTGCCATCTGGCGGTTTATTGAAGGCATCTTGATTCTGACAGGTACAATAAACCAGGATGCTAAAGGGCGCCCTCTTGCGGATAAATATCTTATATAATAATCCTACTACCCTTTCAACAAGCCGCTGATTTATCTGCGAATTTGCCAGCACTCTCCTCTGTTTTATCGGCGTACCAGCCTCGGGTTGGTGCCTGTCACTTTCTACCATGGGAACCGTTAAGAAACGTCACCTGGCTCACTTCTGCTGTTCAATGAAATGCATTTGTACCTGGACCAATCAGAAGAACCGTCCCCCTGATGGACCCCTGATGGACCTCACCGGAACCGCCCCCTTGATGGAGTCCCCTGACGGCCCCTGAGACCCTAAGGGCTGTCCCCTGAGTGCCTTGGCTCATATTATTATTGCTTGTACCTGGACCCATCGCGAGAAGTAGAGTAGGCAGGGTCTCTTGCTGACTGGTAGCGTTTAGGTCGGGCATATCCGTTATCTGCCCCTTTCGTCTGGCAGTGCCTTAATATCCCGGCCATGCGGTACT
>DIQC01000066.1:0-21106 GCA_002426495.1 Thermacetogenium sp. UBA5472
TTTTTTGTTACATCCTGTTACATGGCAGGAATTCCCGGAAAGATTGAGGAATTAGAGAATAGGTAAAGACCAACTAATCTGGGTAACGTTGTAAACAAGGAGTCATAGCTTTAATGGAGTTGGAACTCAAGGACTATATCAAAATAATCTGGAAAAGGCGCTGGCTGATCGCGAGCATTTTTCTTGTCGGCGTCATAGCCGTCTATTTTATCAGCGGAGCGATGACCCCGATTTATCGTGCCAGCACCAAAATACTGATCAAAACGGCAGGTGCCGGTCAAATTGATCTTTTTGATCAGTTGGGCGGTACCGTACGTAATCAGGTACAAAACTACATTGAAATTCTGAAAAGCAGATCGCTGGCCAAAAGCATGGGCGAATCAATGGGGTTTGATGTCACAGACAAGGACGGCCGATTCGCGTCCCTGCAAAAAGGCATTTCGATCCAGCCAATTCAAGGCTCGGATGCAATCAACGTCAGCGTGGACTCGACGGATCCGTTGGAGGCAGCCGCAGCCGCCAATGCTTTGGTGGAAGCCTTTAAAAAGCGAACCCAGTACGAAAACCAGGCCGACGTCCGGGCTGCCCGCGAATTTATTGAAGAGCAGCTTTTGACTGTTCAGGGACAGTTGGGAGAAGCCGAAAATTCCGTGCAGGCATATCAAAGCGAGGCCGGGGTTGTTCAGCCGACCCAGGAAGCCGCGGCTATTATCAACCGCCTCACCCAGCTTGAAACGGCACGCGCTGAAGCTGAAGTGGCTATTTTTGAAGCCGAAGCGCGGCGGGAAGAACTGGAGCGTCAGCTCTCCGAACGTGAACAGACCGTGATTTCCTCACAAACACTAAGTGAAAACCCAGTGGTGGCGCAATACCGCAAAGCCTTGGCTGATCTGCAAATCCAGCGGGCCCAGGCTCTGGAAAAGTATGCGGCGCATCATCCGGTTGTAGCAGCCATTGATGGGCAAATTGCTGATATCGAAAAACGTTTGGCAGCAGAGATTGAGAGAGTAATCAGCACGGAAACTGTTACCCTGAACCCGGTCCGCCAGGCCTTGATTCAGCAGGCATTACAGGCTGAGTCGGAGGTAATTGCCGCCCAGGCCCGGCGGGATGGCTTGGATCGAATGATAGGGGAAGCAGAGAAACAGATCAGCCGTCTGCCCAGTCAGGAAGTACAGCTGACGCGCTTAATCAGAAATCGTTCAGTGCTTGAGAATATCTATATCATGCTGATGGAAAAGCTGGAGGAGTTTCGCATTTCCGAGGAGATGACAACTGCTGATGTGCAAGTTATTGACCCGGCCGAGATTCCCGAAACTCCAATCAAGCCACGCAAAATGATGAACACAGCCGTGGCTGGGTTTTTGGCTTTGTTTATCGGATGCAGCCTGGCATTTTTATTGGAATACATGGATACTTCCATTAAGACGGCACAGGATGTTCAGCAATACTTGGGCTTGCCGGTGTTGGGTCTGATACCTTCCGCGAAGCTTGAAAGCCAAATCTCCAAAGGTAATAAAACCCGTTTTAGCAAGCCTACGGGCCGTGGAGCGGGGGGTTACAATTGAACAAGGCAACGCATCGTAAGCGTTCTCATAATCACCAAGAATTTAGCGATCGTCTGATTACCCATCTTTCGCCTCGGTCTGCCGTTTCTGAAGCATACCGTACTTTGCGGACCAATATCCAGTTCGGTGCTTTGGATCGGGTTGTCAAGACTATTATGGTGACCAGCGCCGGTCCTGGCGAAGGCAAATCAACCACGATCGCAAATTTGACCATTGCTTTTGCGCAAGCGGGGTATAAAAGTCTGCTTATTGATGCAGATTTGAGGCGGCCGGTGCAGCATAAGGTCTTTGGAGTGGATCAGCGCCGGGGGTTAAGTGCCGTCCTGGTCGGCAAGGTAGAGGTAGCAGAAGCGACCCAGTCCGTAGCAGCCGTGCCTGGGCTGCAAGTTTTGCCTTCCGGACCCCTCCCCCCTAACCCGGCTGAGATGCTTGGCTCGAAGCAATGGCAGGGATTGCTACATGAGTTGCGGGAGTCTTTTGATTTTGTTCTGATTGATGCTCCACCCGTTATCGCTGTTGCGGACGCCTCGATCCTCGCTCCCCAAACGGATGGGGTGATTCTGGTGCTGGATGCCGGCTCTGTGCCACGACAAGCGGCTCAGCAGGCCAAAGACCAGCTGGATAAGGTCAGTGCCAGATTTCTCGGTGCGGTTCTTAATAATGTCCGGGTTGAAGACGACTACCAGTACTATTATTATTACTACACGAGCAACGACTGAATTTAGTACTTGGTGCGACTGCCCGGATTACGGATCCGGGCTTGTTTTTTGAGGCAGCTTTTTGAAAAAAAGCAATAGTTTATTTATGACCGACACTTCCTGACGGTCTTAGGAGATATAATTACTTGGAGGGCAACATGACGAGGCCGGAGTTTAAAGGTATGATTGATATTCATACGCATATTCTTCCTAGTCTAGATGACGGAGCGCGCAGCTGGGAAGAGGCGGTGGCAATGGCGCGGGGCGCAGCAAAAGACGGTATTGAAGCGGTGGTAGCCACTCCGCACATTTATGAAGCAACAAGCATCACTCCGCAAGAGACCTGCGAAAAGACGCTCCAATTTCAAACGCTGCTGGACGGCGAAGGAATCAAGTTGCGCGTGTTGCCAGGGGCTGAAGTGCATCTGGCAATCGATTTGCCGGATAGGCTCAGGGAAGGAAGGCTGCAAACCCTCGCAGATAGCGGTCGGTATTTACTTGTTGAGTTTCCATTTGGTCTCCTGCCGCTTTATACGGATGAAGTCCTTTTTGAACTACAGGCCGGAGGAGTCATACCGATCATTGCGCATCCTGAAAGGAACGAGTCGGTACAAAAAGACCCTAACCGTCTTTATAATATGATCCAAAAGGGTATGCTGGCACAGCTGACAGGCGGCAGTTTGCGCGGTAATTTTGGATCCCGGGTAGAGTATACCGCCAAATTACTTTTAAAGCACAATCTGGTGCAGATTCTGGCGAGTGACGGCCATCGGGCTGACCGCCGGCGGGTTTTGCTGGGCAAGGCCAGTGGTAGCGTTGCGGATTTGGCCGGGCTTGAAGCAGCTCGGGAATTGGCGATCTTGAATCCCCGGAGAATCACCCAGGGAATAGTATTTGATGCCAAGGAATCGAAGAAAATTAGCGGACTGTCTGGACTTATACACACCATGACATTCAGAGCACTGCAGTGATCAGGCCAGGCCTGAATATGGCAGGAAGTGGATTTATGAAATTCAGCCGCCGCAATATTTTTTTGTTTTTCAGTGATTTAGTAATCGCTGCACTTGCCATGGTAGGAGCGCACCTTCTGAAGTATGATTCCCTTGGAGTCAGGTTCGGTTTGGAATATTGGAGCAAACTGATTCCCGTTATCTGGATCGTTAATCAGGTGGTTTTTGTCACGCTGGGGCTCTATCGTCCGCTATGGCGATACGCCAACCTTAGGGACATATTAAAGATTATCGTTGGTATAGGTCTATCGCAAGCGCTGATTCTGGTAGTCTTAAACATAATTAACATAAGAGTGCCTTCATCAGTATTAATCATTTATTCTCTGCTATTTATGATCGGAATTGCCGCCTTACGATTGGCATTTCGGCTCCGTATCGATGTTTATGAAGAGTTGGTAGGACGGAAACATAAGGGTAAGCGGGCATTGATCGCCGGGGCCGGTCAGGCTGGTGCTATTGTGGTCGGTGAGATGTTGCGCGATCCAAACCACCGTTACTATCCGGTAGCCTTAGTTGATGATGATCTTGCAAAGCAGGCGATGGAACTGAACGGTGTTCCAGTCCGAGGCAGGTTAAAAGATATCCCTGCGTTAATTGGAGATTACCGCGTTCAGGAAGTAATCATTGCCATTCCGGCTATTCCAAGGATAACCGTACAAAGCCTGGTTAAAACATGCAAGGGGCTAAATATCCCTTTACGCATTATTCCCGGAATATCAGAGATAATTAATGGCCGTGTTTCAGTAAGCCAGTTGCGGGAAATCCGGATTGAGGATTTGCTGGGGCGTGAACCAATCCATATGGATATGAACAACATTGCTCATTATTTGCGGGGTAAGAGAATTCTGGTAACCGGGGCCGGAGGCTCAATCGGATCCGAGATTGTGCGCCAGATCAGCCGCTTCGATCCAGAGTTAATCATCATGATGGGGCGCGGCGAGAACTCGATTTATGAAATTGAACAGGAAATGCATGATTTCTTGCCGGAGACACCCGCATGCGCTGTTATTGGCGATATTCGCGATCGTGATTTTGTAGATCAGCTTTTTGACAGACTGCGACCGCAAGTTGTCTTTCACGCCGCCGCGCACAAACATGTTCCATTGATGGAATCCTGGCCTAAGGAAGCTGTTAAGAATAATATATTTGGTAGTTTCAATGTGATCAGTGCTTGTGACCGCTATAACGTGGAACGTTTTGTCCTGATCAGTACAGATAAGGCTGTTAATCCCACCAGTATCATGGGGGCCACCAAGCGTGTTGCCGAGTTCATCATGCAGATTTACGCCAAGCTTAGGAAAAGTACGGTTTATACCGCGGTGCGCTTTGGAAATGTTTTAGGAAGTCGCGGCAGTGTAGTGCCGCTGTTTACGAAGCAAATTGCCCGCGGCGGACCTGTGACAATAACTCATCCTGACATGACACGCTATTTTATGACAATTCCCGAGGCGGTGCAATTAGTCATTCAGGCCGGTTCCATGGCTCAAGGCGGAGAGGTATTTGTGCTTGACATGGGCGAACCGGTTAGAATTGTAGATCTGGCTGAGAACATGATCCGGCTTTCTGGGTATGAACCTGGAAAAGACATCAAAGTAGAAGTTGTTGGGATAAGGCCAGGAGAAAAGCTTTACGAAGAGCTGCTTACAGCAGAAGAAGGCACCAACGCGACGCGCCACAGCCGCATTTTTGTAGCGAAAATACCGGTAGAGATGGACACCGAACTTAAGGCAATAAAAGAGCGTCTATCAGTCTGTCTTCAGCACGGAGATGTTAACGCAATCTTGGAGTATGTTGAAGATTCTGTGATCGGCGGAGGAGATAGAATTGGAAAGCGGACAGGTACTGCAGAAGAGCAGGTTGCTGCTAGCGGGTTTTTGCATTAATAAATGATATGAGGCGCATGGATTGATGATAACAAAGCCAAAAATGCTGCAAATCACTTCTGTGGATTCTACCATCTTTCATCTCTTATTCCCATTATTGAAAGCTCTGAGGGACGACTTCGAAGTCCATGTGGCATGTGCGGAAGGACAATATACCGAGCTGATCAAAAAAGAAGGTTTCAAAGTTTTTCCGGTCGATTTTAGTCGATCCTTAACTCCGAAGTATATCACGAAACCATTTTTTGAATTAAGGAAAATTATCAAGAAAGAACGTTATGATATCATACATACACATACGCCTATAGCTGGGATTATAGGTAGATTTTCAGCTTGGACATGCGGAGTACCTCGAATTGTAAACACAGTCCACGGATTTTATTTTCATGAAAACATGATGCCTCTGAAGCGAAATTTGGCACAGATAGCTGAATGGCTGGCTGGACAAGTTACAACGCATTCGTTTTTTCAGAGTCAGGAAGATTATGAGCAAGCGATAAAGCTTCATATATGCAAAAGCGGTAATGGTACCTGGATAAGTAATGGTGTCGATCAAATCCGCTTCGAACCTAAGAGCAAAGACCTATGCAACAAAGCGGGTATTTTGCGCGGTAAACTGGGGCTTAATTCTCAAGACATTGTTATTTGCACAGTTGCACGCATGGTACGAGAAAAAGGTATTCTCGAACTTCTCGAGGCATTTACCATTGTTGCTGGCCAAGTCAAAAATGTTCATTTGGTTCTAGTAGGGGATGCTTTCGACGGGGATCGTGATGGCATCGTCCAAGAAATTCAAGAAGTTGTCAGGAACTCTCCATTTGGGGAACGAATTCATTTGTTGGGCAAGCGTAATGATATAGAGACTATCCTAAGGGCATCCGACATATTCGTTCTTCCTTCATACCGTGAAGGAATGCCCCGTTCTATTATTGAGGCCATGTCAATGGGCTTGCCGGTAGTTGCCACTAATATTCGGGGATGTAGGGAAGAAGTCCTACAGGAAGAAACGGGGCTACTCGTGCCGGTCGGGAAAGTAGAACCGCTAGCCAAGACGCTGCTTGTATTGATTAATGATCCTTATAAACGCGGGAGATTTGGCATAAATGGACTAGCTCGAGCCAAGAGTCTCTTTGATGAGAATAAAGTAATCGAAAAACAGATTGGCATATTTAAACAACTACTAAGGGCTAGGTGTGATCAGTATGAAAAGGCTAGCATATGACTTTTTCAAAAGAATTATGGACATTATCGTGTCAGCTCTTGGATTAATAATCTTGAGTCCGCTGCTTGCAGCGATAGCCATAGTAGTCAGGATTAAAATGGGTTCTCCCGTGTTATTTCGTCAACCAAGGCCGGGGTTAAACGGGAAAGTCTTTCTAATAAACAAATTTAGGACAATGAAAAACGAATACCATAATGGTCATCAAAAACCGGATGAAGAACGTTTAACGCCTTTGGGTTCGTTTCTGCGCAAGTTTAGTCTGGATGAATTGCCAGAATTGTGGAATGTGTTAAAAGGTGACATGAGTTTAGTAGGTCCTAGACCGCTTAGGGCTGAGTATCTGAACCGTTATACATCTGAGCAGGCCCGTCGCCACGAAGTAAAGCCTGGTATTACGGGGTGGGCTCAAATTAATGGTAGAAACCTGTTATCTTGGGAAGAAAGATTTCAGATGGATGTATGGTATGTTGACCGCTGCAGTTTGTGGCTAGATATAAAGATTATTTTCATGACATTTGCCTTTGTTATTAAGCGTGAAGGCATAAGTGGGAATGGCTCAGCTACAATGACAGAATTTTTGGGTACTGCCGAAAGTATGGTCAGTGCGAAGGGAGGAGCTTATTATAAAACCTCTCGTCATCATTGGAGCTGGCGGCTTTGGAAGAGAAGTCGCTTGGCTGGTAAGTGACATTAATAATGCCTTATCAAAACCTCAATGGGATATTCTTGGTTTCGTCGATGATTCAGTGGTTGAGACTGCTGAAGGGTATTCTGTCTTAGGAGGCATTGACTGGTTAAATAAACATGCAGCAAGTTTTTTTGTGGTCTGTGCTATCGGGAACCCGTCAACACGTAAAACTGTCATTGATTCTATTTCCAGCTCAAGCATTAGCTTTGGAACTTTAATTCATCCTTCAGTCAAGATGTCAAAGTATGTAACTGTTCTTGAAGGCTCCATCATCTGTAGTGACACAATCATAACTACTAATGTGAAGATAGGGCGGCATTGTATACTGAACTTAGGAACGAGGATTGGGCATGATAGCGTTTTAGATGATTACAGCAGCTTAATGCCAGGGGTAAATATAGCTGGCGACGTTGTCCTTGGTAAAGGAAGTTATTTAGGACTAAATGCTTCTGTTATCAATAAAGTTCGAGTAGGAGACTGGACTACAGTTGGCGCAGGGGCAACAGTTGTATCAGATCTTCCGGAAAAATGTGTTGCAGTTGGAATTCCTGCCAAACCGATTAAATTTGTAAGTTAAAGCATGGGTTGGGGATATTAAGTCTCTCAGAAGACAGCATTCTTAATTACTGGAGTTGCAGGCTTTTGTAAAACAATGGGAGAACAAGGTTTGGAGATTGCAGGAGAGAATTTACGATGTAAACTATGTTGTTCGCGAAATAACAAGCACAATGAAAATGGCATAGCAAGGAGTAAGTAGACATGAATTTATATGAAAGAATTATTACCAGCGATGAAAAAATCTCTCTTGTCGGACTTGGTTATGTAGGTCTGCCAATAGCGGTTGCGTTTGCGAAAAAGGTTGATGTTATAGGATTCGATCTTAATAAAGAGAAAATTGAACTGTATCGAAGAGGGTCTGATCCGACAAAGGAAGTCGGAGATGAGGCAATTCAGAATACTACTGTCGAGTTTACTAATGATGAAAAAAAGCTAAGGGAAGCAAAGTTCCACATTGTAGCTGTGCCTACTCCGGTCAACCCAGACCATACCCCCGATCTGCAACCTGTCGAATCAGCAAGCTGTATTGTGGGGAGAAACCTGATAAAAGGATCAATTGTAGTTTTTGAGTCAACAGTATATCCGGGAGTAACCGAAGAGATCTGTGTCCCTATTCTTGAAAAAGAATCAGGTCTCAAATGCGGAATTGACTTTAAGGTTGGTTACTCTCCTGAGAGGATTAACCCCGGTGACAAGATCCATCGCCTGGAGACTATTGTAAAAATAGTATCCGGCATGGATGCAGAGTCATTGGATACGATCGCCAAAGTCTATGAGCTGGTAGTTGAAGCTGGCGTGTATAGGGCAGAGTCCATAAAGGTAGCAGAGGCCGCCAAAGTAATCGAGAATTCTCAGCGTGATATCAATATTGCTTTCATGAACGAGCTCTCAATTATATTCCACAAAATGGGCATAGATACTAAATCGGTGCTCAGGGCCGCCGGTACGAAGTGGAATTTCTTGAACTTTGCCCCCGGACTCGTTGGAGGGCATTGCATTGGTGTTGATCCATACTACATTACTTATAAAGCAGAACAATTGGGATATCATTCTCAGATAATTCTTGCAGGAAGAAAAATCAACGATGGCATGGGCAAGTATGTAGCAGAAAACCTTGTTAAAAAAATGATCCAGGCCAAAAAGCAGATAGCAGGATCATCAGTTGCTATCTTCGGTTTCACATTTAAAGAAAATTGTCCTGATGTAAGAAACACCAAAGTAATTGATATCATTAAAGAATTAGAAGAGTACGGAATCGTAGTCAAAGTTGTAGACCCAGTAGCTGATAACGAAGAAATACTTCGGGAATACGGAATTAAAGCGCATAAGGCTTCCGATATAACTGATATTGATGCCGTTGTTTTTGCAGTTCCCCATGAAGAGTTTAGGGCTATGAGTTTGGAAGATATAAAGAGGATTTGCAGAACAACAGGTAAAAGCCGTAACCCGCAATTGGATATTATGGGTGAGGCTGCCGCTACCTCAAAGAAAAATACGGCAGTGCAAAAAAACTATGTATTGATTGACGTCAAGGGAATGTTTGAGCGTGAAGAAGCAGAAAGAACAGGCTTCTTATATTGGAGGCTATAGGATGAGTTACCAAAATATTGTTTTTCCGCAAGGATCGAAATTTTTAGTAACTGGGGCAGCTGGGTTTATTGGCTCAAATCTGGTGGAGGCAATACTTAAACTGGGGTATCAAGTTCGTGGGCTTGATAACTTGTCTACCGGTAAAGAAGGAAATTTGAGTCCTTTTGCTGATAACCCAAATTTCCTTTTTATAAAGGGTGACATTCGTGTTCTTGATACCTGTTTGCAGGCCTGTAACGGAATAGATTTTGTTTTACATCAGGCCGCCTGGGGCAGCGTTCCGAGAAGCATCGAGATGCCACTGGCTTATGAGGAGATTAATATCAAGGGTACCCTAAACATGATGGAGGCAGCCAGGCAAAAGGGAGTTAAGAAGTTCGTCTATGCCTCCAGTTCTTCAGTTTATGGCGATGAACCTAATCTACCTAAAAAAGAGGGCAGAGAGGGAAATTTGCTATCTCCATATGCTTTGACAAAGCGAGTTAACGAAGAATATGGGAAAATGTATTCTAATATTTTTCGGCTTGATACATACGGGCTGCGTTACTTTAATGTGTTTGGCAGAAGACAGGATCCAGATGGTGCTTATGCTGCAGTAATACCTAAGTTTATAAAGCAATTGTTGCATAATGAAAGACCTGTGATTAACGGAGACGGGAAACAGAGTCGCGATTTTACATACATAGAAAATGTTATTGAGGCTAATTTGAGGGCTTGTATGGCTTCGCATGAAGTCGCTGGGCAAGCATTTAACATCGCTTACGGTGACAGAGAGTACCTGATTGATATTTACCAAGAATTGTGTAAAATGTTGGGCAAGAATATAGAACCTCTATTTGGGCCGGAGAGATCAGGGGATATTAGGCATAGTAATGCTGACATCAGTAAAGCCAGAGAACTGTTAAAGTATGATCCGCAATGGAGTTTTAAAAAAGGCATATTGGAAGCGATAGATTGGTACAAGGGGAATTTGTGATCGGCTTTCTAATAAATATATAGGATAAGCCCCTGATATCTTTTTAAAACCATATGGTCTATTTGTCGAATCAGTGAGGGTATGTATATGAGAAAAGAGAACTCGGGCAAGAAGCCAATCAGAGTGTTACAGGTGTTAGCTAGTCTTGACCGTGGTGGCGCTGAAACCATCGTCATGAACCTGTATCGCAATATAAATAGGGAAAAGATGCAATTCGATTTTGTGGTAAATGAGAGAACAAATGAATATGCATACGAATCCGAAATCAAGGCCTTAGGTGGCCGGGTATTTCGTGTGCCTAGATATACCTTGTTTAATCATCATCATTATAGGCGGACATGGAAAGAATTATTATGCCAACATCCAGAGTGGGAAATAGTACATGGGCACCATACTTCGCCTGCTTTTGTATATTTGAGTGTTGCTAATAATCTTGGCAGGGTAACCATTGCTCATAGTCATACAGCTGGTGGTGAATCATCTATCAAGACGTATCTAAAGGTAATATCTAGGTATCCTTTGAGGTATATTGCCAGATATCTATTTGCGTGTTCAAATTCAGCAGCGAAGTGGATGTTTGGCAGGAAAAGTATTGTTACTCATATTTTACATAATGCGATAGATGCAGAAAAGTTTCGATATAGCCAGATTGTTAGGAATGAAGTGCGCCACAAAGTTGGACTAGAAGGCAAATTCGTAATCGGAAATGTCGGAAGATTAAATGTGCCGAAAAACCATACATTTTTGATTGATATTTTTAAGAAGGTCCACGAACAATGTCCAAATTCTATATTGCTGCTAATTGGTGATGGATCTCTCAGGTCTACTATTGAAAAGAAAGTTGTTCAATTAGGGTTATCCGATTATGTTGTCTTTTTGGGCTCTCGTTCTGATGTTCCAGAATTGCTGAATGCAATTGATGTTTTTTTATTCCCTTCTCTGTATGAAGGTCTACCATTATCGGTAATTGAGTCACAGGCTGCAGGCCTTCCATCAGTAGTCTCAGAAGCAATTCCCGAAGAAGCCTATATTACAGATTTAATTGAAAAAGAGTACTTGTCTTCTTCATCTACGGACTGGGCAAAAAGGGTATTGAAATATAGAGGTGGATACGAAAGACTAGATACATCAGACTTAATAAAATCAAGGGGATTTGACATATTTCAGACGGCGGCTTGGCTACAGCATTTTTATCATGGGCTGTGTAACAATCATAGCAATGTTCATATGAAACAGATTGCTTGAAGGCGAAAACATCTTAGTCGAAATGCGCATTAAATGCACAAAGGTTTTGCTGCTAGCGAACTCTATTTTAAGTGCACCTGAAGAGTCGCTACTGTAGATTAGTTTTGCGGGTTCCTAATACACGGCGATATAAGGAGAATGCATTCAATGAGTATGACACAGATATTTCGCTTGGATGATATATCGTGGGATATGAATTATGAGAATTTTAGTCTGATAAGAAGTTTGTTTCATAAGTATCAAATTAAGCCTATTATCGGCGTGATACCAAATAATGAAGATATTGAGCTTAAAAGACAGGCTGGTAGGGAAAGTATTTCTCAAGAGCGCTTTTGGTCTGAGATACGGGAATTGAAGCAAAAACATGGTTGGGCTATTGCGCTTCACGGATATAATCATGTGTATGTGACTAACGATAGCGGGATATTTAATATTAATCCTTGTTCAGAATTTGCAGGTCTTCCTCTGTCGCTACAGGAAGAGAAAATTAGAAAAGGCAAAGCCATTTTTGAGTTGAACGGCCTTGCTATTGACGCTTTTATGGCACCAGGCCATTCCATGGATTGGATTACCGTAGAAGCACTGAAGAAAAACGATATTTTTGTAGTGACTGACGGTTATTGCGCCTATCCATATGAAAGAAACGGAATGTTGTTTGTCCCCCAAGTTTGGGCACGGCCACATAAAGGCCTTTACGGAGTGGATACAACTTGTTTTCATATCAATTTTTGGGAATCTCATATGTTTGAGCGATTGGAGCGCTTTGTGCAAGAGAATCGAGTGCATTGCGGTACTTTTTGGGATGTTGTTTCCACCGCAAGAAGCAGTGACTCTCTTTCGCGCGGTTTCATCAATTGGTTTTCTCATAATACTCTGAAAGGGGCGAGAAAAATCAAAACATTCGCTTTCGATATGAAGAGAAAAATAAATTCTATGGAGAGTAGTAATGATATATTTACGAAAACGAAAACCTTTTAGAGTGGCTGAACTGTGGTTTCATATACCAAAGGGGTTTTCTGCAACTGAGTACGCGTCCTGCATATACCAAAACATGATGCAGCCAATTGCTCTGCAAAAGGGCGAGACTCTACTTGGTGCACGGGAATCAAAGACGCTGGTTTCAGACTTAACGTTGTCAGAGGAAAAACTTCTTGTTTGCTGCACCAGTACTATACGTAATGAAATTCGTAGGGCAAAAAAGGATGGCGCAAGCTGTGCGCAATATTCTGGGAAATTTCTGTTTGGAATAAAGGGCTTATTCCGTCAGTTTGATGAAGCATATGCCGAAATGTACAGGCAAAAAAAGATGACCGCTGTCTCTGTCAGAGGTTATTTACGTACTTTGGCCGCAGCCGGTTTTCTTACCATGTCCATCAGTAAAATAGGAAATGAAGTAGTGGCTTATCATGTTTATGTGACAGGAGACCGAATTGCCCGTCTGCTTTACTCTGTCTCTATCTTTCGAGTCTGTGAAGAAAATGCCATGCGCAATGCTGTTGGTAGAGCAAATCGCTTGCTCCATTACGAAGATATGCTTTGGTTTAAAAAGCAAGGATTTATTACTTATGATTGGGGCGGATATGCCACTGATCCGGCTTTAGCGAGCATCAACGCTTTTAAAGCCGGCTTTGGCGGTACTTTGGTTTCCCGTTATTATGCCAAGGTTACCTCTAATATGCTTGTGCCTGTTGTTTATGGAATTTATAAACGAACAAGAGGAATAACCGGATGAAAAGGCCTATTTTTCTATTTGTTGCACGAATGGATTTTGGCGGGCAGGAGCGTTTTGTCTCGCGTCTGAGCGAAATGCTTTGTGATGCTTATGAGGTATACGTTGTCCTCTTTGATAATCGCATAATGAACTACCCGGTTTTCGGCACTGTCCTCAATCTCGACGTGGGTGAGCTGACCTCATCTATTTTCAAGAAAGTAATTAAAACATTAAAGCGTTGTAAAAGGCTGAGGGGGTTTCTTAACCAGTATCGGCCAATTGCCTGCTTTAGCTTTGGGAGGGAATCCGATTTTATTAACTTACTTTCCAAGAAATGTGGCATCCGGGTACTCACTTCTATTCGGGGTTTTGCCGTAGCGGAGTGCATGTCAAAAAACCATATGGATCGTATACTTTATCCGCGTTCCGATAAAATCATTTGTGTTTCAAAAGGGATTGAAATGAGAATACGACAGGATTTCCCCAACCTTAAGAAAAAAACGGCGCTGCTTTATAATGCTTATGATTGTGAACAGATTCAATCTCTAGCAAAGGCTGGCATACCCCCTCATTTTCGCGGCCTCAGTGGGCCTAAGTTGGTTTCCGTAGGTACTTTGAAGCCAATAAAAGGATATTTTCATCTTATTAAGGCTGTTTGGGTGCTGAAGCACAATTACCCCACAATTCACCTGTCTATCGTTGGAGAAAAATCAAAGGAATATGGCTCCCGCCTACAAGAATTAATCAATCGGTTGAATTTACAGACGAATGTTACACTAGAAGGCTGGAATGCTAACCCATATGTTTTTATTGCGCATTCTGATATTTATGTATTATCTTCAGTGCGCGAAGGTTTCCCTAATGCACTAGTAGAGGCTATGGCCTGCAGGAAGCCTGTAGTTGCCGCGGATTGCCCTACCGGTCCTAGGGAGATTTTATCTCATATGTCTTATGATACCGCTATCCATAAGATTGAATGTGCAGAATATGGCATTCTTGTACCCCCTCTGAGTGCAGAGGAGGACTATAGTACAACCATTCTTCCGGAGGAAAAAGTTCTAGCAGAGGCCATCGGGTTGCTTTTGAAAAACACTTCTTTGCAAAATGAGTATAGTGGTAAGGCGTACAGCCGAGCATTGGAATTTTCGTATGAAGCATGTCGCAGTAAAGTCATTACTTTACTGGATGGAACGGACTAATACTCTTGCCCCTAAAGGGATGTCTGCGGAGGAGGCCTACATCATAAAGAAGTTTAGAGAAATGCGGGATTCTTCTGATGGGTTTTATTAGTTAGCACAAAGGATCTATGGGCGGGAGTGAAAATGATGTCTGTTTATCGAAAAGTTCGCAGCAAATTGTACCACAGCAGTGACTATTTGCAGTATTTATGGGAACGGCGCACATTTAAAAAGATACGGAAAGAGTTTGAGCAGATTAGTGACCGGGATTTTGCTATTCGGCATTATAGGCAGGTAACCGGAAAGGATCTTTCATTAGGCAATCCGCAAACCTTCGACGAAAAATTATGGTATTTGAAGCTTAATAACCGAGATCCCTTGCTTACCATATGTTCAGATAAATACCGTGTGCGAGAATATGTTGAGCGATGCGGACTGAGCCATATTCTTAACGAGCAGTACGGAGTCTTTGACGATGCTCGTATTATTAATTTTAACACCCTGCCTTCTCCCTGCTTTCTTAAATGCAATCATACATCCGGAACCAATATCATCTTTGATAGGACAAAGCCTTTTCCAAAGCGTTCATTTATCCGGAAATTTAACTTTATGTTGAAGCAAAATTATTTTTGGGTTAGTCGCGAGTGGAATTATAAAAACATAGAACCCAAAATTGTGGCCGAGAGAGTACTCAAAAATAAAGATGGTTCGCCGTTGCATGATTACCGCTTTATGTGCTTTAGCGGTGTACCGAAATTTATGATGATGGACATTGATACCTGCACGGAGGACGGCGCTCACAGCCCAGATGCTAGACGCAATATTTATGATGAAAATATGAAGCTGCTAGAAGTTACATTTTCGCGTGCACGTCACGATATTCCAATACCTCTAAGCCACAGACAGTTTGAAGAAATGAAATCTTATGCGGCAATTCTGTCTGAGCCTTTTCCATTGGCTCGTATTGATTTTTACTGTGTTGATGCTCAGGTCTGGTTTGGCGAAATTACCTTTTACCATGCTGGAGGCTGCAACAATATTCAGCCCCATGAATGGGATCTCAAAATTGCCAGCTGGATCGATATAAATAATATTAAAAGAGAGAATTAATTCGTAGCGATGCCTTTTCAAAGCATACGGACAAGGAAAAAAATATGCAAGAGCAATGTGTACTCACTCATGTAAAACAGCATAAATCCAAACGTGTCTTCAAGCGGAAACCTTGTTTACTGCTCATAGGTTTTATTGCCGCGTTAATTTTATTGCGAGATATAGGTGGTATGGCTGTTAGTCGCTATGTATTTATCAGCGTGGCTGCACTTATCTGCCTGCTTAGTGATAAATCGCGAATTTATTGCTTGCTTGCCTTTTTAACACCACTTGCGCCTGGTATTTCGTGCACTTATATTACTGCCATTGCGCTGGTGATCTTGTTGTGTAAGCAAAAGCGACTAAAGGTGCAAACCTTAGGGTTTTGCAGTATGGTTATTCTGCTGCTTATGGAGTTGTTTTCAGCCTTTCGCGGACTGTTCAGCATAGTGGAATACCTGCGCTTTACTGGCATCTTTTTATTTTCCTTTCTGCGGATGGTGGATATAAATGAAGACTATGACAATATTGCTATGCTCCATGGATATCTTTTCGGCTTTTGGATGGCTATGACAAGTGTGTTGGGACAAATGCTAAAGGAGTATTCGCTTAGTGAATTTCTTTTATTGGGCGTGCGCTTTGGCGATACTAGGCAGCAGTTAGGTATTGTAAGCGAAAGCATGCAGGTAAGTTATAACCCAAACGAACTTGGCTTTCTGTGTCTGCTGTCGGCATTATTCTGCTTACTATTATACAGAAAAAGTAAAAAAAAGTGGTATCTGCTTTCCTTTTGCGGAGCTTCTTTGCTAGGCATCATGACACAGTCTCGTGTATTTATTCTGGTCTATGCCATGGGCATTATTTTATATGCTCTATTTTGCTGCAACAGTGTTAAGGCGGTATTCCGAAGTATCGTAGCACTAGCCATAGGCAGCGCTGTTATTATTCATATGGCAGTATGGCTTATACCGGAATATTTGGTCAGCTTTCTTCGCCGATTTCAGGTTGCAGATATTACCAACAGCAGACTTGGCATTATGGAGTATTACTTCCATGAAATGTCTCAGCATATTGATCGTCTGCTGATTGGCGTGGGGCTGCAAAGGTATCAGGAAAAATACGGTTACCTTATGAGTGCTCATAATGCTACTCAGGAGGTCATGATTACTTGGGGACTGATTGGTCTATTGGCGGTGGTTATCTTATTTGTTGGTATTTTTTTTAATGCCCACGTCCACAATCCTAAGGCCCGTCTGGTGCAGTATGTTCCCCTTATTATTTATCTGGTTGCTATCCAGTCGGGTCAGGGCTTTTCAGACACTGCCAGCATGCTTCGCATTATGGTGGCATACAGCGCTATCCTACTAAACCTGAGAGGAGAGGACAACTCATTCGACTCCTTGAAATAAACACTACATCTCGTAAACTGAATACTGTTCGCAATTTCGTCTTCATCTTTGGGTCTTTTTTGCTCAATACGTTGTTGTCCTTTGTTACTCGTACTGCTTTCATCTCCTTGCTATCAGCCGAATATTTAGGAGTCAACGGGCTGTTTTCTAATATCCTTTCCATTTTGTCCTTAGCGGAACTTGGGGCAGGCGGTGCATTTGTTTCTTTGCTTTATCGACCCCTTGCCAACCATGACTCTAAGCAGATCTCCTCTATTATGGCTGTTTTCCAAAAGGTCTATTTCATCATTGGCTGTACTATCGGCGTTGTAGGAGTCAGTCTCGTTCCGTTTTTAGACTTTTTTACATCTGGTAGCGCTATTCCAAACATAGAGTTAATTTATCTCCTTTTTTTAAGCAATTCGGCGGTGACCTATTTTTGCGCTGCAAAAAAGGCGTTAATCCGGGCCGATCAAAAGAGTTATCTTATTACTACATATTCACAGATTACCGTTATTGTGCAGTACGCCACTCAAATTTTAATTCTCTTTCTGACACACAATTTTATACTCTACTTATGCGTACAAATTGGTTGTGCCATCGGGTTAAATGCTTATGTATCGGAGAAATCCAAGAAGATATTTCCTTATCTGCGTGAAAAGGCAAAACCATTAACACCGACCCTACAGAAGGAGGTTAAGCAAAAGATCGCAGGCGGCTTTTGCGTTCACGCCGGTTATATTGTGGCCTCAGGCACAGATAGTATAGTGATTTCCCACTTTTTAGGGCTTAGCATCTTGGGTGTCTATTCTAATTATTTATTGATTATCGGAGTTGCAATGAAGCTATCTGATATGGTCATCAGTGCCGTCCGTGCTAGCGCAAGTAACTTAGTAGTGTCCTCCACTGAAGAGGCAAACTACGTCTTTTTCCGTAAACTGAATTTTTTGACAACAACCATGCTTGGCTTTTTCGGTACCTGCCTTATTACATTACTAAATCCATTCATAACGGTTTGGATAGGCACGAATTATGTTATGGAGATGAGGCTGGTAATCATGGCAGTAATGATCTATCTCACTGGCTGGCATGGTATTAAGCTATCCACTGCTATCTACCGGGATGCCATGGGGCTTTATTATCGCGATCGTTACATTTCACTTCTAGAGGGCTGCCTTAATCTGGTATTATCATTGCTTCTGGTGAAGTCTTTTGGGCTGGCAGGTGTTTTTTTGGGAACGGTCCTGTCTTCCTTATGCACTACTATTTCCAGCTCATATCTAGTGTATCATTATGTATTCCGGCGTTCGGCATGGGATTATTGGAAAACTCTACTGGGCTATGGACTAATTATGACAATTGTTGGCTGTCTAGTGTTTCTGGTTTGTGGTCTCATTCCCCAAGGTACATGGCTTCTGTTTTTTCTGAGGGCAGCAGTATGTGCCTGCTTAACCCTTCTATGTTATTTCCTGATTTTCTATCAAACTGAGGAATTTAAGTATTTTCTTACTCAGGTCAAATGCCTTTTCCATAACAGGGGTGCTTGATAGGTTTTTTTTGAGGGCTTGCTTTTACAAAAGGTGTTGATTTGATCGTACTTTGGTATACAGCGCCGAATCTTTTCTGAGTATTTTAGTCATTTGGTCATAGACCAAATCAGTCACTGAGGAATCTCGAATTGTCTGAAATGCAGCCGCCCAACCATAATAAAAGGATTCGTCTTTCCCATACGGCGGTACCCAACCATTTTGCAAGAGCTGGATTAATCTATCGACGCTAATTATAAGATCAGTAATGGAGTCTTTGTGATATTTCTTTGGTTGGAAATCAATTATGTTCGTATCATTTATTTTAGTAGTTATGGGCATATCGGACAACCTCCTTTTTGATACTTATCTATGTATCATAGGTTGTCCTCATGACAAATAATTTATGTTTCGGAATTAACCACTTTTCTAGAGTGTGTCCGATTTTGCACATAGCCCATGTCATAATAAGCGATCGGAATTGGAGGAGATTATTTGTTAAGGAAATTCAATGACGGGTTGAAAAATCAGCGCAATATCTACTTGTTCATTACGATCCTCAGCATTGTTCTCTTGTTAATCTATCCTTCTCTGGAACAGTTTTTTTTTGCTTTATCGGTTAGTTTATTGGCAACAACGATTCCTTATTTATTAACAATCTTTCTATACAGAGATTCTACCGAAATCTATGAAGAAAAAATTGGTAATGCGGTGGCTAAGATTACTGATAAATTAGAGACAACATGCTATCGCCTGCAGCGTATTGATGGCGGTCTTATTCGAATTCATTTGGACAAGCCAGACTATCTTTATACGTTCGAAACTTGCATCAAGTATTGATATTCTGGTTAATACCGGCGCTGCGCTTTTTTCTAAGCCAACACCAGCCAAACTTAGTAAAGCTATTGAGAATGGATGTCGAGTAAGAATACTGTTCCCGGACGATAAAAGTAAGATATGGGAAATAAAGAATAATGGTCTCGGGGACAATTCCCCAACATCAATAAAAAGTACTATAGCCGTGCTAGTACACTTAGCCAATGTGGAATTGCCTAAAAAAAGAAACCTTGGTTCGATATACTTACGGCGCTACCCTTCGATTCCGACATGCAGTATGGTAATAGTAGACGACATGATGCGATTTCAGCCGTACAGCGCATACTCGGACATTGATCCAGCTTACGATATTTCTTCAAATGAAGGCAAGCTATATACGATATATAAAGAGGCTTTTGAGAAAATTTGGGCTGAATCCAAGGATAAAGAAGAAATTGCCATCGATTATTCCACGTATGAACCTACAATGCCTAGGGTTATTCGATCCAATGTCAAAGAAGTGAGTAAATAGAATAATTCATGCTTCGCGGCGCAGGTATTTTGCCGGGTTTTAAATAGGGATTTTTGATTTTGGATCGGCGACTATAGACTATGATTTCGCCAGGACTGATGGCCGTTCTGAATGAGCTTAAGAATTATAGCGTTCAGAACATCCTGACAATCTGTGTGGACAACTTTTCGGAGCCTCTTAGGAAATTGAGTTTATTATTCGATATCTGAACTACAACAAGCGCAAATTAGTTTATAAAGTCCTATTTATAGCTCGTCTAGGGTACTTTAGATAAGACTCGATCATTTCTGGAAAAAGCGCTGAAGACTGAAGGCATAAAGTCATTTCGAGACTATACATTATCCCTCAGGATAGTGTTTGGCGAGGTGTGGGTAATGGGAAAGGTGCTATCCGAACTTTACACTGTTAAATTAGTTGTTTTAATGACGGCTGCGTTGCCTATAGTTGAACTTAGAGGCGCAATTCCATTGGGCATTTCATTAGGACTCTCTCCTTTTCAATCTATGGTGTGGGGATTTGTAGGAAGTATGATCCCTGCGCCTTTTATATTGTTAGCGGCAAGACCCATTTTCGGATGGTTAAAAGGAACAGAACCATTGCGAAATTTAGCTCAGAAAATTACGAATAAATCAATGAACAACGGAATGAAGATACATAAATACGGTTCCTTGGGACTTTTAATTTTTGTTGCAGTACCTCTTCCTGGAACTGGAGTTTGGAGTGGCAGTTTGGCGGCAGCATTACTTAGTATGAGGCTTAGGCATGCGCTTACGTTGATTTTTATAGGTAATGCGATTGCAGCGTTTTTGCTGTACTTGTTGAGCATAGGTGCCTTGACCGTTATGTAGTATAACTGTAGAGTTGATGTGATATAGGCTTTTGCGGAAACGAAAATAGATGAAGGATTCTTACAGAAAAGGGATAATTATTCAAGGTGCTGATTTTTCGAACGTGCGAGGTGTACTACTTATGAGACGCAAGCTCACTTTTTTAATAACTTTGTTCTTAGCAGTTATCGTACTGGCCTACAGCGGACAAGCATCCACCTACACCCTCGGCCCCGGTGACGAACTTCTCATTCGAGTCGAAAACCATCCTGATCTTACTCTTGAACTAGCGGTAGGTCCCGATGGCTATATTTCTTACCCAATGGTCGGTGCCTTCAGGGTCACCGGGCTGACCATAACCGAGGCTAAAGAACAGCTCACTGATAAGCTGCAACCGCACATTCCCAACCTATGGGTTACGGTGGTGCTTCTAAAGGCACGTCCGATTAACATCCAGATCCTCGGTGAAGTCAAAACCCCAGGTAAGTATAGTGTTCAGCAGGGTACTACTGTGATGCAGGTTATTGCCCAAGCCGGCGGGTTAACCGAAAAAGCTGACCGTGAACATATTGCCCTGAATAGCAGTACAGGCGTTGTTGGAATT
>DIQC01000066.1:21290-21687 GCA_002426495.1 Thermacetogenium sp. UBA5472
GATGGAGACACCATTATTGTCAACAAAGGCGTCATTCGGGTTGCAGTGATGGGCGAAGTTACTAAACCTGGTGTTTACGAGATACTCCCCGGTTCACGCTTGATGGATGCGTTAGCGCAGGCAGGAGGCCCTACAGTCTCAGCTAATGTCAAGAAAATATCTGTTTATGAGGGAGTCGATTTAGACAAGCCCAATCCCAGCGGCGAAAAACTTTTTCAGACTACCTTTGAACAGAATCCGCCGATGCAGGAAGGGTATCTCATTGTGGTAGCCCGCAATTATTTTTGGGACATCAGCATCGTCGTAAGCATTCTGACCGCCTTAGGGTTAATCAAAACCCTGATCGGGTTATAAGCTATCATCCGAAGTCGAGTAGCGTTTCAGAAGTGAGGAACAC
>DIQC01000065.1:0-38130 GCA_002426495.1 Thermacetogenium sp. UBA5472
CTGGGCTGCTGCGGAACTCGCTGATACTATAGTGCGAATTTATAACTTCCAGTTTGCTCGAACAGTCCTCGCAGCCCGAACCGGCATCTTCGCTGCACCTGATGTCGTTACCTGGGACTCCATATGGTCGCTTCGCTGGAAACCGGCTGGCCTTTGGATATGGCTGAATAGACATCTGTTAGCCTATGGCCAGGACTCCATCCAGCCTGGGAAAGCAGAGGGTGATCTTGAGGCCGTTGGCTGTGTTTTCCGCATAGATCGTCCCGTGATGCCTTTCCACGATGGTCCTGGTGATGGCGAGCCCGATGCCGGCGCCTCCTTTTTGCGTATGGGAAGAGCGGTAAAAACGGTGAAATAATTTGGGCAGTTCCTCTTCCGGTATCCCCTTGCCATTGTCCTTAACAGTAACAGTGATGGACGTATCAGCGGCTGCGAGGGAGACCTGAATCCAGCCCTTTGGGGGTGTGTGTCTACAGGAATTGATCAGAATGTTCTTCAGCGCTTCACCCATCCAGTAGGGGTCACAGCGCATGGCTGCTTTGCCAGTGACGTAAAATGCATTTTCGG
The DNA here is from genome assembly GCA_002426495.1 of Thermacetogenium sp. UBA5472. Taxonomy (GTDB): domain Bacteria; phylum Bacillota; class DSM-12270; order Thermacetogeniales; family Thermacetogeniaceae; genus Syntrophaceticus. Next base: position 568 of record DIQC01000065.1, read on the forward strand.
AATACAGTGGCTGGAGTTCTTCCCATACTCGCTTGACCAACTCGGAAAGATTTTGTGCAGTAAAATTCATTTCATATATGTTGGCCCGGAGCTTTTCCAGCCGCAGCAGTGAATAGATCAGATGCTCCATGCGCTCGATCAGCAAGAGCTGTTGGGGGGTATGGGCGCCGGAATCATACCCGTTATCCATCTCGCAGTAGAGTCGTAGCGCTGCAAGTGGTGTTTTGAGCTGATGTGAAATGTCGGCGATAAATTCGGCGTTTTTTTGGATCTCTTTTTGTCTGTTATTGTGCTCCAACAGCAGCCTGTTTTCCAGTTCGACCACATCATTTTCCAGCAGTGCAAAGGTGTTGTCGTCTGTGCTGAATTTTGGGGTTTTATCCCTTCCTTCGAGAAAAGCGATTAATTGCTCATGCAATTCATATACGGTTTTCTTTTGCTTCCTCGACACGCAGATACAGAGCACAAATGCTGCGACACCTGTTAGAAGTACTGCAAGCCCAACCCATTTTGTTGTTCCTACACAGGAGAGATTCAAATATGCCCCCAGGGCCGCTGTGAGCCCGGCAAGTGAAGCGATGAGTTTCATGCCTTATCCTCGACCCACTGATAGCCGATGCCACGCACAGTCCGGACATGGGTGCCGCCGATCTTTTCACGCAGGCGGCTCATATGTACAGAAAGGGTGTTGTCATCTATGAACAATCCTTGATCATCCCAGATGGTTTGCAGCAAGAAAGTTCGTGTCATTACTCTCCCGGCGTTGCGAACCAAGATGGATAACAGCTGAAATTCTGTTGGCGTCAAAAACAATTGTTCATTTTTGCGAAAGACCCTCATCTTCTGCGAGTCAATGTGCAACCCGTTCTTTTCGTAGACAATAGGATGGTTTCTCCTAAGTAGTGCACGGATGCGGGAGAGCAATTCCAACAGACGGAAAGGCTTTGTTACATAATCATCCCCTCCGGCATCCAGCGCCTGTACAATTTGAATTTCTTCGTCCTTTACGGTTAAAAACAAGATAGGAGTATCTTTCCCGCTGCTGCGCCAACGGGTGCAGAGTTCGAGTCCGCTGCCGTCCGGGAGCATGATATCCAGAATAATTAAGCTATAATCGTTCTCTGCCATCAGGTGTTTTGCCTCACTACATGTGCTTGCACAATCGATAGAGTATCCTTCCCGCCGGAGCAGTTCGCAAAGACCATCCTGCAAAAAAGTGTCATCCTCGACAATGAGCAGTTTCGTGTCCATCAAAAAACCTCATTTTTTGATTTACTATCAATATATCACAATTGAGGAAAGTTTTTATAAAGGCCTGTGTGTATCATTTTATTAATCTGAAAAAGCACACTCGGTATTCTCTCATAATCATGCTATATTTAATGTGCATATTATGATAACAAGGAGGGCTAGTATGCCGAATATCAGACCAATCTCGGATTTAAGAAATAAAGCAAATGAAATTTCGGAATTATGTCATAAAGAGCGTGAGCCGGTCTTCATTACCAAAAACGGTATTGGAGATATGGTGGTCATGAGCATCGAAACTTTCGAACGCCAGCAGGCTCTGCTAGAGCTTTACGAAAAACTTGTCGAAGCTGAAGCTGAGATTGTAAATGGTGCGGTTGGCGAAGACTTTTTTGATGTTGCAAAGAAGCTAAGGGTAAAAGTTCATGGAAAACTATGAACTGTTGATTTTCCCTTCAGCTGAGCGGGACTTGCAAGATATTATCGATTATGTGAACGAACTTTCACCTGATGCAGCCAAAAACCTGTATGATGAAATAGTTAAGAAAATAGGAACCCTGTCACAAATGCCCTTGATGTGCCCTCTTATTAAAAACCCACTGCTGAGAGCAAAAGGCTACCGTGTGCTTCTAGTAAACAACTATCTGGTGTTTTTTATTGCAAGGGAAAAGACAGTGGAGATCCGGTGAGTCAAGGGGACGGTGACTTTGACTCACCGAGAGGCTCAAGCCCTTTGAATCATGTTCCTGTTTATCCCGGTTACCCGCTCAATTTGTCGATGACTGACCCCAGGCAAGGACTTTAATTCTCGCAAAAGTATGTTTCTCTCGGGAATCGGCATTTTCAGTAGGTCAACTGTTGTCCTATTGGCCAAAACCTGTTGTATCAATTGTTCCGCAAGTGCGTCTGTAGCCGTGGTAATATCATCAATATCAAATAAATCGCTGCCACACGAATTTTGATGGAACTCGGCAAATCGCTGTTGTTCGCCTATGATCTCTAAACCTAGCTTCGTGTCTGTTAGGCTCTTGGCCGTCCTTTCTGGGTTCATGTAATCATGATAACTACTCCAGGGGTAGTTATTGCAACTATGTGCAATCCCTGCTTTGACGGGGTTCTGATGAATGTAGCGCAGTGCTGTTAGCAGGTAGGTTTCGACATTGACTGGCTCGCTGCGAAAACGCCCCTGAAACAAATGCCCTACCCGCTCGTACTTTTTATTATACCAATATGCATAAGAACTGCCTAACCGCTTCATTATCTGGCTGATCGTTTCAACACCCTCGGCAATAAGCAAATGCACATGATTGCTCATCAGGCAATAGGCGTAAATGCTACACTCACTGCGCTCTTTGACAGCGCTAAGCTTTTCTAGAAAAACCATTCTGTCTTCCCTATCCTGAAAAATGTCCTGGCGATTAATGCCCCTGACCATCGTATGATGGACGCCAGTCTCGCTCATTTTTCGAGCAGCCCTTGGCATATCACCCGTCCCCCTTCTCCGAACACTCTTGTTGGATTATTATACCATAGCGATTGGCCGGGCGACCAATATGTGGAGAAAAAGGAGAGTTAAAGCCAACGTCACTTTGACTCAACGTTCTTATGATTCATGACTTACTTGAATCATAAGAACGGAAATGGTGAGAATAAAAGGGGATGACGGAATAGAATCAGAAGTGGAAGGGACTTTTAGAGCAAAAAAAACAGAGATTGTCATGAATGACAATCTCTGCCGAACTCAGATGAGTCAAAGTCACCGTCCCCCTGACTCACTCAATAGAAAGGCATCTGGGACAGATACCTTTAAAATACACATTTTTATCATTGATCTTAAATTTGTCCAAATCTCTGGGGGTCAAAAAGTCTATATCGACGCTAAAATCATATATTGTTCCACAAGTTTCACATTTAAAATGCCCATGGTTTTCCACATTAATATCATATCTGGTTTCATGCTCTTCTATGGTGATTACCCGAACCAAGTCTACTTCTTCCAAAACCCGCAACGTGTTATAGACAGTTGTTTTGGATAATGTCGAAATATCCTTGTGCAGGTCGGTGAATATTTGATCAACGGTTGGATGACATTGATTCTGGGTAAGATATTTTAAAACCTTCAACCTTTGATATGAAAGGTTAACATTTCTAAGGTTTAATTCTTTCTTTAATTCTTCAAATGATGGATTCATTTGGACTCGCCACCTGTGATATTAGTAAAGTAAATATAATAAATCTATAACCTTTACAATGTTGTTATTGTTACATATTGATTATATTCCTTTTAAATAAAAAAGCAATAATCATAGTCTCTCCATGAATGTGGAAAAACAAAAAGGCACGGGCGGCCAAGACAAAGGCACATAGTCAGTTATTCTATGTCCTTCAAATTGCATATTCCCCATAGGACCCTTGATTGTTCCCGAAATCTTGCCATCTGACAGCTTATCTGTTACTTTTGCTTTGGCACTCATTAGTCCGGCTTTCAGTTTGATATTATGAGTAACTGTCATCCTCAATTTAGTACTACCAACATGGCTATTGATTAAACAAAAACTGAGACCGATTTCGGTCTCAGTTTTTTTATGGTGGAGGCGAGGGGATTCGAACCCCTGTCCGAAAGAACGGCTACAAAAGCTTCTCCGAGCGCAGCCGATATTTTTGATTTCGCTTTCAAGACGCCTATCGGCAAGCTTCCTGTCAGCTATCCCTGATTGTTTTCCCCGGCAGTCTCTCCAGAGATTAAGAGAAAGCGGGTGAGCCTGCTATGTGACGCCCGTTACTGGTTCGCAGGCCAGACCAGGCGGACGGGTTGCTTAATTAAGCAGCCAGTGCGTATTCGTTATTGTTGGCAGTTATTAGCCTTCCACCGTTTTGCGGGCAGATGGAACCCCGGCTCGCTTCTTTTGCTCCTTATTCCCCCGTCGAAGCCAGTACGCCCCCATAATTATTTAATAATATTTTGCTATTCATATTATAACATACGACCTGGTTTTTACAAAATCAGGTGTCCAACTCGGTAGTGTCGATACTTAGCGGGTAGACCTGCCAAGGGGGGTCGTGCCCGTGGCTGACAAGGCTAAGTGGGTACACCCCGAATATTTTATTCATTAACCTTGTGCTTGCTACCCTGACCGAGGTTAATTGCCTTTACTATTATACATATTGAGAAAGAGTTTGCAAGAAATTTTATTGGGAGTTTGCAGGCAAAAGAATAAATGGTAAACTGTGCTTAGTCAGAGAGAAGATACTAAGGAGATGCGTAAAATGAGAGTGGTGCTTGTTGGGGCAGGGAAGGTTGGGTTTAGTATAGCCCAAATGCTGTCTAAGGAGGATCACGATGTAGTGATCATAGAAAAGAATGAAGAGCGCCTGCAGATTGTTGATGATCATCTGGATATACAAACTATCTATGGCAGTGGGTCAGACTGCGGTGTTTTAGAGGAGGCAGGTATTCGGCAGTCGAAGCTTTTTATTTCCGTAACAGAGACAGATGAGGTAAATATGGTGGCCTGTGCCCTGGCAAAACAATATGGTGTGCCCACAACAGTTGCTAGAATCAGAAATCCTGAATATGTGCAAAAGGAACCGCGTATCTCTCTTTCCAAAATGGGGATCGACCTGATTATTAATCCGGAAATGGTTACCGCCATGGAAATCGTTAAATTGCTTGAGCATCCGGATGCCAGGGAGATTGAATATTTTGCCGACAGGCAGATTCAGATGGCTGAGCTGAAAATTGAAGAGGGTTTCCCTATGCGGGGACAAAAACTTCATCAATATGATGTGCCTGGACAGTTTCTAATAGTAGCTATCCTGCGCAATAGGCGCTTGATTGTGCCTGGCGGTGATGACATTATCCAATCCAGAGATCGTGTGTTCGTCATGGCACGTACAAAGGATATGAAGGAAACCGAAAAGCTTTTCCTGGCCAAAAGGCTGCCCGCCATTGAGCATGTGGTTATTTTAGGGGGCGACCTGATCGGGTATTACCTGGCTCAGGAGTTGGAGAAGAAAAATTATTCTGTTAAGGTGATTGAAAAGGATAAGAAAAAATGCCAGGAGATCGACAGCCGTTTGAAGAAAACTCTTGTTATCAATGGGGATGGAATAGATATTGATCTCTTGATGGAGGAGAATATCGGCCAAGCTGATGCTTTTGTGGCGGTGACCGATGATGATAAATTGAATTTGCTGGTTTGTCTTATTGCCAAAGAACTGGGTGCTGACAAAACCTTTGTGCAGATCCGCCGTTCTGACTTGATCCCGTTGATTGATCATGTAAATATAGATAAGGTGATCAGTCCCAGGATGTTTACAGCAGGATCAATTTTACGCTATATCAGGCGGGGGCATGTTTCATCTGTTACTTTGCTGGGGGATACTGACGCAGAGATGATCGAATTGACTATTCCCATAGGGGCACCGGTTGTTAATAAGACATTGAATGACATACCCCTGCCCAAGGGCACCTTAGTCGGGGCAATAATGCGTGGGGATCAGGTGATTATTCCCAGTGGAGATGATGTCATCAAGGTCGATGATCGGCTGACATTGTTTACTATTCCGGAAAATATTTCTCGCATCGGAGACTTTTTCGAATCCAAGTGAGTCAAAGCCCCCGTCCCCCTGACTCATTGAGTCCAAGTTAGTAGGAGGAACTGGAGTTCTGTTCAGCCTAGGAGAGGTTTGAGGTAATGAATATTCGTTTGGTGGTCAATTTGATGGGGAAAGCCCTGATTTTTCTGGGGTTGGCTATGCTTTTTCCCCTGCTTTGGGCTGTTTATGATCAGGGGCCAGATAAGATGGCTTTTCTTTATTCGATTATCATTACGTTGATCAGCGGCATCATTATGATTCTGGCAGTTCCTCAGCGGGGTGAGATCCGGTACAGGGAAGGCTTTGCTATAGTTACTGTGGGTTGGCTCTTAGTTTCTCTCTACGGCTGTTTGCCCTATCTGTTATCTGGTGTATGTACCAACTTTCCAGATGCATTTTTTGAATCGATGTCAGGGTTTACCACAACAGGAGCGAGTATTTTTGCAGATGCAGAAGCTCTTCCCAGAGGAATACTTTTCTGGCGCAGTCTGACTCAATGGCTTGGCGGGATGGGGATCATTGTTTTTCTGGTTGCCCTACTTTCCCACCTAGGGGTAGGTGCCAACCGGATTTTCCGAGCGGAGATCCCTGGGTTGAAAGTTAAGTTTTTGCCCAGGATCAGCGAAACCGCCCAGGTTCTTTGGCTTATCTATTTGGTGATGTCAGTTTTAGAAGCGGCAATCCTATGCTTCCTGGGGATGCCTTTATTTGACTCACTGTGTCATACTTTTGGTACTATGGCAACAGGTGGTTTTAATATTAAAAATGCTAGCATCGGTTATTATGACCAGGTCTCAATTCATTGGGTGATCACCATCTTTATGTTTTTAGCAGGTGCTAATTTCGCTCTTTATTTCCTGGCTTTGTATCGACGCAGTTTGAAAGTTTTTTGGAAGAATGAGGAGTTTCGCTTTTATCTGGTAGTAGTTGTTTCAGCTATTGTGTTGGTGGTTCTGAATAATATTTCGCATTTCAACGGCATAGAAGAGACGATCAGAGCATCTGCATTTCAGGTGGTATCCATTATTACTACCACAGGTTATACTAACACCGATTTCAGTATGTGGCCCTATATGTCACAGGCTGTCTTACTTATAATATTGTTTATTGGGGGTTGTTCGGGATCTACAAGTGGTTCCATCAAGGCCGGTAGGATCCTGATTTTATTAAAGCAGGCTGTATTGGAGATCAAAAAGCTAGTTCATCCGAGGGCTGTTTTTTCTCTAAAAATAGGTGGGAAACAAGTACCTGCAGATACCATAAGCAATGTAACGCAATTTTTCTTTTTATATATTGCTATTGTGGCGGTGTCCTGTGTTGTGATGACTGCATTTGGTTTTGATCTAATGACTGCCTTTAATTATGTAGCTGCGTCAATTACTAACCTGGGTCTTGCCGGTGATTTTTCTGTTATCCCTGATGCGGGAAAATTATACCTCAATTTTTTGATGCTGCTAGGCCGCCTGGAGATATACACGGTGTTCGTAATGTTTTCACCAAGTTTCTGGAAATAAGGACATTTGGGTGGTAAGGGATTTTGGAAGTATATGCCTGATTATATTAATATTATCCAGTAAGTGGGAGCGGGTGTTAAATTATCTTGGCGAACTATTGTGTTATTAAAGGATGCTGATGCTGATTTATCAGATTTGAAAATATATAGTAATGGGGGCGCAACTTTGATTTTGGGATTTTGGGGGTAATGTAAAGTTTAAGTAGGTAAAATGGGGTCAAATTTTGGGGTATTTGCTTGCTTTATGGATGGAATTTGTACTATAATAGAATACATTAATTAATGTTTGTTTAACTGACTGGCTTGGCGTAAGTTCCCAACGCTTTTTTTTTAAGGGGGAGTCAGACGCCAATTAAGTCATCAGTCAAATATCAACCTGGAGTAACAATACTTTGTATTGAACTCTTATTAAATCTTCTTGCTTCAACAGACTGTCTTTATAGCTATAATGCGGAACGGTTATTATAAAGATGGCCGCGCTAAGCGTCTTTTTAGTAAATGTACGATTTGCCGGCACAATAATTGCATATATATAATGTAAAATCTAAAATCGATGAAAAAATAACAAGAATCATAATAGCTAAATTAGCGGCCCCCGAAGCTGTCGGTCTACCTCCCAATTGAAATTAAAAAAACTAGCCGGCAGCTTCTTTTTTATTTTCTGAGATGACGGCTTGTATAATTATTCATTTTTGCTTCAATGGGGAGTCTTTTTATAATGATAATGACAAAAATGGCATTATGTATGCCATTGAAAGGCTGTCTGCCTTTTTGTAGTGCAGACGGCCTTTCCTATAAACTAACCACTATTATTTTTTCATTTCTTTCGTGATATGGTCATAGAGGAGATACATGTCATCATAGGGAAATTTATATTCAATTCTTTCTGCCTTCTTGGAGTTTGGTGCCAGCTGCAGGTTTTTCTCCTGCTTTTTCTCCGTTCTTGTCTTCATATCTTTCAAAGCAACCGCCATCTTATTCAACCTCCTTATTGGCTTTCTGCCGAATGTTCTTTTTTTCACTATCGCTAATATATTAATGCAAAAAGCGTGCCATAAAATGAATTATTTCGTGAGGATGATTTTCTTACACTTTGTTCTAAAAGGTACAAGCTGCAGCTTTCCAGGATAGGAAGAGGCAGGGAATCTATTATATGAGTACCGATTTTTTGGCACGAGTTCCGTATATTCGGCACTCTATTCCGAAATAAAGGCAGATCTACTCCATATTGTGGGTAACTGTTGCGGACAAAAGTGATCATTATATCGATAGATCTGTGTGATATCGATTAGATTATTGTGGGGGAGGGGAGGATAATTTGTTAAGGCCGGTTGACATAATAACTACTAAGAGTTCAATAGGTTGGTATGTTTGGTATATAAGTAACCCCTTTCCAATACTATTTTTATAGGTTATATTTTTGACGGGTGAAGATCCTTTACTTAGAGTACGAAGCAGAACTTCTACTCTAAGTGAATGGTGAAGATTAAATAAGATAGAGAAATTGGAGATGCATCCACTATGCCAAGACTGCGAGTTGGGACCTGGAATATCAAAGGAGGTAGGGGAAGGAAAGGCTGTCCGCTGATGTTCAGTAAACGAAACCTGAATAGGATGGCGAAGGAAATTTATGAAGCGGGGCTAGATATTGTTTTACTTCAAGAAGTGGATGTGAAAAATGTTCGCTGCGCCTGGTTTGACCAGCCTCGGTATCTTGCCAAAAAATTGGAGGCATATACATCGGCAAAGTGGCACTCTCTGTTTGCACAGGCTTTTACTCTTCTCGGTGGTAGTTATGGGAATGCAGTTTTGTCTGCTTATCCTTTGGAAGAGGTTTTGACTCTGTCTCTCAAATTACCTGGTCAAAAGGTGGAGGAGAGGGTCTTTCTTTTTGCACACGTTTTTTTGCCCGGTGCCGGTCCGCTGGGGATTGGCACGTTTCACCTTTCGGTAAAAGGTGAAAGTCAGAGAGTGCCAGAGGCTAAAAGGATCAAAGCTGCACTTGGCAAGCTGTTTCCCCTTCCCCCGTTGATTTTAGGGGGAGATCTGAATGGGAAACGAGGCAGTGCAGCTTTTCAGGAATTAGCCACAGCAATTTTTCCGTTAGAAGAGCTAGGGCCTGCAGATGGTGATTCTTTCACGGCTCCTGCTTACAGTGCCAGGATCGATTTTCTGTTCGGCAAAGGAGTTACCCCCTCTACTTCAGGTATTATTGATGCCGGCGAAGCGTCAGATCATCACCTGGTCTGGGTAGAATGTGATATTTAAGTTGCTTTAGCTTTAGGGACGCAGATTTCCTGGCCTATGGCCAATTGATCGGGATCGATGCCTGGGTTAACCTTGATAATCGCCCGTACTGTTGTATCAAAGCGCCTGGCAATAGAACTCAAAGTATCGCCCTTTCTCACAACATAGGTAAATGTTCCCTTCGGACAGCGCCGTTCTGGGATACAGATCTTTTGTCCGATGGCCAGATTTCTGGGATCTATATCGGGGTTGACCTCCTCGATCGCCGCAACTGTTACTCCGAATTGTTGCGCCAGGTTGAACAGGGTATCACCGGCTTGGACTGTATAGATAAAGCCCGGGCATTCAGGTTCAGATTCAAGTTCTTCTGTCGGGATGCAGATCACTTGACCGATCTGGAGTCTCTGGGGGCCAATCCCCGGATTGGCTGCCAGAATGTCATCCAGGGGAACATTAAAGCGTTGGGAAAGCTGAAATAGTGTATCCCCTGCTTGAATAACATAGAAGAATCCAGGGCATTCAGGTCCTCCTGCTGGGATGCAGATTCTCTGGCCGATCTGCAGATTGTTGGGGTCCACCCCCGGATTAGCTGCCTGAATTGCAGCTACTGGAACATTAAAGCGTTGGGAAAGCAGAAAAAACGTATCCCCTGCTTGAATAACATAGAAGAATCCCGGGCATACAGGCACTCCAGTTGGGATGCAGACTCTCTGGCCGATCTGTAGATTGTTGGGATCCACTCCCGGATTAGCTGCTAATATTGCATCTAAGGGCACATTAAAGCGCTGTGAAAGCAGAAAAAAAGTATCTCCTGCTTGAATAACATAGAAGAACCCAGGACAGGGAGATGGCGGAGCACTTGGGATACAGACTATCTGGCCGATCTGGAGATTCTGAGGATCCACCCCCGGATTAGCTGCTAATATTGCATCTAAGGGCACATTAAAGCGCTGTGAAAGCAAAAAAAATGTATCCCCAGCCTGTATGGTGTACAGTGTCCCGCCGGGGCAGAATTGATTGGACATCTTGGTCACTCCTTTTTAAAAGACTTTTCGATATATGTTATGATAGGGGCAAAATTTTGCTCCTCGTTTTTTTATAAAGATGCCTGTATATCACAGGAAAGAGGGATTTGATGAAAATTATTATTGATGCGGATGCTGTTCCGAGAAAGGCTTTGGCCATTTGTAAAAAAGCGGCAGCTGATTTCTCTATAAAACTGTTAACTGTGGCTAGTTTTAATCACCTGATCGAATCTGAGCACCACATTATGGTAAGTGATGAGCCTCAGGCGGCAGATATCAGGGTGGCCAATCTCACTGAGTCCGGGGATCTGGTGGTTACGCAGGATTGGGGGTTAGCAGCCCTTGTTCTGTGCAAAGGAGCCATTGTTTTGACGCCAAAGGGGCGAGTCTTCAAAAGCAATGAGATCGCATTTTTGTTGGAAGAAAGAGATACTATGGCTAGAATTCGCCGCAGTGGCAAACGGACCAGGGGGCCAAAAAAAAGAAAGGATATTGATGACAAGAGGTTTGAGAAGAATTTATATAAATGGCTGCACATACTGGAGGAACAAGCAGATCAACTGCCGCCAAGTAGTCCTCGGTAGTATGGATGTCTTTTAGACTGCTCATACTAAAAGCGGAGGTGTTGTCAATGGATACTAGTACTAGTCATGTGCGGCGGGTAATCATACTGGGGTTCCTTATTATCTTTATGGTAGCAACTGCCGGCTGTTCACAGCCTGAGAACAAACCGGCACCTGAACAAGGGAATGAGGAGCAAAACAAGCCTATTCCAGGAGAGTTCAAAAAACTCCAGAGCAGTCTGGATCAATTATATGAAGAATTAAAGCCCCAATTATCTAAGGCAGGAGGGAATCAACAGCAGCAGGGGCAGGGAGACCAGGGAGAGGAAGGTGAGCAGCAAGGTCAAGGTGAGCAGCAGGGTGAGCAACAGGGTCAAGATGAGCAAGGTGGACAGGGCACACAAGAAATCGATTGGGATAAATTCCAAACACAAGCAGAGCGCATTCACGATCAATGGAACAGGTTTGAAACCAGGGCAGTGGAAGCTGGAGCAAAGGCCGAAGATATTGACGGTATCGAGATGGAACTGGATACTTTGCCCACACAGATTGCCGCCCAGGATCGTTCAGGGGCACGCCTGGCTGTAAATAGCGCTGCCAGTTATCTGCCCGATTTTATGGAACTGTATTCAACAAAGGTGCCGCCGGATCTCTATCGAACGCAGGTGATGACTAGGGGTGTGATGATCAGGGTTGATGATGGTGATTGGGCAGGGGCAGAGCAAGAGATGCTGGAAATGAAAACAACCTGGTCCAAGCTGCTGGTGCAGATAAAAGATGTAGCAAAGGAGGAAACAGACAAGACACACCTTGCCCAACTGGATCTGGAAAGTGCTTTACAAAAGCGGGACCAGATGCTGGTGTTGATTAAAGGAAATATATTAGAGAAAGATTTGAATGATCTGATTGAACAGCATGAAGCTTCCATGTGATGAATAAGTAAATCCTTTTTTGTTCCTCAGATGTCTGCACGGCATACCGGTACTTTCCCATGTGATGAGTAAGATAGGCCCCTTTTCAGGCAGTAGTTATAATGTATTGGATGGAGTGATAAGGAAAATGGGAGATAAGCCGCATAGCGGGGTTAGTTATTATGAATATAAGTTAGAGGGCGTTATGAAAAGGTTCAATGTCGATTCATTTACCTTCAATTGGGATCGCTGGGGTTGTTATGTGGACTTCCGTTATAAAGGGGAACTGTACAGGATTGAGCATAGTGTCGAAAAGGCAAGATCCCGGGGAGTGGAATTGCGCAGTGGTTCAGAATCATTTATTGAAGTTGTCAGGACATTAGATGACCTGGCAGATATCATTGAGCGTGGAATTTTTGGGTTAGAGACATGGCTTCGAGGGATAAGATGCCTGCCAGGTTCTTTTGAAATGCCTCAATATTTTAAGGCTCTTGGATTTAATGAAATCCCTGAAGGGCCTGAAGATGTCCGTCAGCGTTATCAAACATTGACCAGCCAACTTCCGTCTGATAGCAATGAGAAGGATGTTAAACTTGAGCAGCTGAAAAAGGCCGCAGAAGCCGCATTACATTACTTTACAGAAAACAGGAGCAATCTGCAGTAAGCTGATGCTCCTGTTTTCTCTCTATATTTCCATAATTTAGTTTATCAGTATCAATATATAGTTTATCGGAAGTGGTGGTTTATACAGGGTTTGTTGGGTCAACAGGCGGTTCCACAATCGATTGCTCGCCTTCTGGCGTTTCCGGAGCCGGTGGTTCAACTGGTTCTTCAACCGGCGGATTTTCCCCTGGTGGTCCTTCTTCCACTGGTGGTTGTTCTTCCTCAATTGGTGGTGGTGGTTTCACTTCCTCTTTCACTGGTGGAGAAAAAACATCCTCTTCCGGTTGTTGGGCGACTTGAGTAGACTGTGAGCTGGAATTAAGCTCAGATGGTGTTGCCATGACCACTTTCGATGTGGTGACACCATTATAAAAGAGGTCATAGGTCACCTGGTGGGCTTGCGAGGGGTCGAAACCCCAATAGCTAACCCCATCTATATTTAAAAAATAACCAGGAAGTGTCTGGGTTAGTATTGTGTTGTCTTTAAAATTCATTCCTGCTTTGGCAAGTACTAGCAATTCTTTAAGATCTATATTTGTTTCCACATTTTTATAGATTTCCGGGAGTACCTTAGGCAGTTTCAGTATAGTGCTGGGCTCTATGCATTTAGAAGCAAGGACTTTCATGAAATCCAATTGGTTGCCAACACGGTAAATGTCTCCCTGGGCTTCTTTTCGGTAGCGCATAAAAGCAAGTGCTTCCTTTCCATTGAGATGCTGAACGCCTTTTTTCAAATCCACCCTGTTTTCAGAGCCATCCAGAGAATAGGATATTATATCTTTGGGAATTTCTACATCTACGCCACCAAGGGCATCGACAATATCCATAAAGCCTTCCCAACGCACCAAAATATATTTATTGACTGGTTGTCCGATAATATCAGAAACAATATCTGCCGTAGTTTCAGGGCCTTCAAAAAAAGCAGCGGCATTGAGCTTCTGTTTGCCATGTCCGGGTATGTCTACCCGTGTATCTCTAGGAATAGACAGCATAGAAATTCTATCTTTAGATACTTGGGCGACAATAATGGTATCTGTTCTTCCCGTTTTCTCACCTAGACGCGCATCGCTTCCTAGCAGTAAAACATTAAACGCCTGGATTGATTTGCCAGTATTGGGGTCGGTTTGGGTCACTAACGGATCGCCAAATAAACTTTTATTGATCCACCAGGCGCCTGCACCCAGGGCTAATCCTAATATCACAAGGATCGAAACAATAACCTTTCCTCTGGTTTTCAAATTTTCTCCCCTCCGAAAATTGATTATATAGCAGATGACATTACTATAAAGTATAGCAGAACCATGTAATATAAGTATAGTGGAAAATCATAAAGTTCTTGGCCCTGCGTCTTGATGCAGAGCCAAGAACCATATTTGGCGAGCTTGAGAAATCTCGCAGTTCATTTATATGTTTTTTATTGCTTCCACAGGACAGCTTTCTAGTGCCTCTTGGGCACATTCTTCTAAATTATTAGACACCTCATCAACAACCTCTGCCTTTCCTTCATCATCCCAATCGTAGATTTCGGGGCACATGTCGATGCAAGTGCCACAACTGATACAGATACCTGGGTCTACATAAACTTCTGTCATTTTTCATACCTCCGTTTAATTCATTTATTATTGGTTCGCTGTATTATTATGGTTTTATTTTTTAAAATTATTGCACTGCTACGCCATTTTTGAAAAAACTTAACTGGATAGACTTTATTCTAGATGCGGATAATAAAATGAAAGCTTTTTCGAAAGGAGGTGAAACTGCCGTGGCTAGAGTGCAATGTGGCTGTAGTAAGTGTGCTCATAATAACAACAGTGAGTGTCAGGCGGAAGAGTTAGAATTCAAAAGCAAGAAAGAGGATAAGGGTAGCGGGATCACCTGCAGTAATTTTAGAACAAGGTAACAGAGTTATTTATAGGGCTTCCTGTTTCAGGGAAGCTCTATAAATTATTTTTAAAAATCACAAAAAAGTCGGAAAGGTTATTTGACTGTTATGATTTTATCTGTTAGACTACTAAGAGTTAGTTGAGAGTGATTTATTTCACAAGCAAAAATAAAAAAAGCGGGATTAGGTATCCCGGAATAAATTAAAAATAAATATTAATTTTGAGGCCCCCGAAGCCGTCAGGTACCCCCCTCTTAGAAATAAGAGACTAGACCCAATCTTCCTGACGGCTTCTTTATATATCTACATATTACTTAATTCTGCACTTACAATATAATTCCTGCTTCCTTGGAAAGAAAAAACGTATAATTCTGAAAAAATTTCGTAATTGGTGGAAGGAATGTTAATATTACAGGTAAATATTGCTTCAATCTATGGCCGATGGTGGGAACCGTTGCTGTGATTGTGGGATCGTTCTGTAACCTGGTATGATTTTTGCAACTAGAAATCTTATATAAGATTTCTTATGATAATTTTGTAATTAGAATTAAATTATGAAGTTAGTGGAGAGTTGAGGATGATGATCACTGCTCAGGGAAAGGAACGTTACTCGAGACAAATAATGATCAAGGAAATCGGAGAGGATGGACAGATTCGACTAGCCGGTAGTAAGGTTCTGGTGGTAGGTGCCGGTGGTCTTGGATCTGCGGTTTTGTATTATCTTGCTGCCGCAGGTATAGGAACGATTGGCATAATTGATGATCAGGATGTGGAATTGTCTAATCTCCAGCGACAAATCCTACATACCACATCGAGGATCGGGATGCCGAAAGTTGAGTCTGCCAGAATTGCCCTACAGGCTTTAAACCCGGAAATAACGGTTGTTCCGTATCACCTTCGTCTAGAAAAACCTAATGCAAAAAAACTAATTGAACAATATGATATTATTGTGACTGCTCTTGATAATGAAGAAACCCGCCATCTGGTGAATGAAAATTGTGTAGATATGAGGAAGCCTTTAGTAGAAGGCGGTGTGCAGGGTTTTTTAGGGCGTTTATCTACTATTATTCCTGGGGAAGGTCCCTGTTATGTCTGTATGTCCCCTATTCCTGATGTCAGGCCAAAGAAAAACAGTGAGACCCTTTTCCCCATGTTTTCCACCACTCCCGGAGTGATTGGTGTTCTCCAGGCAAATGAAGCACTCAAGTTGCTTTTAAAAATCGGTACACCTCTGGTGGGCAGGATTCTTTTTTATGATGGTTTAGCAAGCTGCTTTGAAGAATTAAACGTACAGCAGGTACAGGAGTGTCCATGCTGTGGCAGAAGCTAAGAAAATAGAAGTGATAGGGGGTATTGTGCCATGCCTGAGCATAAGATTCAGTTAATTGAAAAATTGACAGGTGTCTATACTTCCAAGCGTAGTTACTATGCTGAATTAAAAGATAAAATAGCAGAACTTTCTAAGAGAAATTTTCAATTAGAGATAATAAATGAGCTTGCGCAAGAATTTAATATCAGTCTTCCTAAAGAATATCTCAATAAGACGGTCAAAAAAATATATGAGCGAGTGCAGGACATTTTTTATGTGAAACAGGTAGCCATCTTAACTCTTCGCGAGCAAAAACTTCGAGTAAGTTATTGCTATCCTGCAGATGAAAGCTGTTATAAGGGGATCGAGATCACTTCAGAAGAGGGAAAGGAACTCTGGAAAGCGGTTGCCAATTGCCAGCAGATCGTCTGGAACAAGGAAATGGGTGTAGAAGATAACTTCCTTTCCCGGCTGGGTTTGGAAGTAGCGGTGCTCAATCCTTTGGTAACACAGAATAAGATTTATGGACTCTTTATGGTGGGAAGTGATCGAGATACATCATATGACCCGATGGATATGACATTTCTGCAGCAGTTGGCCAATCAGATCGCTATATACTTCCAGGATGGTGCGCTGTTTGCGGAGGTCAACAGGGCGAAGTCGGAATGGGAGGCTACAGTCAAAGCTGTACGTGATGTTATCGTTGTGATCGACAGGAAACTGCGTGTTTTGCGGGTTAACCAGGCAGCATTGCAATTCTGTGGCCTGTCTGAGCCAGAGGTCATTGGGCGGAAATACTGTGACGCTTTTTGTTCACTAAGTGATTCACAGTGTCATGAAGACTGTGTTTTTTATGAAGCTCTAAGGACTGGCAACAGTATAAACACCCAGCGGCGCTTGGATGATGGGCGAGTATTGGAGATGTACGGATACCCGGCTACTCAGGAGAATAGGGAGATGGGCGTTGTTGTCTATTTAATAGATATTACTGAGAGGTTGAAAATGCAGGTTCAGCTGCTTCAGGCGGCACGTCTAGCAGCTCTGGGAGAGATGGCTGCAGGAGTTGCCCACGAATTAAATACCCCTCTGGCTGTTATTATCGGTGATGCTCAACTGTTGATCCGCAACACTCCGAAGGATGACCATCGGTATAAAATTCTTGATGACATCAAAACCTGCGGCCTGCGGTGTAAGCGCATTGTGCGTGGGCTGCTTACATTTTCTCGGCAGGAGCAGTATGTATTTCAGCCTGTCTGCTTGAATGAGGTGGTGAGGGAGGCCCTGAAGCTGGTCTCTTATTCTATTGAAACGGAAAATATTAAAATTCAGCGGGAGCTAGATGATCAGATACCGATTGTTGGAGGTAATTCACAGCAGTTAGAACAGGTTATAGTGAACCTGCTGCTGAATGCCAGGCAGTCCTTTGATGAGGGAAATGACAGTGAGCATATAATTACAGTAGAAACAGGTTTCGACCAGGAAAGAAAACAAGTTTTTATCAAGATTTCAGATAATGGCCAGGGAATTCCTCAGGAAATATTAACAAAAATATTCGATCCTTTTTTTACCAGTAAGGGGAGCAGCAAAGGAACAGGTCTAGGCCTTTCGGTAAGCTTGGGGATTGTTCAAAAACATGGCGGAACCATTGTTGTAGAAAGCGAATCCGGTAAGGGAGCATTCTTTACGGTTTACCTTCCTCCATCTCACGAGCCAGAGATATGATAGAAAGGGGATATAGATGAATTAATCCTGTTAAAAGGGGGTAGTGGATTTGGCACGCATTCTTGTTGTTGATGATGAAGTGGAAATGTGTAACTTCTTTAAGTTCTTCCTGGAGGGGAAAGAACATGAGATTAAGGTTGCTGAAAATGGTGTGCAGGCTAGAGATGCCCTACAGGAGTATTTTCATCTTGTCCTGCTGGATCTGAAGCTCCCCGATACCGATGGAATCACTCTTTTGAAGGAAATTAAAGATCGGTATCCTACTACCGAGGTTGTGATTATGACTGGCTATTCTACAGTAAAATCCGCAGTAGAGGCCATTCAGCTGGGGGCGTATGATTATATGGAAAAACCCTTCGAGAACCTGGATGCTTTGGAGGCCATTTTGGAGCGTGCTCTGAGCCGTGCCCTTGCTCGGCGTGAATTGCGGGATGATGAGGAGTTGACACGCAGAAAACAGGTGCTAAAAAGTGTGGGTTTTGTGGCGGGGAAAAGTGAAAAAATGCAGCGTTTATTGACCATCGCTGAAAAACTTGCTGCAAAAAATATTACAATGCTAATTCGAGGAGAAACTGGCACCGGTAAGGAGGTTCTGGCCCGCTATATTCATGCGGTAAGTTCCCGCTCTGAACAGGATTTTCTGGCCATCAACTGCGGTGCCTTCACAGAATCCTTATTGGAGAGCGAGTTGTTTGGGCATGACAAGGGGGCTTTTACAGGGGCGGTGACGCAGCATAAAGGTATTTTTGAAATGGCTAACCATGGGACATTGTTTCTCGATGAAGTAGGAGAAGCCACCCAGGCGATCCAGGTGAAGCTGTTGCGTGTTTTGGAAACGGGGGAGATCTTTCGGGTTGGTGGTGAAAGGTCCATAAGGGTGGATACCCGAGTGATCGCCGCGACAAATGCACCCTTGGAAGAGCTCGTTGCTGAGAAAAAATTTCGCGAGGACCTCTTTTACCGACTAGATGTAGTAACTCTGGTTCTGCCTCCGCTGAAGGAGCGGAGTGAGGACATCCCCCTCTTGGCTGAACATTTTTTAAAACGCCATTATAGCAAGGAACGGCCATTGCGTATGAGTGAAAAGGCTGTTGTAGCACTCACCAGATACAATTGGCCTGGCAATATACGAGAACTCGCCAATGTCATTGCCCAGGCAGCCGCTATCTGTGAAGGCACTACAATAATGATCGAGCACTTACCAGATAAAATTTCTGCTAGATATTTGAAAGAAACAGTACAAACTGCACCAACTCAACAAACACTTCCAACTCTGATAACACCCTCCTTAGAGCGAAACTTGCTAGATGAGGTTACAGCCAACCTGAATGATTATATCGATCAAATAGATGTAAAAGCTGGATTTGACCTTCCAGCCTTTTTGGATTCACTTAAGGATGTTTCCAATGAAGCTGCCAGAAAGATTATTGAAAAGAGTTTGGATGCTTCAGGTGGGCGTTATCCTCAAGCTGCGAAGTGGTTGGGAACTACACCGAGGGTTTTGCGCTATCTGTACAAGGAAAAGAAATAATAGACTACAAAATATCGTTATTATCCCGTAAATTTGATGGGAAGCTGCCGCAAAAGTGGCAGCCTTTTATTTAAAACAGTGGGTAACAGGTGAGTTCATGATGGCTGGTACTCAGCAATGCGGTTCTAAAGTGGTTAATTGAATACAAAATGATTAATAATGCCATGATTCTTTGTTATCTTGCAATAATTGGCATGATATTTGCATTATTTTTTGCTGTAAATAGTAATGCAAACAGGAAGGGGGTTTTTTAGGAAGGTCAGTTATCTATTTTATTCTCATCAAATGGATGCTGAAAAATGTAGAAGGTAGTTGTACAGTCAGATCAATAATATGATCTATTTCGTGTACATCAATACACCAAAGTTACGAGAGGGAGGTGGAGTGTCTGGCTTTAATAATGGGCCAGACCAAGGATGGCTAAGGTACTGATGCTGAATCCAGAGAAATGTATTTCGTGCCGTACCTGCGAACTGGCGTGTTCTTTTAAACATGACAGAGAGTTTCGCCCCAGTGCGGCCCGGGTTAATGTGGTGCAGTTTGAGAGAGAGGGAATTTCTGTACCACTGATGTGTCTGCAATGCGAGACTGCAGCATGTGAGAAGGTCTGTCCGACTGGAGCACTAAAACGCAATGAGTCTACAGGCGCTCTGGTAGTGGATGATGCAAAATGCATCCGCTGTAAGATGTGTGTTCAAGCATGTCCCTTTGGCAATATTGCTTATGACCCTGCAAAGAATCACATCCTGAGATGCGATCTTTGTGATGGTGACCCCCAGTGTGCTAAGTTCTGTCCTAGTGGAGCTATCACCTATGTAGAAGCCTGTACTGGCATACTGGCCAAAAAACGAGCATATGCCTCAAAATTTAAAGAGGTACTGCAGGAGGTGACCGAATAATGTACGGCTGGGTAGGACAGATTTTACGGGTTAATTTGAGCGATGGAACAGTGAAAAAAGAAGCCCTGGATCCAGTGGAAATACAGAACTACATTGGGGCCCGCGGGTTGGGAACACGTCTTTGGACCAAAGAGTGTGACCCCAAGATGGATCCCCTTAGTGAAGCAAATAATTTAATCTTTATGACCGGTCCCTTGACTGGTACAATGGCAACTAATGCCGGCCGCTACAATGTGATCTGTAAGGCACCCCTTACTGGCACTATGGCAGCATCAAATGCAGGTGGTTATTGGGGGCCAGAATTGAAATATGCTGGTTATGACGGGATCGTTTTCGAAGGCCAGTCAGAAAAGCAGGTTTATCTGTGGATCAATGATGGTGAAGTTGAACTGCGCTGTGCAGAACATCTCTGGGGGAAGGATGTTAATGAAACAACCGATACCCTGAGAGAAGAGACCAATATCAATGCCAGGGTGGCTTGTATTGGACCTGCCGGAGAAAACTTGGTCAAATACGCCTGCATTCTAAATGACTACACGAGAGCTGCTGGGCGCTCTGGAGTCGGTGCTGTGATGGGTAGCAAGAATCTAAAAGCTATTGTAGTGAGGGGTACTGGCGGAGTCAAAGTGGCTGATTCCGATGCCTTCATGAATGCATTGATAAGGGCTCGCAAAATGGTAGCTGATCACCCGGTAACGGGTCAGGGGCTCCCTGCTTATGGTACCCAGATCCTGATCAACATTCTCGATCAATCTGGTGGGCTGCCGGTCCATAACTTTCGGGATTCCGGCACATTCCCCAATGCTGATGCCACCAGCGGTGAAACACTAGCCAAGACATATCTTGTCCGTAATAAAGGCTGCATGGGCTGTAATATCGGGTGCGGCAGGATTGTTAACGTACCTGACGGCCCCTACAAGAGTTTTGGTGAAGGGCCTGAATATGAAGCAGGTTGGTCCTTTGGTGCTGACTGCGGTATCGATGATCTGGCAGCTATTATTAAAGCTAACAACTATTGTAATGAACTGGGAATGGATCCGATTACTCTGGGAAGCACTATTGCTTGTGCTTTTGAGCTCTATGAGATCGGGGCTATTACTGAGAAGGATGCAGGCTGTCCCATGCGTTTCGGGGATGCGGCAACAATGGTAGAGCTTGCCAGAAAGACTGCTTTTAGAGAAGGTATGGGGGATGATCTGGCTGAAGGTTCTTACCGTATGGCTAGCAAATATGGTCATCCAGAGCTGTCCATGACCTGCAAAAAACAAGAAATGGCTGCTTACGACCCCAGAGCATTGCAGGGTATGGGTCTTAGCTATGCCACCAACAACCGGGGTGGCTGTCATGTGCGCGGTTATATGACCTCACCAGAGATCTTGGGTCTCCCTGAAAAATTGGATAACCTGGCCACTGAGGGCAAAGCAGGGTGGACAAAGACCTTCCAGGACTTAACAGCAGCTGTAGATTCCGCTGGGATCTGCTTGTTCCTAACCTTTGCTATCGGTGCACCTGAGATTTCCGAACAGATGATCGCTGCAACAGGAATTGATTATACTGTTGAAGAATTAATGAAAGCAGGAGAAAGAATCTGGAATATGGAGCGGCTGTTCAACATCACAAATGGTTTTACCAAAAAGGATGATTCGTTACCTCCGCGTCTGTTAAAAGACCCGATTAAAATTGGGCCTTGCAAGGGATCTGTCAATAAATTGGATGTTATGCTTCCCGAATACTATGAATTGCGTGGTTGGGATTCTGAGGGAAGACCTACTTCTGAAAAACTGCAGGAGTTAGACATCCAATAATAATATGAAGGGGGGTGATCCCCTTTGAAAGTGAAGTTTTTTGCTCTTCTCCGAGACATTACCGGGGTGAAGGAAACTACCGATTTTACAGGAACAACACTGGTCGAACTACTCAAGGAACTTTCCGCTCATTATGGCAAAGAAATGACCAGGTGGCTTTTCACTCCAACTGCTCCCAATCAGGAGAAACAAATCGGTAAAGATGTAATCATTCTGGTTAACGGGAGAGCAATAGAGCATTTGGCAGGTCTGAAAACAACTTTGGAGGAAGAAGATGAGGTAGCAATCTTCCCTAGACTTGCAGGTGGGTGAAGATAAAAGGGGGTGGAAGAGTTGTTTCGCCCCCTTCTAGTTCAATAAAGGAATTACCCTTGAAAATTGAAGTAAAAAAATACCTACTGCATTATAAAACTGATAGGTTAGGAGGAAGGTATTAATCATGGCGGTAAACAGCCAGCAGCCAGATGACAGGCATGCCATTGAGAAAATAGTTAGCAGTTACCCCCCTGAACAAAGATTTACCCTGGCGATTATGCAGGATTTGCAAAAGCAGATCAATTATTTACCGAAAGAGTCCCTGCAAATGACAGCTCAACATGTCAATGCCCCGGTGTCAGTTATCTTCAGTATGGCCACATTTTACAAAGCGTTTAGTCTTGTTCCCAAGGGTCGCGTAATACTCAAGGCTTGTGATGGGACTGCCTGTCATATAAAAGGTTCTAATGTTATTATTGACGAAATTTACAAAGCTCTAGGGATTAAACCTGGCGGAACCACACCCGATGGGCAATTTTCCTTGGAAACGGTAAACTGCCTAGGAGCATGTGCTTTAGCACCGGTTCTCGTAGCAAATGATCAGATATATCCGAAGGTTACACCTGCTTTATTAAGAGATATCATAAAGGAGTATAGGGGGCAGAGCGATGAGTCAGATGGAAGCGAATCATAACCCTGATAAAAGAATGATCCTGGTATGTTGTGGTACAGGTTGCCTGGCCAACGGCAGTGGTGCTGTTTATGAGGCACTCTGTGATGCCCTCAAAGGGAACGCGAATTTTGGAGTTGAGACATTTGCCAAAGCTACAGGATGCAATGGCTTATGCGAAAAAGGTCCCCTTGTCAAAATCCTTCCTGATGATATTACCTACTGCAGGGTAAAAGCAGGGGATGTACCGGAAATAGTGGAAAAGACGCTGCAGCAGGGGGAACTTGTTCAGCGGTTGCTGTATCGCGATCCTGCCACCAAAAAGCGCTATAAGTCACACCATGAAACCAACTTCTATAAGAGGCAGAAAAAGATGGCCCTACGAAATATTGGGGAAATTGACCCAGCCTATGTTCAGGATTATCTTGACAGGGGTGGTTACCAATCCTTAGAAAAGGCTGTTAAAACCATGGCACCCAGTCAGGTTATCGAAGATGTCCTTAAATCCGGTTTGCGTGGGAGAGGGGGCGGAGGCTTTCCGACTGGTCTCAAATGGAAATCCTGTGCTGCCGTAGATAATCCACCAAGGTATGTGATCTGCAATGGGGATGAGGGCGATCCTGGGGCTTTTATGGACCGCAGTATTATAGAGGGTGACCCCCATACGGTTATCGAAGGAATGATTATCTGCGCCTATGCTATTGACGCTTCAGTTGGGTTTATTTATGTGCGGGATGAATATGACCTGGCTGTTAATAACCTTACCAATGCCATCAAAACTGCCCGCGAATGCGGTTATCTTGGAAAAAATATTTTGGGCAGCAACCTTTGCTTTGATATAGAAATTGTCCGTGGTGGAGGAGCTTTTGTCTGTGGTGAGGAAACTGCATTGATCAATTCTATACAGGGTAATGTTGGAGAACCCTGGGACAAGTATGTTTATCCTACAGAAAAAGGGTTATGGGAGCATCCTACTGTAATCAATAATGTAGAAACCTGGGCTAATATTCCGATGATTATCAACCTTGGAGCTGAGGAGTTTGCAACAATTGGTACAGAGAATAGCAAGGGCACCAAGGTGTTTTCTCTGGTGGGAAAAGTTGTCAATACTGGTTTGGTTGAAGTGCCTATGGGCACCACACTGCGTGAGATAATTTTTGATATTGGCGGCGGTATCCAGAATAAGAGGCAGTTCAAGGCTGTGCAAACAGGAGGTCCTTCAGGTGGCTGTATCCCTGAAAGTCTGCTTGACCTGCCGGTAGATTTCGATTCTCTTACCCAAGCCGGTTCTATGATGGGATCAGGTGGTCTTATCGTTATGGATGACCGCACCTGTATGGTAGACGTTGCACGCTATTACGTTAACTTTTTAGCGGAAGAGTCCTGCGGTAAGTGTGTCCCCTGTAGAGAGGGAATTAGTTGTCTCCTGGAAACCCTGACCCGTATCTGTGAAGGGAAAGGTAAACTTGAGGATCTAGATCTTCTAGAGAGTATGAGTTCAACTATTCAGCAGGCCGCTCTATGCGCCCTGGGCAGAACAGCTCCCAACCCTGTACTCTCCACATTGAAGTATTTCCGTGATGAATATCTGGAGCATATCAATAATCACAGGTGTCCGGCGGGGATCTGTAAGGAACTGACTGAATTTTATGTTGATGAAGAGCTCTGTACAGGCTGCGGCCGCTGCCGCAGAAATTGTCCTGCTGATGCCATTACTGGGGAGAAGAAAAAGGCTCATATAATTGATTCTGAGAAATGCATCAAGTGTGGGGAATGCATCAATAACTGCAAATTCCAGGCTATTAAAGTGAGATAGGGGGGTGGGAAAGATGAAGATAACAATTGACGGAAACGAAATAGAAGCCAATTTTGGAGAAACCATACTGGATGCAGCTAACAGGTCAGGGTTAGAGATTCCTACTCTGTGTTACAGTGAAGCCTTTGGTGGCCAGGGCGTTTGTCGGATGTGTATGGTGGAAGTCAAAGAGGGTGACCGTAAGCGTTTGGTTGCCTCCTGCACCTACCCCATTACGAGTGAGATTGAGGTGCAGACCAGCACTCCTGAGCTCTTGGAGATCAGGAGTAACATTATAACACTGCTCTACAGGCGGGCACCGAACAGCGATTATATGAAAAAATTACATCAGGAATATGAGTGCACTGGTGTTGAGCCTGTTGATCCAGAGGAAAAATGTATTATGTGCAGGCTCTGTATTAAAGCCTGTGAGAAGGTGGGGGCTTATGCCATTTCTACCATTATGCGTGGTACAGAGAAAAGGGTAGCTACACCTTTTGATGAAGAATCCCCTGTTTGTATTGGCTGTAATGCTTGTGCTGATATCTGTCCTACTGGGGCGATTAGTGTCAAAAAAGAAGGTGGTCGTCAGAAGATCTGGCATAAATCTTTTGAAATGTTCCGCTGTGAAGTGTGTGGGGACTATTTCAGTACACTGCCTGTTAAAGAACATGTAAAAGAACAACTGGAATTGACTGTATCAGGTGATAATCTTTGCCCTAATTGTAGAAGAAATAAACTTGCCAGAGACGTTGCGAATGTCAGTAAATAATAATACACAAGATATAGTCATAAGCATAACGTGAAATTGGAATATTTTACGTTTTTTCGTTAAGGACTTGCCGCATTGACGGCGAGTCCTATTGTTTTTCTGTACAAACAAGAGATAAATGCCTGTGTTATCCAAGTAATTCTCCTAGGCAAGCTGCTGGCACGATATTTGCTATTATTTAACTTATGTAAGCAATAAACATAATATTTTTCGGAGGTGGTCGGTGTAAGATAATTGGTTGGTAAGAAAAGAAGTGAATAAGTAAACAAATAATTTGAAGGAGGCAAACAATTTTATGAATTGGGAATCGAAAATTAATATTAATCAGGTTATGGAGATTCGTAGTCGTACCCTCTGCTATTTGGGTGTTGGGGCTCTCCAAAAGGTTAATGACATCTGTGACTGGCTGAAAAACCAGGGAATTGACAAGGTTTTGATCTGCACTGATAAAACCGTCTATAAAGTTACCGGTGTCTGGGATGTTTTAGAGCCTGCCATGAAGAAACGCGGGATAGCCTGGACAATGTATGATGAGGTTGTTCCTAATCCGACCGTTGACGGAATCGATAAAGCGGTCAAAATGGGGAAAGAAATCGGTGCCGGAGCAGTTTTCGGAATCGGCGGCGGCAGCCCTATCGATACCTGCAAGAGTTCTGCAGTGCTTCTTCATCCTGATAACGCTCAGTATAATGCCAGAGATCTTTATACCTTCAAATTCACCGCAGAGAATGCAGTTCCTATTATAGCTATCAATACCACTCATGGAACAGGTACTGAAGTCGACAGATTTGCTGTGGCCAGCATCCCGGAGATGGAATACAAACCCTGCTTAGTGGGTGACTGCATCTATCCGACATTTGCTATCGATGACCCAGCTGTATTGATTGGACTTCCGGCCAACCAGACACGCTACACTGGTATTGATGCTTTGAACCATGTCAATGAAGCTTGTACTTCTTTAGTTACTAACCCATATGTTGTGTTACTGGCTGAGGAAACAGCGCGTTTGGTCGCCCGCTATCTGCCTCAGGCAGTTGCACATCCGGATGATCTGACAGCAAGGTATTACCTGCTTTATGCCTCCATGATCGCAGGTATTGACTTTGACAACGGATTGCTGCACTTTACCCATGCTATGGAACATCCATTGAGTGCTGTAAAACCGGATCTGGCTCATGGCCTTGGTTTAGCAATACTGCTTCCTGCAGTAATTAAATACACTTATCCTGCAGTTCCGGAAATTCTATCTGCAGTCTATGCACCTATTGTTCCTGGCCTGAAAGGTGTTTCGGGTGAGGCAGAAGAGTGTGCAGTCGGTGTTGAGCAGTGGCTGTTCAGTGTAGGTGTCACAGAAAAGCTAGAAGATATGGGGTATAAGGAAAGTGATGTTGACAAACTGGTGAACCTGGCTTTCAACACACCATCTTTAGATATTCTGTTAGGTGTGGCTCCAATTAAGGCTGACGAAAAAGTTGTAAGGGCCATATATGAAGAAAGTATGAAACCCATGGCATAAGTTATGATTCAATGATACAGAGAACTGACGACCAGGGAGAGTTCCCTGGTCGTCTTTATTAATAAAAATGTCGAATAAAAAAGGAAAATGTACATTAATCAAGAATAATTGTGTTAAAGGGTTTCTAAATATCGAGGGGGTGTAGCGATGGAGATATTTAAGTTTATGGTTCCTGAGATTATTTTTGGCAGGGGCACTTTAAGTTTGGTTGGGGAGAGTGCCAGCCGCTTAGGGGCGACAAGAATTTTTTTGGTTACTGATGAAGGTATGAAAAAGTCCGGTTGGGTCGATGAGGCGGTTAAACATTTGAATGATATTGGCTTGGAGTATCAGGTCTGGGCAGAACCAACTGAAAACCCTAAGGACTTTGAAATTGACCACGGCAAGGAACTATACCTGGACACAGGGTGTGATGCTGTGGTGGGCTTGGGGGGTGGGAGTGCCAATGATGCAGCCAAAGCAGTCGCTGTTCTAGCTACCAATGGGGGTAAAATCCACGACTACGAAGGTGTGGACAAGATTGAAAAGCCTCTTCCTCCTCTGCTGTGTGTAGCCACTACAGCAGGAGCTGCAGCAGAGGTAACACAGTTTGTTATTGCAGTTGATACTCACAGAAAGGTTAAGATGACCATCGGTTCAAAATCCCTGGTGCCTGATATTGCCATTATTGACCCTATTCTTTTGAGCACGAAGGATGCCCGGCTTACAGCAAACACAGGGATTGATGCCCTAACCCATGCAATTGAGGCATATGTTTCAGTTGCGGCTACACCGATGACTGATATCTACGCTTTGAAAGCTATTAAGATGATTACTACATCTCTAAGGGCTTCTGTAGCTTCTCGCACTAACATTGAGGCCAAGACAAGCATGGCAATGGCCAGTTTACTGGCAGGAGTTGCTATGTCTAATGCTATTTTGGGTGCAGTTCATGCTATGGCACACCCGCTGGGAGGCCTTCTTAACCTCCCTCACGGCGAGGTAAATTCTATTTTGCTTCCTTATGTGATGCGCTTCAATATGATTGCCTGTACGGATCGCTATGCTGATATTGCCAGAGCTATGGGAGAGAACATAGTTGGGCTCAGTACCAGGGAAGCAGCGGAGAAGGCAGTTGAAGCTGTAGAACAGTTATGTGTTGATATCGGTGCCAAAAGGAGTCTTTCTAAAATAGGTTTGCAGGATGAGTATATCCAGGAACTCAGTAAGGCAGCAGCAAATGATGTCTGTCTGATCACAAATCCAAGGGATGCAACTGTAGAAGAGATCGCCGAAATCTATAGAGCTGCACTTTAACTGGCAAACTTGGTGTAAACTTCTCGCTTCTGATGAGCGGGAGTCAAACGCCAACTGAGTCATGGTGTTTCATCGAAAAAATGTTTAAGTGAAATGTTTAAAGTAAGGTAGGTTAGAACATGACTGATCAAAAGCTAGAGGCATTGAGGAACAGGATAAAAGAATATGAAAGTGCTGTTGTGGCCTTTTCCGGGGGTGTGGATAGCACCTTTCTCTTAATGGTCGCTGTTCAGGAACTGGGAAAAAGGGTTTTGGCTGTAACATTGGATACAGATCTGATTCCGCGGCGGGAGGTGCAAGAAGCACAAAGAATTGCAAAGGACCTGGGGGCTGACCACATGATCATAACAGCAGAACCATTAAAGATTCCTGAGGTAAGGGGCAATTCATCTGAACGCTGCTATTACTGTAAGCACCATCTTTTCGGGACACTCTATGAGCTAGCCTGCAATAAAGGTTATCACGCTGTTTTGGATGGTGCTAATCAGGATGATCAAGGAGATTATCGGCCTGGAATGAGGGCAGCTCAAGAGATAGGAGTGTACAGCCCCCTTCTGGAAGAGGGGATCACGAAAGAAGAGATTCGTCAATATTCATATGATGCAGGGCTTTCCACATGGAATAAATCAGAGGCAGCCTGTCTAGCGAGCAGGATTCCTTATGGCGAAGAAATAACTGTAGAAAAACTGAAAATGATCGAAGACGCGGAAGGCTTTTTAAATTCTTTAATTGATGAGCAGGTGAGAGTGCGCTGGCATAGAGATGTTGCTAGAATTGAAACAGCAGTTGATGCCTTTGGAACTATTCTCGAGCATCGGCAAGAGATAATTGAAAATCTTAAAAAAATAGGTTTTTCTTATGTAACTCTTGATCTGATGGGGTATCGGAAGGGAAGCTTGAATGAAGTCTTATGATTTGTCAAGGCATGAAGAAAAAAAGGGGATTTTCATGTATAATTAATATATAATGATGACAAAGCAAATAAGGGACTCCGATTTAGCCTTCCTAAGGCACTTTAGCTATGGGAGCTGAACGCAGGCAGTTTTATGCCATAGGGTAGAGGGGAAACCCGGACACCTCCCAACCTTGGAAAGGAGTTGTTAATGTTTAAGAATAGCGCAAATTATCCAGGTTGGCGCTATTTTTTTGTTAATTATAGAAACTGAGGGGGAAGAGTACGATGCAGAATGATGACAAAGCTAATGTGGATCCTAAGGTAAAAGAGGCAATATTAGAAGCTGCTTCTGATGGGAGGATATCTTGCCCGGAAGCCAGGGACATTGCCTTCTCTCTGGGGGTTGACCTCAAGGTTATAGGGGATGCCTGCGATGAATTGGATATAAAACTTTATGGCTGTGCGCTAGGGTGTTTTTAGCTTGCTTCAATAAGGAGTAGTTGCTGTGAAAGAAGGACTATTTAAAGTTTTACCAGTTGCAGAAGCTAGGGAGAAATTGGCGGCTAATCTGCCGGTGGAATTGCGCCGGAGCGAAAAGAAATCGCTTCTTGACTGCTTGGCAAGACGCCTGGCTAAATCCGTTACAGCAAGGGAGAATGTGCCAGGGTTTGCCCGCTCCACTGTTGACGGTTATGCTGTCAGAGCACAGGACACTTTCGGTGCCAGTGAGGGGCTGCCGGCGTTTTTTACTGTAACGGGTGATATACGCATGGGTGCAGTTCCTGATCAGGATCTTGCTTCTGGTGAAGCAATGCAGATTGCCACAGGGGCGATGTTGCCCTCCGGGGCTGATGCTGCTGTAATGGTCGAGTATACAGAAGCTGCCGGTGAGGGCTCTATTGAGGTTTTGAAGCCAGCAGGTCCGGGGGAAAATGTCCTGAGGGCTGATGAGGATATCAAGGCAGGGGATGAAGTTTTCCCGGCAAATCATCTGCTTCGCTCCCAGGATATCGGGTATCTGGCTGCCCTGGGAGAAATTGAGCTGGATGTTTTTGTGCCATTAAGTGTAGGAATTATTTCTACTGGGGATGAAATAGTTGACCCCACACTAAAACCGAACCCCGGGCAGGTGCGTGATATTAACTCCTACACCCTTTTTGCCAAAACACTGGAACTGGGCGGAAAGCCAAATATCTATGGTGTTGTTCAGGATAATCCCCAATTGCTGCAAGAGAGAATGCGTCAGGCCTATGAGGAGAACGACCTGGTTGTCATATCGGGTGGGAGTTCTGTAGGCACAAAAGATCATACGGCAGAAATCATCTCCTCACTGGGCAAGCCCGGTGTTGTTTTTCACGGTATGGCTGTCAAACCTGGAAAACCGACACTCGGTGGTGTAGTGGAGCAAAAACCGGTTATCGGACTGCCGGGGCACCCAGCAGCAGCATTGATCGCCTTTGAGCTACTTGTTTCACCCTTGTTGAGGTTCGGGGGTTATCATGAGCTTCCTACAGGAATCCCCCCGATAGATGCGTTGCTTTCCCGCAGTATTGGCTCTGGTCCGGGTAGGGAAGAGTATATTTTTGTCAAACTGCAGCGCAAACAGGGGGAGGTTTTGGCTGAACCCGTTCTGGGGAAATCTGGCCTGCTCAGCCCTCTGGTAGAAGCGGACGGGCTGATGCGCATTCCATTGGAGAGTGAAGGTACAGCTGCCGGAAGTATTGTGGGTGTTTATCTGTTCGGCACAGATTATGTTCTTTAACTATATTTATTAGGGTGGTGGCTTTTGTGGCAATTATCAGCCAACCATATTTGGAGAATATACCTCGGGAAGATGCCCTCCGGCGTTATCTGGAGCGGCTGGAAGAGTTAAGTGCGTTAAATACGGGGGAGCCCGAGCGAATTCCTGTGGAACAGAGTTGCGGTAGGATCACAGCGCAGCCTGTTTTTGCCGCTGTTTCCTCCCCTCACTACCATGCTGCTGCCATGGACGGGATCGCTGTCAATTCGGTGGATACCTTTGGGGCCTCAGAGACGACACCTCTGCGCCTCAAAATGAGGGAACAGGCTGTGATGGTGGATACTGGGGATACCCTTCCTAAAGGGTATAATGCAGTGGTCATGATCGAGGATGTTGACTTTCCCGAGGAAGGGTTTGTGGAGATTATCTCCACAGCGGTTCCCTGGCAGCATGTGCGGGTAGTTGGTGAGGATTTCATTGAAACAGAGATGGTTTTGCCCTCTCACCAGAGGATCCGTCCCTATGATTTAGGGGGGCTGCTCACAGCGGGGTTGACAGAGGTAGATGTTTTTCCGAAAGTTCGCGTCGCTCTGCTACCTACGGGAACGGAGATCGTTGCTCCGGGAACCCCCTTAAAACCAGGTGATGTCATCGATTCCAACAGCCGTATTCTAGGAGGGCTTGTTGAAGAATGGGGAGGAATTCCGGTTTATGCTCCCTCTACCATTGATGATTATGATCTTTTGAAGGAAAGGATACTGGAATACCGGGACAAGGCCGATGTGCTGGCTGTTATTGCCGGCTCTTCCCACGGAAGAGAGGACTATACAGTACCCCTCTTTCGCCAACTGGGGGAAGTTTTTGTCCATGGAGTGGCTATCCGTCCGGGGAAACCAGTGAGTTTGGGAGCAGTAGGGGGAAAACCTGTGATCGGTGTGCCCGGTTACCCAGTTTCGGCGGCACTAGCCTTTGAGGTTTTCGCACGGCCTGTAATCTATCGCAAGAATGGGGTATCCCTTCCAGAGGATATCTATAAAAAGGCTTATGTGGGCAGAAAAACTGTTTCCAGTTTGGGAGCGGAGGAGTATATCAGGGTCCGGCTGGGGAAAGTTCGGGACAAGCTGATGGTTCAGTCGCTTCCCCGCGGGGCAGGTACTGTCACATCTTTAGTCCAGGCAGATGGAGTTATCTGCGTACCGCAGCACTCTGAGGGCTATCCGGCAGGTGCTGAGGTAGATGTACGCATTCTGCGGCCAGAAGGCATTCCCCGCACAACTGTTGTAGTGGGGAGCCATGATTTAGTTTTGGATCATATAGCTGATCTGATCCAGCAAAAACGCCCCGGCTTTCGCCTTATTTCGTCGCATGTGGGAAGTATGGGAGGGCTGACAGCATTGAGGCGTGGTGAAGCACACTTGGCGGGTACTCACCTGCTGGATGAAGAGACAGGGGAATATAATATCTCCTCTGTGAAGAGGGTTTTGGCTGGGCATAAGATGATTTTGGTCAACCTATCCTATCGCATCCAGGGGATGTTGGTGCTTCCTGGCAATCCCAAAGGGATCAAGAGCCTTCAAGATCTAGCTGGATCTGGTTTGCGATTTATCAATAGGCAACGGGGTTCGGGAACCCGCCTGCTGTTTGATCACCTTCTCAAGGAGGAGGGAATTGCCTCTTCAGCTGTACAGGGTTATGAGCGGGAGGAATACACCCATATGGCTGTGGCTGTTGCTGTGGCTTCGGGAAGTGCTGATGTGGGTCTGGGGATTCAGGCTGCTGCCTCTGCGCTGGGGCTTGATTTCCTACCTGTTGGTGAGGAGCGTTATGACCTGTGTATTCCAGCTGACTTATGGGATGAAAAGGAGGTCAGCCTGGTTCGCGAGATCCTTGATGGCTCCGATTTCCAACAGGTAGCAGGACAGCTGCAGGGGTACGATTTCCGTGACTGTGGAAAGATTATGGGAGAGACCTAAAAGGCTGAGAAAGATAAAAGCTATAAGACCAGAAGACAGGAGTGGAGTAATTATGGAGGATCGCTTCGGACGCCAGATCAAATACCTGAGAATATCCATTACCGATCGCTGCAACCTTCGTTGTGTTTACTGCATGCCTCCAGAGGGGATCACCTCCAAGCCGCGGGAGGAGATCCTGCGCATGGAGGAGATACTGCGGGTAGCAGAGGTAGCTCTGCAGTTGGGGATCACGAAGTTCAGGCTGACCGGTGGGGAACCCCTGCTGCGTAAAGATGTTATCCCCTTCATCAAGGCTTTGGCTATAAGGCCTGAGGTGGAGGATGTTGCGATAACTACCAATGGCATCTTGCTGCCGCAGTTGGCAGAGCGGCTGAGGGATGCTGGGGTGAAGAGGCTCAATATCAGTATGGATACCCTTGATAAAGAAAAGTTCCACCAGATCACCAGAGGTGGTAACCTTAAACAGGTATGGGACGGACTGATCAAGACACTGGAGTTGGGGTTTGAACCGGTCAAGATCAATGCTGTCGCTCTCAGGGGTTTTAATGATGAGGAAGTAGTGAATTTTGCACGTTTGACCCTTGAATACCCCCTCCATGTACGTTTTATTGAATTAATGCCTATCGGCAGCAGCTGGGAGATGGCTGATAATTCCTTCATTTCCTGTGGAGAGGTTAAAAGCAAAGTCGAAAAAGTTTTGGGAGAGCTGCAGCCTGTGTCCGGGGTAAGGGGCAGCGGTCCCGCAGATAATTTTACAATCCCCGGGGCAAAGGGTAGCATCGGCTTCATCCATGCCATGAGCAACCACTTCTGTGCTAGCTGCAATCGTTTGCGTTTGACAGCTGATGGGAAGCTGCGTCCCTGTCTGCATGACCAGCATGAGGTCAATCTGCAGAATGCTTTGAGGTCCGGTGCAGGGGATAAGGAACTACAGCAGCTTTTCCAGAAAGCTGTAGATCTGAAACCGGCAAATCATCATCTGGCAACTGGCGCTCCTGTAACAGGGCGGGGAATGTGCCAGATAGGGGGATAATTAAATGGAAGATTTCACTCATTTCGATGACCAAGGCCGAGCCAGGATGGTCGATGTGGGCATCAAGGATATCACCAAGAGAGTGGCTCGTGCCCGAGGTAAGGTTTATATGAATCCGGAGACACTGGAACTGATCAAAACAGGGGGCATAAAAAAAGGGAATGTGCTGGCTGTTGCCCAGGTGGCAGGAATTATGGCTGCCAAGAGAACCTTTGAACTGATTCCCATGTGCCATTCCCTTCTGCTGACCGGAATCGATCTGGATTTTCGCTATGATGATCAGCGCTTCGCTGTGGAGATTGAAGCTCAGATCAGCTGTCAAGGGAAAACCGGTGTGGAGATGGAGGCCCTAACTGCGGTGAGCACAGCTGCCTTGACCATTTATGACATGTGCAAAGCAGTTGACCGCAAAATGATTATCGGAGAGATTCGCCTGGTGGAAAAGTCAGGCGGCAAAAGCGGGCAATTTCGCAGGGAAGGTGAAAAAGATTGGGAGAGGGGTGATCACTCATGATCAAAGTTGCCATACTCACAGCAAGCGACAAAGGCTCACGCGGGGAACGAGAGGACAGCAGTGCTCAGGTGATCAGAGAACTGGTTGCTGGGATCGACGCCCAAGTTGTAGCCTATGATGTGGTGCCTGATGAAAGAAAAGTATTGACGGATAAGCTCGTAGAGTATGCTGACCTGGTGCGGGTTGATCTCATTCTGACTACCGGTGGTACCGGTCTTGGGCCAAGGGATGTGACCCCTGAGGCAACCATGGATGTGGTGGAGCGTGTTATACCCGGAATCGCTGAGGCAATGCGTATCAAAGGGTTAGAAAAAACGCCTCATGCCATGATCTCCAGAGCTATAGCAGGCAGCCGCGGCCCGACTTTAATCATCAATCTGCCTGGCAGTCCCCGGGCTGTCCGGGAGAATCTGGAGGTTGTCTTGCCGGCTATTCCCCACGCCCTGGAAGTTCTACAGGGACGAGGTGGAGAGTGTGCACGGCGATAAGCTTTCAACCATGCTATGTTTTTGGAAATGGCGGCTATTACTCATCTAGTTTTATATGTTTCCCTATTATCGCATTGAGCCGGATATTGCCATAGGTATAACCTATTTTGTCAAATTTCGTAGCTATATTTTGAATAGATGATAACATATTTGCAGGATATTTAATGCCTAACTAGAATAGTAAAAGAGTAAGATAATATCAAACTAAACAAATTGCTTCTCTTTGTTATAGGACTTATCCCAATACATATAGCAACCAATTTTACTTTATCAAGCTCATGGTTAGCAATTTATGCCACCGGTGATAGGTGGGATAGATGTTAATATAAAAGCAGTGCTTAACTATGGTAAAAAGCCTTGAGCCGCAGCTATAGGTGCCGCTCAAAGCTCAAATGTAATCATGGGTTAAAGGTATAGTGTTGCGCTATATCTTTTTCGCTTGAAAGGGGGTTATAAATTTTAGTTATTCTAACTATGCCGTAATGTTTGTTTAGGCGCCTATTTTGTTCAGAGGGGGTGATATTGAATGCAAAGTATTGAGCTTACGGCAACTCATTCTGCAGCCAAGGATTGGGAGGAAAAGATGAAGGCAGATGGAGTTGACATCAGTGCTTGCTATCAGTGTGGCAAATGCACTGCCGGGTGTCCTATGGCCGAGTCCATGGATTACACGACAAGGCAGGTTGTAAGGCTGCTGCAGATGGGATTAGTTGATGAGGCTTTGCGATCAAATTCTATCTGGTTCTGTTTGTCCTGTCAGACATGCAGTACGCGCTGCCCGAAGGATGTGGATCCTGCCAAAATGATGGAGGTGCTGCGCTGGGAGTCTCAAAAGCAAGGTGTTGCTGCTATGCCTAATGTTATTATCTTCCACAAGGCTTTTTTGGAGGCTGTGAAGAACAATGGCCGGCTATTTGAGGTGGAGATGACGATGAAGAATAACCTTCGCTCACGAGATCTGTTCAACAATGTTGATTTGGGGCCAAAGATGATGTTCAAGGGAAAGCTGCAGATGCTGCCTCCAAGGATTGGAGATAACGGAGAAGTCAAGAAGCTCTTTGAGAGAGTACGAGAAAGGAGGGGAGGTTAAGCATGAAGATTGCTTATTACCCTGGTTGTTCACTAGAAACAACCGGTATCGAATTTCATCTTTCTACTGAATATTGTGCAAAGAAAGTTGATCTTGAACTATGGGAAATACCCAGTTGGAATTGCTGTGGCGCTAGTTCCGCTCATACACTGGATCATTTACTATCACTGGCTTTGCCTGCCCGTAATTTAGCCATAGCGGAAAAGGAAGGCCTGGATGTGGCTGTGCCTTGTGCAGCCTGTTACACCCACTTTAAAAATGTGGAAGCAGAGGTACGCCAGAATGAAGAAGTGCAGCAGGAAGTAGCCCAGGTCATCGATATGGATTACCATGCGACCAATAATACCAAGTCCATCCTGGAGGTTTTTGTCGATCAGGTTGGTTTGAATGCGATTGGGGCAGAAGTCAAAAAACCCTTAGAAGGTTTAAAGGTTGCTTGTTATTACGGGTGCTTTTTGGTGCGCCCGCCGAAATTGGGACACTTTGACGATCGGACAGAAGATCCCCAGAGCATGGATGATCTTATTACAGCTTTGGGTGGTACTCCGGTAGAGTGGCCGCATAAAACTGAGTGCTGTGGTGCAGGGATGGTCACGCTATCTCCCGAAAACGGCCTACCATTATCTTATGAATTACTTCGCGCCGCCCAGCTATGTGGGGCGGATTGTATTGCGGCCGCTTGCCCAATGTGTCAGATGAATTTAGATCTTCGCCAGGAAGAAATCAAGAAAAAATACAAAGCAGATTTTAATTTGCCGATATATTACTTTACAGAATTAATGGCGCTCTCTTTTGGAGCTAGTCCCAAAGAGATCGGATTGCAAAAGCACTTTGTTGAATCGGTATCGCTGGTAGCGGAAATCGGCAGGAAAGAAACTGCGTAAAGGAGGTAAGGAGCCTGGTGAAACGAATAGGAGTTTTTATCTGCCACTGTGGTTCGAATATTGCCGCTTCAGTGGACTGCCATCGGGTAGCGGAAGAAGCTAAGAGTTTTCCACACGTAGCTTATTCCACAGATTATCAATATATGTGCTCTGAGCCTGGCCAGGAAATGATCAAAAATGCTGTAAAAGAGCATAACCTGGACCGGATTGTAGTGGCTTCCTGCTCTCCGCGGATGCATGAGGATACCTTCCGCAAAGTTCTTGGAGATGCAGGCAGCAACCCTTATATGATGGTTATGACTAACCTCAGAGAGCAGGTTTCCTGGGTGCATAATAAGGAAAAAGATGCAGCCACACTGAAGGCTATCGATTTGGTTAGAGCGGCAGTGTACAAGGTGGCTAATGTTGTTCCTCTGAAAGAGGATTATATTCCCATTGAAAAGAAAGCCCTGGTTATCGGCGGTGGTATTGCAGGGATGCAGTCAGCTCTGGATATTGCTGATTGTGGTTACCAGGTGACACTTGTTGAAAAGGAGCCGACCATTGGTGGCAGGATGGCCCAGTTGGATAAGACATTCCCCACCCTTGATTGCTCGGCTTGAATTAGCACACCCAAGATGAGTGCTGTGGCACAGCACCCTAATATTACCTTAATGACATCTAGTGAAGTTGAGGAAGTTTCCGGTTATATCGGTAACTTTGATGTTAAAATACGGCAAAAGGC
>DIQC01000065.1:38362-53088 GCA_002426495.1 Thermacetogenium sp. UBA5472
AAAAAGATCACCAGTGAGTTTGATGAGGGCATGGGGCTGAGGACAGCTATCTACAAACCATTTGCCCAGGCAGTGCCTGGCAAACCGGTTATCGATCCGGAGCGCTGTCGAAAGATCACAAAGGACAGGTGCGGTATTTGCGCCAAGAATTGTCCTCGGGAGGCCATTAATTTTGATGACAAAGATAAAATTGTTGAGGATCGCTTCGGCGCGGTTGTAGTCGGTACCGGATTTGATCTCTGGGACTGGAAGGAGTCATACGGGGAATACGGCTATGGTAAATACCCTGATGTAATTACAGGCCTTCAGTTCGAAAGGTTGGTCAACGCATCAGGTCCCACCGCAGGCAAGATCTTGAGGCCCTCCGATGGGAAAGAGCCAAAAAATGTGGTATTCATCAAGTGTGTGGGCTCTAGGGATGACGCTAAAGGGAAGAAATACTGCTCCCGGGCCTGCTGTATGTATACGGCAAAGCATGCACATCAGGTGATCGAGAAGATCGAAGATGGCCAAGCTATTGTCTTTTACATGGACGTAAGGACACCAGGTAAGGCCTATGATGAGTTTTACCAGAGGACTGTCCATGAAGGTGCCCAATATGTAAGAGGACGGGTATCTCGCATCTACCAGTTGGGCGAAAAACTGGTGGTCTGTGGTGAGGACTCCTTATTGGGGAAACCGGTGCAGGTAGAAGCCGATATGGTGGTTTTGGCAACTGCTATGGTACCCAGTAGTGCTTCAAGCAGTGTTGGTCAGTTGTTTGGCTTATCGACCGATCCTGATGGCTGGTTTACAGAAGCACACCCCAAACTGAAACCTGTGGAAACCTTTACAGGTGGTGTTTATCTGGCGGGTTGCTGTCAGGGGCCTAAGGATATTCCTGATACTGTGGCTCAGGCCAGTGCTGCCGCAGCCAAAGTGGCAGCGCTCTTTTCCAATGAGGAAATGGCTACAAGTCCCTTGATCACTGGTGTGAATGAGGCTGTTTGTTCAGGATGCGGTCTTTGTGTTGACATCTGTCCCTATAAGGCCATTGAACTTAAAACCATCGAAGATAGGCACCGCGGTGACCGCCAGGTGGCTTCCGTCAACAGCGGTCTCTGCCAGGGATGTGGAGCATGTACTGTGGCCTGTCGTGCCGGTGCAATTGACCTTAAAGGATTTACAAATGAGCAAGTATTAGCGGAGGTGGATGCCCTGTGTCTGTAGACACCAAGATAGTTGCTTTTTGCTGCAACTGGTGCGCATATGCGGGTGCAGACCTGGCTGGTTTGAACCGCATGCAGTACCCGCCGGATGTACGCATCATCCGGGTTCCCTGTTCTGGGCGAATCAACCCCCAGTTTGTCTTCAAGGCATTTCAAAAGGGAGCCGATGGTGTACTGGTGGCCGGGTGACACCCCGGCGACTGCTACTATGTTAGTGGCAATTACTTTGCAAGACGGCGTTTTTCTATGGTAACTAGGATGATGGAATATATTGGACTGGAGCCTGACCGCTTATTAGTCAAGTGGGTCTCCGGTTCTGAAGCCCAGAAGTTTGTGGATACAGTAGAGCAACTGACCACTCAGGTCCGGGCGCTGGGCCCCAACAGAAAGCTGAGGGAGCATTATGAATGAGATAACCGGGTTGATGCGAACAAAAGCGAAGGAACTGCTGGAGAAAGGTGAAGTTGAAAGAGTTATCGGCTGGGAGAAGGGGATGTTCTTTTATTCAACACCTCCTGTGATCATCGATAAACCCGAAGATGCCGAGAAACTGGTATGGGATGACTTTGCTATTAACAACCTGGCCATCTATCTGTTGGACAAGCCGAACAAGGATAGAAAGGTTGCCCTTTTTGTCAAAGGCTGCGATTCCCGGGGTGTGGTAAGGATGCTACAGGATAATCAGATCAAGAGGGAGAATATCTATCTGATCGGTATACCCTGCCCTGGTCTGAAAGATCCCAAAACAGCTGCCAGAGGATACTACAAGGATGCAGGCTCGGTGCCTGAGGCGAAGAAGTGTGAGGAATGCCGGCATCCCAATCCAGTCCTCTATGATGAAATTCTTGGCACACCAGTGGAAGAGCCCCAGGAGAAGGACAGGTTTGCTGAAGTAAATGAGCTAGAGAAAAAATCTGTGGATGAGAGGTATGCTTATTGGACGGCTCAGGCTGATAAATGCTTGCGCTGCTTTGCCTGCAGAAATGTCTGTCCGGCATGCAGCTGTCCGGATTGTATGTTTGACTGTACCAAACCACGCTGGTTGGATAAAGAAGTGAGTACTGAACAGAATCAATTTTTCCATATGATCCGGGTATGGCATGTTGCTGACCGCTGTATTGAATGTGGAGAGTGTGAACGCGTCTGTCCGGCAGGTCTGCCCCTGATGCAGCTTAACCGAAAATTAATCAAAGACATAAACGAGCTGTTCGGACCCTTTGAAGCAGGATTGGATCTCGAACAGAGGCCACCGCTTACTCACTATGAGACCGGTGACCCCGAAGAGTTTATGTAAGATATGGTGCAAGGAGGTGGTTTTTAGATGAAAGCTGTTTCTAAAGATAAGCTTCCCGCGCTGCTGGAGGAGTTGGCCAAAGAGGGGACTGTATATGTACCGTGCAGTTCAGGAGATATGAGCAAGTTTGTTCCCTGGGCAAAGGATGTCGAGGTTGACCTGGAACATAATCCAACATTGTCTCCTAAAGAGGTTCTCTTTCCACAGACGGAAGTGATATATAACTATAAGTTCGGGGACGAAAACACCGTGGAAGTTCCACCCCCTGGCAGCGAAAAGCTCATTGTCTTCGGGGCGCGCCCTTGTGACGTCCAGGCCATCATGTGTTTTGATGAGGTTTTTCTGACCAGGACCTATGTTGACAATTACTATAAGGAAAAAAGAGATCGTTTAGTGATCATCTCACTGGGATGCACTACGGCTGAGGATACCTGTTTCTGTAAGTATATGGGGGTCAACCCTGCGGAAGCCGAAGGTGCTGATATCGCTCTCTTTGACCTTGATGGAGAGTACGGTTTTGAGGCAAAAACAGATAAAGGCAAAGAGATACTAAACAAGATAGCAGGGCAGTTAAGTGACAGCAGCAAACAGAAGCCAGGGGAACCTACCTTCTCGATGCAGGTAAAAACCGATGGTGTTGTAGAAAAACTACAGCAGATGTTTGAACACCCCATCTGGGAAAAGGTTTCTGAACAGTGCATTGGCTGTAACACCTGTGCTTTCCTCTGTCCTTCCTGTCACTGTTTTGATATCAACTGCAAAAATCCAAAGGCCACGGAAGGATTAAAATATCGCACCTGGGACTCCTGCTGTGGAAAGGATTATGCGCTGATGGCCGGCGGTCATGATGTCAGGCCTTCCAAAGTGGAGAGGATCCGTAACAGATACCTCCATAAGCTGCAGTTCTTCCAGGAGCGCTATGGGATGTTCCTCTGTACCGGATGTGGGCGCTGTCTGCGTGAGTGTCCGGTAGGGTTGAATATCGCCGACTTTATTAACCAGTTGGAGGAGGTGACCGTAGATGCCTAGTGAACAGCCACTTTTGCCTGAAATGGCTACGATCACAAAAATCATAGAAGAAACGCCAGACGTTAAAACATTCCATGTCTCTACTGCAAATGGGAAGCCCTTTACCCCTAAGCCAGGACAGTTGGCGATGCTTTCCGTGGTTCCTTCAGGAGAGGCCATGTTCTCTATCACCTGGCAGGGGGATGACTATCTGGAGTTCAGCATTAAAAGGGTCGGTGTGATGACCGATGCCCTTCACGAACTAGAGGTAGGCGCGTCTGTAGGTGTGCGTGGCCCTTACGGTAACAACTTTCCAGTGGAAATAATGAAGGGGAAAGACATATTCTTTATCGGCGGCGGTATCGGCCTGGCACCTCTCAGGTCTTTGATCAATTACTGTGTCGTCAATAGAGATGATTTCGGTCATTTGGATGTGCTGTATGGTTCCAGGTCTCCGGCAGATCTGGTATTTAAGTATGACCTATTTGAAAACTGGCCGAAGGTAAAGGATATGGATGTTTATGTGACAGTTGATCGTGGAGATGATGATTGGGACGGCAAGGTAGGGTTTGTACCTGCCTATCTGGAGGAATTGAAACCCTCACCAAAAGGAAAGATTGCAGTAACCTGCGGCCCACCGATCATGATTAAATTCGTACTGCAGGCCTTAGAAAAACTGGGCTTCAGTGATGAGCAGGTGATCACCACACTGGAAATGCGCATGAAGTGCGGTATTGGTAAGTGCGGGCGCTGTAATATCGGCAGTAAATTTATCTGCCTGGATGGCCCGGTCTTCAGCCTGGCAGAACTCAGAGACCTGCCGCCAGAGTGGTA
This sequence comes from Thermacetogenium sp. UBA5472, assembly GCA_002426495.1. Taxonomy (GTDB): domain Bacteria; phylum Bacillota; class DSM-12270; order Thermacetogeniales; family Thermacetogeniaceae; genus Syntrophaceticus. The sequence goes on from DIQC01000065.1 coordinate 42,707, forward strand.
AAGATACCCATACAACCTAATTTCTAAAAATATCGGCATAGTCGTAATTCGGCTATGCCGATTTTTCATCGGAACCATATCAATAGTTCAGGCTTGATCAACGCAAATTTATCCTGACAGGGAAGGATAACTCAGGAAGATGTCGAATAAATAAAACATACTCGTTATATTTTGATCAGAATAACGACAGGGAGCTGTCTTTCAAAGAGAAATATGTCAGTCTAATTTTTTCTGTGTTCGTTATTCTTTGATTAGAATAACGAAATGTTTGCTGGACAACTTCATTTGCTGTCAGTCTTGCGGTGCTAGGTTCTTAATGGCAGAGGGATGACCGGGGGTGATAGAACCTGATGCAAGGCTTGTGTTCAGGGGGTCTATAAATTATTAGCCCCAGGTCGTTAATTCTTACTTTTGATTGGTGGGAAAACATTGGAACAATCTAAGAGGAACACTTTCATCATTATAGGTTTGGGAGTTCTGTTGATCATTACAATCATAATTTCCTTTCAGCTGGGACGTTATCCAATCCCTACCAAAGAAGTGCTGGGAATTGCGCTGTCGAAATTATTTCCCTTCGAGCCATTTTGGACAGACCGGGTGGAAATGGTTTTGATCAATATACGTTTGCCCCGTATTGTTTTAGCCTGTCTGGTAGGTTGCTGCCTGTCTGCTGCAGGGGCGGCCTATCAGGGAGTTTTTCAAAATCCTATGGCAGCTCCGGATATTTTAGGAGCTTCTGCAGGCGCAGCTTTTGGTGCCGCCCTTGCTATCTATAATTATGGAAGCAACTTGATGCTCACCATCAGTGCCTTTTTCTTCAGCCTGTTAACGGTGTCTTTAGTCTATTTAATCAGCAGGAGAGTCAAGGGCAATAGAATATTGGGATTGATTCTGTCGGGGATTATAGTCGGTTCCCTTTTTTCCGCTGCTACATCATTTATCAAGTTAGTCGCCGACCCTAATGAACAGCTTCCCGCAATAACCTATTGGCTGATGGGCAGTTTGGCCGGAGCAAAGATCGGCGATATAAAATTTGTGATCATACCTATGTTCGTTGGACTTGTTCCTTTAATTCTTCTCAGGTGGCGCATGAATGTACTCACCATGGGAGATGACGAGGCCAAGACTATGGGAGTCAATACTAATCAAATCAGGTTTATTGTCATTATCTGTTCTACCCTGGTCACAGCAGCCAGTGTATCAGTCAGCGGCATGATTGGCTGGGTGGGCTTGGTTATCCCTCATTTATCTAGAAAACTTGTAGGGAACAATTATAACCATCTGATGCCTGCCTCCATTTTGTTTGGCGCCATTTTTCTGCTGCTGGTGGATAACGTCTCCAGGAATCTTCTTACCACAGAGATCCCCCTGGGTATACTGACTGCCTTTATCGGAGCTCCATTTTTCATCTATTTAATTACAAGGGAGGATGAGACCTCTTGAGTATTCAAGTATCAGGTCTTAGTTTCAGCTATGGGGAAAACCAGGTTCTCGATCATGTTAATTTTACGGCGCAGGATAATCAATTATTATCTATTTTAGGCCCTAATGGGGTAGGGAAAACCACTCTGTTCCGTTGTATCCTGGGCTTACTCAATGGCTATCAGGGCCAAATACTGCTGGATGGCACTGATATCGAGGGTCTGGGTATTGAGGAAAGGGCAAAGCTCATTGCCTATATACCCCAATCTCACTATCCGGCATTTAATTACAGTGTGTTTGATATGGTGCTCATGGGCACATCTGTCCAGGTTTCCGCTTTTTCCCTTCCAGGCAAAAAGCAAAAATGGCTTGTGGAGACAGCATTGAACAGACTGGGGATCAACCATCTGAAAAACCGGGGATTCACCAGAATAAGCGGTGGTGAGAAACAGCTTGTTTTATTGGCGCGGGCCCTGGTACAGGAGGCCAAAATCCTCATTATGGATGAACCTACCTCAAATTTAGATTTCGGCAACCAGGTGCGTGTTCTGACAGAAATCAAGTCTCTGGCAAAAGAGGGCTATACCATTGTCCAATCGACCCATAACCCTGACCAGACATTTCTGTTTTCAGATAGAGTGTTGGCCATGAAGGAGGGAAAGGTCCTAGCCTCGGGTACACCCGGGGAAATTTTCACGGCAGATTTGATTCATAGCCTATATGGAGTGGATGTGGAAATGGAGAGTCTTTACCATGATCAAGCAAGGGTATGTATTCCTAAAGGTGTAGTGGAAGAGGAGAGGGAAAAGGAGCATCTCTATCAGTTCTGCTCATGATTTAGTAATAAGGGGGAAGATTCAATGAGAAAGAAAAGGATTTCTTCTGTTGTAGTCCTTTTGATTTGTTTATGTTTAATGATGTCAATGGTAGCGGGGTGCGGCAGCGGTGATACAGATACAGACAATAAGGATGCTGAACCGCAAACCGTAACCTTAACTGACTCTGCAAAGCGTCAAGTGGAGGTTCCAGCCGAGATTACCAGAATTGTACCCTCCGGTACCCTGGCCCAAATTGCGCTTTTTGCCCTGGCTCCCGATAAACTAGTCGGTATTTCCACTGAATGGGGTTCTGTTGCCGAACAATATCTGGATGACAAATACACTTCTCTCCCTGTGGTGGGTCAGTTCTATGGCCAGGCCGACCTGAACCTGGAGGAAATAGCCAAGATCGATCCTCAAGTTGTGATTGATGTTGGTGAACCCAAGCCTTCTATCGTAGAGGATATGGATGGGATTACCGAACAGGTGGGCATACCTACGGTTCATATTACAGCCACAGCAGAGACAATGGGAGACGCCTACAGAATGTTAGGTGAACTGCTCGGCATGGAAGAAGAAGCCAAAGTCCTGGCTGAGTACTGTGAAGATGTTTACAGCAATACTAACGATATTATGGGAAAAGTTGGGGACGACAAGGTTGATCTGGTCTATTGCAATGGTACAGATGGGCTCAATGTAATTGCTCAGGGCTCTTTTCACGCAGAGATTATTAATTTAGTCAGTAATAATGTGGCAGTGGCAGAAGACATTTCGAGCAAGGGTGCAGGAAACCCGGTGGATATGGAGCAGCTTGTGCTGTGGGACCCCGATGTGATCATCTTTGCCCCGGATGGTATTTATGATACTGTCGCAGATGATCCGGCCTGGCAGAAACTTACTGCAATTAAAAATGGTAATTATTATGAAGTGCCCATGGGCCCCTACAACTGGATGGGCTTTCCTCCTTCAGTCAACCGCTATATGGGTATGATTTGGATCACTCAGCTGCTCTATCCGGACCAGGCTCAGTACGATGTTCAGCAAGAAGCAACTAAATACTATGATTTGTTCTATCACAGCGAACTGACAGAAGACCAATATAAGGATTTGGTTGCCAATTCACTTCTAAAAGCTGAGCAATAGGTTTTCCAAAAGGTCAACTGAGTTATTCTATTTACAGTTCTTGGTTCAGAGGGTGCCGTATCATCCTCTGAACTCAGAACTTGTTTCAATGCCAGGATGCAGTAATAAATTGATTGTGGGGGGATCAAAGATGTGGGAAATCTATGACCGCTTAATTGCACAAATTCCGGAAGACCTTATTGTTGAGGACTGCTTGGTAGGGCTGCACTGGACTCTAGTGCGTTCTGTGAACAGCGGTTTGGCTATGACTACGGTGGGAGAGGAATGCTGCTCCGGATGTGATGCTGAAACCGAATCAGGGAGTATTACCGGTATGCCGGTGCGCAGGCTGGCGGAACAGATTAAATCATGGGATTTTCATAACGCCTCTCTAGGGATGGCTGCCATCAATTCCGTATTGAATACCCGGGAGCGGGCGGAAATGGTGGACGGGAGAAAGCTCGATGAGCAGCAAGAAGGGGATGCCTTCGAGTTTTTTGCCAAATTAATGCGCGGCAAAAAGGTGGCAGTAGTCGGTCACTTCCCCATGTTGTCCAAATATTCTGATATCTGCCAGCTTTCTATCCTGGAGCGCAGACCGCAACCAGGCGACTATCCGGATTCGGCTTGTGAGGTCCTTTTGCCGCAACAAGATATTGTTTTTATTACAGGAGTAACTTTGATCAACAAAACCCTTCCGCGGCTTCTGCAGTTGAGCAAAGATGCTTATGTGGTTCTGGTGGGTCCCAGTGTGCCTCTGGCACCATTTCTTTTTGAATACGGCGTAGATGTGCTCTCCGGCACCGTGGTTGTGGATGATGCCGCTGTCTGGCGGACAGCAGCCGAGGAGGGTAGCCGTCGTATCTTTGATTGTGGCGCCTTTAGGTTTAACATCAAGCGATAATCTCAAAGAAGAGGCAAAAATAAAAGATTCACAGCGACCTTTTCCGTCTAGACTGATTCCAATCCTACAGAATTAAAGCTGTAGAAAAAGGAACTTGTCCTTTTGCATCGTATCTCACAGGGTTTCCTCAGGGAATGCCTTTAGAAAATCTGCGAGAAACTTAACGGTTGCTGTGAATCTACTTATAATATTCCCGGAACTGCATGAAATATTCAATACTCAAGAAAAAAATTATGGTATGTAATGGAGACGGTTCCTGATATGCAACAGGAACCGTCTCCATTGCATTTCTAAGGGTGCAGGATACGGTGTGCTATTTTGATATGGTATTGTTTGGAATGGATGCGCAGGTAGGTAAATGTTGACAGCAGCAATCTGTAATAAATGTTATTTTAGGTATGATAATCGTTGATTATTGTATAATTTGTTGTTGTAGGGGAAAAATTTATTGAGAATTCCAGAGTTTTGTATTATGATGTTAGATAGCTTACTAGCACTCAATAATGGTGAGTGCTAGTAAGCTGAGTTAAACTTAAAGGAGGCACCAGTTATGAGTCTTAAACCGCTGGGTGAAAAGGTTGTTCTGAAGCTCGTGGATGCTGAGGAAAAAACAGAAGGCGGCATTATGCTGCCAGATTCCGCTAAAAAGAAACCGCAAAAAGGGGAAGTCGTTGCGGTAGGGAGCGGGAAGGTGACAGAAAACGGAGAAAAGATTCCCCTGGAAGTTAAAATCGGGGACAAGGTTGTTTTTTCCCAATATTCCGGTACAGAAGTAAAAGATGGAGAAGAAGAGTATCTGATTGTATTTGAGCGAGATATCCTGGCTATCGATGCCCAAAACTAAGAGCAGCGGTGTGTGATATCAAGTGAAAACTGGAAATTATTTTAGGAGGTTCTACGATGCCCAAGGAAATATGTTTTAGTCAAGATGCACGCAGTGCAATGGAAAAAGGTGTCAACGCCCTGGCTGATACTGTTAAGGTAACTCTGGGACCCAAAGGGCGCAATGTTGTACTCGCCAAATCTTTCGGCCCACCTCAAATTACCAATGATGGAGTGACCATTGCCAAGGAAGTGGAACTGCCAGATCCATGGGAAAATATGGGCGCTCAGCTGGTCAAAGAGGTAGCCATCAAGACGAATGATGTAGCTGGAGACGGTACAACTACCGCAACTGTACTTGCCCAGGCAATGATTCGGGAGGGTCTCAAGAATGTGGCCGCCGGAGCCAATCCCATATTTCTCAAAATGGGTATGGAAAAGGCTGTTGAGATAGTATCAGAGAAAATAAGGGAAACGGCCCAAGATGTTGACAGTAAAGAGTCAATAGAGCAGGTTGCTTCAATCTCTGCAGATGATCTGCAGATCGGTAAGTGGGTTGCCGACGCTATGGAAAAGGTCGGTAATGATGGTGTAATCACAGTTGAGGAATCCAAGGGTTTTGGTACTTTTCTTGATGTTGTGGAAGGGATGCAGTACGATCGGGGCTATATTTCCCCTTATATGGTGACCGATGGGGAAAAGATGGTAGCCAATCTTGAGGAACCATATATTTTACTTGTTGATAAAAAAGTATCAGCTGTTGCTGAGATTGTGCCAATATTAGAAAAGGTTGCTCAAACAGGTAAGCCACTGCTCTTTATAGCCGAAGATATCGAGGGAGAAGCTTTATCCACCATTGTAGTTAACAAACTACGGGGCACATTTATCTGTGCTGCCACCAAGGGTCCTGGCTATGGTGACCGGAGAAAAGCCATATTGGAAGATATCGCTATTCTGAGCGGGGGTACTGTCATAACCGAGGAAACAGGGCTCAAACTGGAGAATGTTACCCTGGATATGTTAGGCCAGGCAGGACGTGCAGTTGTGGGCAAAGAGGAAACAACCATTGTGGATGGTAGCGGGTCTGTTGAAGAGATAGAACAGCGGATCATTCAGATCAGACATCAGTTTGACGCCTCAACATCTGAGTATGATCGGGAAAAGCTTCAGGAACGTATGGCTAAATTGTCAGGTGGTGTTGCTGTAATCAAAGTTGGGGCGGCAACAGAAGTGGAACTGCGGGAGAATAAGTCTCGCATTGAAGATGCCCTGGCAGCTACCAGAGCGGCAGTTGAGGAAGGGATCATTGTCGGTGGGGGAGTTGCACTGGTCAGGACGCTTCCTGCTCTGGATAATCCAGAAACAGAGGGAGATCAGGCAACAGGAGTTAAAATCGTGCAGAGAGCATTGGAAGAACCCCTGAGATTGATCGCTGAGAATGCAGGCTACGAAGGCTCTGTAGTGGTAGAAAAAGTTAAATCAATGGATGGCAATATGGGCTTCAATGCTATGACTGAAGAGTACGAGGACCTCTTTGCTGCCGGAGTCGTTGACCCTGCCAAGGTCACACTCTCTGCTTTACAGAATGCAGGCAGTATCTCTGGCATGTTCCTCTCCACAGAGTGTTTGATTGCTGATAAGACTGAGGAAGAAGAGCAAGATATACAATCCTAAATACTTATGTAAGCCATATATCTTAATAAGTCAGACTATTAATGAGATCATGAGGCCTGTTTTTAGTAAGCAGGTCTCTTTTTTTTTGCTAAATGACCTTTCATAATAATCTATCGTCTGCATAAAATGTTTATGATAACACCAACCGGTGTTGTGGCTTTCACGCAGGTGCACGCAGGTATAGGGAAAGCATCCATTTTATTGTAGGGGGGAATAGCTTGTGGATAGAAATGAAATAATGCGGCGGGCAAAGTGGCCGCTTATCTTTCTTCTTGTTGCTGCGGGAGTTGCAGGAGCTATATTATATTATTATTATTTTATCAGAATCGAGCCTGGCCCTCTCCTGGAAAGCGCATTGAGTCAAGCCCATCAAGCTAAAAGCTACAGTTATACTCTTGATTCAGAACTGGATATTGGGGGTAAGAAGCAAAAATGGATTCAAGTACAGGGACAGCAAGCAGCGGAATCCTACCATTTCCAAGGGGAGACCCTGGGGACTCCTGTGGAGATTTATCAGATCGGGATGAGGAGTTACACAAAGGATCCAGTCAGCGGCAACTGGACGATCTTAGATGGTGTGGATCTCAGCACACAACAACTCTATATGGCTGAGATCGATCCCTTAAGCAGTTTCCAGTTTAAAAACATCGGAGAGCCGCTTTTATTGGGCAAAGAAGAGGTCGGCAATATCAAGTGTGCGCTGCTGGAATTAGAGCAGCCAAAGGTAGAGAGCAAGTATATGGAGATCTGGTGGAAGGATTTTACCTACCGCTTTTGGATCGATAGAAGAAAAGAACAGCTGGTGAAGGCAGAAATAACAGCTGTAAGCACACAGAGTAGAGATACCTCTTTGACTATGACTGTGGATTTCAAGGATTTCAATAGGAAAATCAAGATCAACCCGCCGATCTAACGGTATGATCAGTAAAGGAAATATTAGCCTTACTAGAGTATTCTGGTAGGGCTAATACATATTATGTATTGTCAACTGTGAGATCGTCCAGCGTCATGGCTTTCACCTGGTCCGGGGTTCACACATATTATGTATTGTCGACGGGTGGCTGTTAGTAAGCAACAGCCATTAATTATGCTGTTGTGGGTGGGTGAGGAGCTGAATTTTAATGTGATGCGCTCATGTTGGGATTTGTATTTTGCCATCATCCTTCCCCTGCTGCTGATTTTGATTGTTTTCCTGGGGGATATAAGGTGGCTGTACTATATTCCCTGAGTATATTCAAAAAAGTTATTCTCTGGGGTTTCATCCTGACATTTTGAATTGGTACAAACAGCATATAAATTGTTACAAAAAAGCTTGATAAAACCAGCAGTTTTAACAACGCGGATCCCGCAGCTGCTTGGATATTTTGAGCCCTATCAATTTTGTTCTCATTGTCCTGCCCTTCTATGGTTTTGATTTATTCTATTTTTTTGCATGGGAAATGGTTTATAGACACAGTGAAGTTTATTGCCGTTTAAGTGGACAGCCAATATCGATTTTTGGTTGTATGATCAAAAATACCGCCAGCTGCAGTATAGCTATAAATACGGCCACCGTATTCCGTATTATCCGATTCAGAAAACTTTGCAGTCCCTTATTTTGTTTGTTTTCAGCGGCCGGATTGTGGGCACGCTGGGAAAAGGATAATTGGTAGGTTTTCAAGAAGATAACAATAAACAATGCAAAGGAGAAAAAAATGATAAAAGAATGCCTACGACTAACTGATGATGATTTGGGCAAGGTCGGGAAACAGCGCATTGAATGGGCCTGGCGGAAGATGCCGGTTCTACAAAGTATCTGGAAGGAATGGGAGCAGTCTCTGCCACTAAAGGGTATCAAAATTGCCGCCTGTCTGCATATATCTGCAAAAACAGCCAATCTTGCCCGGGTGCTCCAAGTCGGTGGGGCAGATCTGGTGCTCTGTGCATCAAACCCCTTAAGTACTCAGGATGATATAGCTGCCGCACTTAATGTGGTCTATGATATTCCAACATATGCACGCCGGGGTGTGGACAATGATTCTTATTACAGTCAGATCAATGCCGCTCTTGATATAGTACCTGATCTAACGATCGATGATGGAGCAGACCTGGTTACAACCCTTCACCAAGAACGTCCAGAGCAGACAAAACAGGTGATTGGGGGCACAGAAGAAACAACAACGGGTGTTGTCAGACTGAAAGCCATGGAGCGGGCAGGGGAACTGAGATATCCCATGGTAGCTGTTAATGATGCTCTGACAAAACACCTTTTTGATAACAGGTATGGCACCGGACAGTCCACCATCGATGGCCTGCTGAGAGCGACTAACTATCTCATTGCCGGCACGAATTTTGTGGTCGTCGGCTACGGTTGGTGCGGGAGGGGCCTGGCTTCACGGGCTAAGGGGCTCGGAGCGCGCGTAATAGTTGTGGAGGTTGATCCCTTTAAGGCACTGGAAGCTATCATGGAAGGGTATGAGGTAACCACCATGAAAGAAGCAGCCAAAAGAGCTGATTTCATCGTGACCGTTACCGGGGATATTCACGTTTTAGGTGAGCAACACATTCCCTTTTTAAAGGATGGGGTGATTGTGGCCAATTCCGGACATTTTAATGTGGAAATAGACCTTCCTTTTCTGGCCGAATATGCTACTCAGCGCCGCATAGTCAAGAATGATGTGGAAGAATTTACTCTCCCAGACGGCCGTCTCGTTTACGTGCTGGCAGATGGCAGGCTGGTTAACCTATCCTGCGGGGAGGGACATCCGGTAGAAGTGATGGACCTGAGTTTTGCCAATCAGGCACTATCTGCTGCCTGGTTAGTATCCCAACAGGGAAAACTGGAGACAGGAGTCTACCAGGTACCCCAGGAGATCGATGAACGGGTAGCCAGACTTAAATTAGCTGCATATGGGGTAGAGATCGAGGAGTTGACCGAAGAACAGAAGAAATATCTCTCATCCTGGGATAGCGGTACTATTTAAAGATGCGGTTCAAATAACGGCATAAGCTTCAAAGGTGAGGAACGAGAATAAATGGGGCTGACCGGAAGAACAGAGGCGCTGATTGTTAAGCCTGTGGTTTTTAGTATTCTATTTAGACAATTTGTTAGGCCAAATTGTGATATAATAAGACGTGATTTTCTAATTATGCATTTCAAAATTTAGTATCGGAAATATTATTATTCATTACAACAAAGATAGGTGGGAACGGACTTGGATAAACTTGAAGTCCTGCTGACTGAGGATGAACTGCGGACGAAGGTGGATGATCTGGCCGGGCAGATTAACCGAGATTATGAAGGGCAAGAGCTCCTGGTAGTCGGCATCCTGCGGGGTGCCTTTGTGTTTATGGCAGATCTGGTGCGCAAGCTGAAGATGTCTGTGATTATTGATTTTGTTGCTGTTTCCAGCTACGGGGATGAAACCGATAGTTCAGGGGTTGTCAGGATCCTTAAAGATCTGGATGAGACAATTACCGGGCGGCATGTCCTTCTCGTAGAGGACATTATCGATACCGGATTGACCTTGAAATACCTTTATGAACACCTAAAGGGTAGGGAGCCTGCAAGCCTCAAGGTTTGTACGCTTTTGGATAAGCCGGAAAGGCGTAAAGTGGAGTTCATTCCTGACTACAATGGC
>DIQC01000065.1:53289-53619 GCA_002426495.1 Thermacetogenium sp. UBA5472
ACTGGATTGTGGGCAGCTTTATCGCAATCTTCCCAATCTATATATCCTCCACCAGGAGTGTGATGTTGGGAGTCAAACAGAGGAGGAATATATTAGTGGGTGAACGCAGACCAAGGGATTGGAAGCCAGCTGACTTCATTAAGGAACAGATCCCTTCTATTAGAGAAACAGTAGGTGACAACAGAGTTGTGGGAGGTTTGAGCGGTGGTGTTGATTCCACAGTTGCTGCAGCCCTGGTACAGAAGGCGATCGGTGACCAACTGACCTGTGTTTTTGTCGACAACGGGCTTTTGAGAAAAGGTGAACGTGAACAGGTGACAGGGTTCTTGC
>DIQC01000065.1:53812-56865 GCA_002426495.1 Thermacetogenium sp. UBA5472
GGCTGGTGTAACAGATCCAGAGCGGAAGAGGAAAATTATTGGTCATGAGTTTATCAGGGTTTTTGAGGATGAAGCCGCTAAGTTGGGTGATTTTCAATATCTCCTGCAGGGTACTATTTACCCGGATGTAGTCGAATCCGGAACAAATGCTGCAGGTGTAGTGAAAAGCCACCATAATGTGGGGGGCATCCCCGAAAATATGCAGATGCGCCTCCTGGAACCCCTGCGTCAGCTGTATAAGGATGAGGTGAGGCTCATCGGTGAGGAACTCGATCTGCCGCCAGAAATAGTATGGCGTCAACCCTTCCCGGGGCCAGGCTTGGCTGTGCGAGTGTTGGGTGAAATAACCGAGGAGAAACTGGCCATGGTGCGGGATGCTGATTATATCTTCAGAGATGAGGTCGAAAAGGCTGGTCTGGATGATGAGATTTGGCAATACTTTGCGGTTCTGCTGCCAATCAGGAGTGTAGGAATCACTGATGGTGAACGCACTTATGCGCACCCCATTGTACTTCGTGCTGTAACCAGTGAAGATGCTATGACCGCTGGTTGGGCGCGTTTACCAGCGGATCTGTTGGAGCGAATCACTACACGGATCATCAGTGAAGTGCTTGGAATCAATCGAGTGCTTTACGATGTTACATCGAAACCACCTGGCACTATTGAATGGGAATGATGAACGTAAAGCCTGTGACCCTTACAAACAGAGGGAATGCAGGCTTTTATTTTTGCAACCGTACTAAAGTCGTACTATTCTGCGAGATCTTCAAATATTTTTTAATTTTTAACTTTTGTCGAAGCAGGAGGCACCTATGAGTCCGTTTGTGAAATTTGAAAAGGTAAACAAGGTATATCAATCAGGAGATGTGAGTTTGTCTGCATTACAGGATGTTTCTTTTGATATTGAAAAAGAAGAAATTTGTGTCATTGTAGGCCAGTCAGGCGCCGGCAAGACAACGCTTCTGAACATCCTGGGAGGCATGGATACTCTAACCTCCGGAAGAGTAATTTTGGGGGATAAGGAGATTTCCACTTTTAACGAGCATGAGCTGACTGCTTTTCGCCGTGAGGATATCGGCTTTGTATTCCAATTTTATAATCTCATTCCGAATCTTACAGCTCTTGAAAACGTAGAGATCGTAACACAGATGCTAAAGGATTCCCTGCCGGCAGAGCAGGCGCTCTGGAGCGTCGGCCTGGAAGACCGGCTTCATCATTTCCCGGCACAGCTCTCCGGTGGAGAACAACAACGGGTAGCTATTGCCAGGGCTCTGGCAAAGAATCCGAAATTGCTGCTGTGTGATGAGCCTACTGGGGCTTTGGATTACCAGACCGGAAGACAAATCCTGAAGCTGCTACAGGACCAAAGCCGAAAAAACGGAATGCTGGTGGCCATTGTCACCCACAATTCTGCACTGACTGCCATGGCCGACCGTATCATCCGGATGAGGAGCGGAACGGTGGTCTCCGTCCAGAAAAATGATAAGGCCTTGCCGATAGAGGAAATCGAATGGTAATGATACGAAACTCCGCATGGCGTAAGAACAACCGTCGTGAAATCAGGCATACCTGGGAGCGATATATTGCTATTCTGGCAATCATCGCCCTTGGTACAGGCTTTTTTGCCGGATTGAAAATCACAAAGACTGCTATGGTAAAAAATCTGGACAACTATGTTTCTGAACAGCAACTGTATGACTACCGCTTGCTCTCTACTTTAGGGCTGACTAGAGAGGATGTACAGTACTTTGCCGAGCAGGATGGCATCACCGCCGAAGGTGCTGTATCCCTGGATTTCATCGCAGATATAGGTACGGAAGGGGAAGTTGTTTTAAAGGCTCATTCCATAACCGATTCCGTCAACCGGCTGAATATCTCATACGGAAGAATGGCAGAGGCAGGAAATGAGTGTGTGCTGGATTCCCAATTCTTTTCGGAGGATATCGTTGGCTCAAAGATTCGTATCTCTTCCGCCAATGATGAGGATACCATTAAGGCTTTTGCTTATAAGGAATATACCGTTGTCGGAATTGCAGACTCTGTGAATTACTTAAATAATGAACGGGGGACCACCAGTCTTGCCAACGGTTCTGTCTATGCATTTGTTAGCCTGCCGGAAGACGGGTTTTCGACGGAATATTATACTGAGATTCTGATCTGCCTGCAGGGCAACAGCGAAGTTTACAGTGAGGAATACAAAGACTTGATTTCCGCAAAGCAAGAACCTTTGGAGAAAGCATTGGAGTATAGAGGGGAGCTCCGCTATCAGGATGTAGAGGATGCCCGGAAAAAGGTATCTGATGCACAAAAAGAATACGAGGATGCCCATGAGAAATACCTGGCGGAAAAGGCCGATGCAGAGGCGGAATTAGATCAGGCCTGGGCAGAGCTGACGGATGCCGACCAGGAAATCAAGAAGCAGGAAAAAATACTCAGAGAGGGAGAAAGGAAGATCGCTGAGGCCGAAAGGGAATATCACAAATCTGTTCAAGATTATGAGAAAGCCCTTAAGGAATATGAAACGGAAAAGGCGGATACCCTAGCTGTTCTGGAGTCTCGTCAGGCTGAGCTCAACGACGGCCGTAAATCCATAATCTCTGCCATCTCACAGATTGAAGAAAGCGGCTTATTGGATCAGCATACTCAACTGACGGAAACAATCCTTTCCCTGGAGACTGCCCTCTCTCAGATCAGTAATCCGGACAGTGAGGAATTTATCTCTCTTCAAGGCCAACTGGATCAGACAAGGGCAGCTGTTGCTGAAATAGAAGCCACCGGCATGATTCAGCAATATGCCGCATTGCAAAACTCTCTCTCACAGCTTGATGCCGGACAAAAGGAAATCGAACAGGGAAAGGATGAGGCATCTCGTCAGTTTGCAGCTGCAGAAGTGCAGCTGGTAAATGCAAAATCCCAATTGGATTCCGGCAGGGAGCAAATAGAAAAAAACAAACAGGACATCCGGACGGGAAAGGCTGCCTTGGAAGAAGGAAAATCCGAATATGAAAAAGGCCTTTTGGAATATGAGGATGCAAAAGAAGAAGCGAAAGATG
>DIQC01000065.1:57127-63035 GCA_002426495.1 Thermacetogenium sp. UBA5472
GAGCCCACTGTCCATGTATTGGATCGGAGCTACAATGCAGGGTATGCTAATTTTGAAAGCGATTCCTCTATCGTAGCTGGGATTGCAAAAGTTCTCCCGATTTTCTTCTTCCTGGTGGCCGCATTGGTTTGTTCGACTACCATGACCAGGATGGTGGATGAGCAGCGTACGCAAATCGGTACACTGAAAGCCCTTGGGTACAGCAATGGTGCGATTGCCCGAAAATATATCTTCTATTCCGGCAGTGCAGCTGTGTTGGGGTGTGTTATCGGATATCTGTTGGGAACAAAGTACTTTCCCATTGCAATATGGGAAGCCTATAGTATGATATACGGGTTTTCACCATCCATTGAATATGTATTCGATATACAGCTGGCTGTCATTTCCCTGGTTGTTTCCTTGCTATGTTCAGTCGGTGTGACCTATATTTCCTGTAAAAACGAGTTGCTGCAAGTGCCGGCGGAGCTAATTCGCCCAAAAGCTCCCCCGGCCGGAAAACGTGTGCTGTTGGAGCGCGTACCGATCCTCTGGAACCGAATCAGTTTCCTTCATAAGGCATCAATTCGTAATATTCTGCGCAATAAAAGGCGTTTTTTTATGACTGTGCTGGGTATCGCAGGATGTACGGCATTGGTATTGGCAGCATTGGGGATCGGTGACTCCATCCGTAATATTGCCAATGATCAATTTGATGCCATTTTGACATATGATTATAATATCTCTTTTTCCGAAGCGCAAAGCAGGGAGGAAAGAGAGAAATTTATCGAGGTCTATCCGGATGTATTATCGGAATGTGTATTTGTCTCCACCGATGAGGTGGAAGTGGTTCAGGGAAATCGGACAAAGAAGGTTTCTACCGTTGCAACAGATGACCCAGATATCACAAAGGTAATTGGCTTGTATTTAGACGGTGAAACCGTGCCTTATCCCACATTTGAGAAAGCTGCCATAAACGATAAGCTGGCAAAGGAATTTGGTGTGACTCCAGGAGATACCATCACCATCAGAATCAATGAAGCTGAAATGGCAGACATCGAAGTAGGGGGCATATATGAGAGCTATATGGGCAGCTACCTGTTTATGACGGGTGAAACCTATAAAGAATTGTTTGGGGAAGAACCACTCTACCAAAATGCATATGCTGCAACAGATGAAAAGGACCTCCACTCGGTATCCGCGTTGCTGTCCAAGGGAGACAATGTTGCTGTCGTATCCGTTCTCAACGACATACGAGTCATGGTGGACAACATGATGCAGAGTCTGAACTATATCATCTTGTTGGTTATCGCCTGTGCGGGAGCTCTTGGCTTTGTCGTAATATATAACCTGAACAACATCAACATCATGGAGCGCAGCCGTGAGATTGCAACAATCAAAGTCCTTGGCTTCTACTCCAGGGAGACGCAGGCATATGTTTTTCGGGAGACCATCATACTGACGGTAATTGGCGCCCTCTTTGGTTTAGGCCTTGGCAAGCTGCTTCATGGGTTTATTATGAACAAGATTGATGTGGATGCGGTCTCTTTCAAAGAGCAGATATTTGGGGCAAGTTATCTTGGTGCACTCCTGATCACATTTATGATTACATTTCTGGTGAACTTGGTGCTCAAAAAGAAAATAGAAATAATCAATATGGCGGAATCCTTAAAATCTGTTGAATAATAGAAACTCATTAATATAATGCCCGATTAGTACATTATGAGACCGAAGACCTTCATGAGTGGTACCGGAAAGAATTCAAGTTTTGAGAGGAGGCACAGCATGGGCAAAGACACAGCCGTTTGCCATTTTTTGTTTAGTTTGGCAAGTTAATGGCGGGATGCCCCGCACTATAGAGAAGAGAATTGTTGATGAAATAAAAGCTCTGGCCGATAAAGGTTATTACTCCACCTCAGACCTCAAAGATATTTCCCGGGTTCTCGCTTTTCGGCTAGGCTCTTGTCTATCTCATCTAGGGTAAACTCCAGCAACCGAGCAGCAATCTGTTGGACTAGTGTCTGAATAGTCTTTTCCAATTCTTACATATTGCTTGCTGACCCTATTGCACTAACAATTCCCTTCACTAATTGCAGGAATAAAGACATTTATCATTGAACCTTAAACATGAGACATCATCTAAATGTGCAACAAGGAAGTTGATTTTATTTGTGGAGGATTGATTATGAACCTAGAGGAATTACAATTGGATTGCGCAATTAAGCAAAAAAAAGGTTTACACTTTATATTAGCATCAATTATTATTTGGTGTACTGTACTGATTATTCATTTAACATCATTACCTATCCTGACTAAGAACTTATTAACCTTTTGTTCCACAGCACCATTAATGCCTTTAGCATTTTTAATATCGAAGGCAATTAAGGTGGATTTTCAAAACAAAGAAAATCCGCTAACTAATTTGGGGGTTTTTTTTCTGTAAACCAACTGTTATATTTACTAATTGCTATGTGGATATATGCGACATTACCTGAAAAAATGCTAATGATAATCGCAATGATTTTTGGGGCACATTTGTTACCATATGGTTGGCTATATAAGTCTAAATCTTATATAGCGTTTGCTATTTTAATACCAATTTTATCACTTATGATTGGTGTTAATTTTGAACCTTATGTGATTGCAATTATGATGATTGGAATAGAAATTTTGTTTAGTATTTGTCTGATATTTGAAAACAGAATAATTTCATCGATTTTTAAAGTTAATCCCTAATCTTATGTCAAGTTATGTCTCAAGGTTTAGACAAGTTAAATTACTATGAATGGGGACCAGTGGCTATTGAAAAGCTACAAGAAATTGGAGCGGAAGATGTTAAAAGTGTAAAAATAGATGGTGACTATGAGGGGACAAGATTTGACCAGCCAGGGGGCCACCTCTGTGGCAGCCATTATATATTGAACTGTAACGACAAAAGCGTTACAATGTTCATTGAAGGAGATGATTCATATGGAAAAAACGACTACTTTGAATCTGAGAGTAAATCCGGATGTTAAAAAAAGGGCTGAGGAAGTACTTTCACAACTTGGTATGCCTATGTCCACTGCTATAGATATTTATCTGAAACAGATTGCAATGATCGGCGGAATACCTTTTGCTGTAAAACTTCCCAAAATACCGGCTTCCGTAAATGCCGACTTAATGACAACAGAAGAAATTCATACGAAGTTAAGGGAAGGATACAACGATATCGAAAAAGGTAATGTGCATAATGTATCTGATGCCTTTCAGAGATTTCGGGACACACATGAATGAAGCAGTATAAGATTCAAATCACTGATATTGCACTTTCTGATATGGAGAATATATATAAATATATTGCAGATCAGTTACAGTCACCGGTAACGGCTATGGGACAATATAACAGAATAGCTGACGCAATCGAAACACTTAGTACGTTCCCGGAACGTGTGAAGTTAATGTGGGAGATTTACTAACTTCCCAAAAAAAAATGGTCCCCACGTCTCCCATGTACCAAGAACCAGGGTTGTCTTAACAATCATTTTTTCGTGTTTTTCAGTATCAATCATTCCACCTCCTTCCACATCTCGTCAAAATTGATTGTATACATTTCGTTCCTGCGATATAATTACAATAGCATATCTTTCCAAGGAGATTTTGAAGTATGAAAAGTATGAATGGAATGACAACAAAAGAGGCTGCTCAAAAATGGGGTGTTACGCCTCGCCAGGTGCAGCTGTTATGTGCCAAAGGCCGTATTCCGGGAGTTATTCGTTTCGGCAATGCATGGGTCATTCCAAAGGATGCGCAAAAACCGAAGGATGGCCGGAGCAAGAAAAACTCTAAGTAATAGATAATAATCAGTGGGATAAAGGGAGAGAGACATGATAACAGGCGAGCTGAAAAATAAAGTAGACAAACTCTGGGAGATGTTTTGGGGGGGGGGGCTGACTGATTGATGTTGGTATAGAATTGACATTATGATCAAAATTGCCACAGCGCTCGACTGCAAGGTTGAGGCTCTATTCGAAACTGTTAGAGATGAAGACGATGAGAACGCATAACAGTGATTCTCTTGTTTAGAAAGTGAGGCTACATGAGTGAATAAGCAGCAACTAGCAACAAAAATATGGGAATCTGCAAATAAGATGCGTTCTAAAATAGAGGCCAACGAATACAAGGACTACATTCTTGGCTTTATCTTTTATAAATTTCTGTCGGATAAAGAAGTCCGCTTCATGCAAAACAAAGGCGCTACCGCTGAGGACATCAAGTCCTTAAGTGAAGAAGATGCTGAAACCGTCAAGTACATTCAAGGCAATATCGGCTATTTCATCGCCTATAAAGACTTGCTTTCTACTTGGCTGTCAATGGGCAAAGATTTTGATGTTTCTAATGTGCGTGATGCGCTCTCTGCTTTCAACCGCCTGATTGACAGTAATTACAAAAAAGTCTTTGAGAACATTTTTGAGACCCTGCAAACAGGTCTATCCAAGTTGGGTGAAAGCTCTGGCTCACAGACTAAAGCCATCAGTGATCTCATTCAGCTGATTAAAGATATACCGATGGACGGCAAACAGGACTATGACGTTTTAGGCTTCATCTACGAATATCTCATTTCCAACTTTGCAGCGAACGCAGGCAAGAAAGCCGGTGAATTCTACACTCCGCATGAAGTATCGCTTTTGATGAGTGAAATCGTTGCTGATCACCTGAAAGATCGTAAGGAAATCCAGATCTACGATCCGACGAGCGGTTCGGGCAGCCTGCTAATTAATATCGGGCGCAGCGTTGCCAAGCACATCGATAATGATAACAACATCAAATACTACGCTCAAGAATTAAAACAAAACACGTACAACCTTACCCGTATGAATCTGGTCATGCGTGGCATTTTGCCGTCAAACATCACGACTCGCAACGGAGATACACTGGAGGAGGACTGGCCATATTTTGAAGATAACGACCCGGTCGGCACCTATAACCCGCTTTATGTGGATGCGGTGGTTTCCAATCCGCCCTATTCTCAAAACTGGGATTCGGAAGACAAAGACACTGATCCACGCTATGCTCGTTTTGGACTCGCGCCAAAAGGTAAAGCAGACTACGCTTTTTTGCTGCACGCTCTGTATCACGTCAAGCCCGATGGCATCATGACCATCGTTCTTCCGCATGGCGTTTTATTCCGTGGTGGCGAAGAAGGCGAAATCAGGAAAAACCTGATTGAGAACAACCATATCGATGTCATCATCGGACTGCCGGCCAATATCTTCTTTGGCACAGGCATACCAACCATCATCATGGTTCTTAAGCAAAAGCGTGCGAATACGGACGTGCTCATCATTGACGCTTCCAAGGGTTTCATGAAGGTTGGTAAAAACAACAAACTTCAGACATCAGATATCAAGCGAATCGCCGATACGGTAGCTAATCGTAAGGATGTGCCGAAGTTCGCTCGTGTGGTTAGCCGTAGCGAGATTCGGAATAACGAATACAATCTCAACATCCCACGCTATGTGGATTCTTCCGAGGCTCCTGAAAGTTGGGACATTTACGCTACCATGTTCGGAGGCATACCAAAAAAGGAAATTGATGAACTCTCTGCCCACTGGCAGGCCTTTCCTGAGCTGAAGACTGCTTTATTTACGGAGGACTCTGGCGAGCATGTACATATCGCAGAGGGCAATCTCAAGGACATCATCAAGAACCATCCGAATGTGGTCTCCTTCAAAGAACACTATGCAAGAGCTTTCGCCGGTTTTGATGCCGTGTTGTATAGCCACCTTGTGGACGGTATGGAAACGCTGAACATTTCCAAAGAAGAAGCTGTGCTTAGCTGTGAAATCTTTAGTCGTCTCGCACCTGTGCCGTTGGTGGATGAATACAAGGCATATCAGCTCCTTAATGATGAGTGGGTCAAGATAGCGGTTGACCTGGAAATGATCCAAAC
>DIQC01000065.1:63218-64475 GCA_002426495.1 Thermacetogenium sp. UBA5472
ATGTCGAAGTTCAAGAAGGCTGGCTAGGCAGAATCATCTCATTTGACCTAGTGCAAGAAACGCTTCTTCACGAGGAAGCGGCAGCTTTAAAAGTAAAAGAAGACCGTCTCACACAGGTCACTGCCGAGCAGCAAGAAATGTTTGATTCGCTGACGGAAGAAGAAAAAGAAGACTTGACTGATGTTTTGAATGACGACAACACCGCATTTCTGACAAGTCCTGTGAATAAAGCGGCTAAGGAGTTGCTCAAGGGGAAAGATGTGGCAGACTACGCAGAGGATAGCCCAGAGGGCAAACTCTTTGCTATGAAAACCTTGCTCGATGAAGAAAAGGACTTAAAAAGAGTCATTAAGACGGATTCAGCCAAACTACACTCACTCACAAAAGAAACCATTGAAAATCTGGCAGACGAGCAAGTTTGCTCTTTGCTGGAAAAGAAGTGGATCACACCGCTGATGGCAGGATTACAACAGCTGCCTGTAGCCATCCTCGACAACCTCGCAGCGAAGGTGCAGGCACTGGCGGATAAATACGCCACCACCTTCTCCGATGTAGAAGATGAAATCACAGAAACAGAAGCAACGCTCGTATCCATGCTTGACCAGCTCACCGGAAGCGATGTGGATATGCAGGGACTAACTGAACTGAAAGCCCTGCTGGGAGGTGAGTGATATGGCTGAAAAAGCAAAAGTGCCTGCCATTAGGTTCAAAGGGTTTAGTGATGCTTGGGAACAGCGGAGGCTCTTTGATAACGTCAGAAATATTATTGATTTCAGAGGAAGGACACCCAAAAAGCTCGGTCTTGATTGGAGCGAATCAGGGTACTTAGCTCTCTCTGCCCTGAATGTAAAAGACGGCTATATAGACCCGTCTGTAGATGCCCATTATGGAAATCAAGAGCTATATGATAAATGGATGACAGGGCATGAATTAAGAGAAGGTCAGGTGCTTTTCACGACCGAAGCACCAATGGGAAATGTCGCCCAAGTGCCTGATAATATGCCATATATCCTTAGTCAGCGAACAATAGCTTTTGATGTTCAGCCTGAAATGATAACGGACGATTTTTTGTTTGTTCTATTGCGCTCCCCAAACGTGTTTGCTGCGCTATCAGCGCTATCAAGTGGTGGGACAGCCAAAGGTGTGAGCCAAAAGTCGATGTCGCAACTCTGCGTTATAGTTCCGAAAGATCTCGGTGAGCAGACACAAATTGCCTCGTTTTTCAAGAACATAGACAACCTCATCACCCTTCATCAG
>DIQC01000065.1:64630-68283 GCA_002426495.1 Thermacetogenium sp. UBA5472
TTTGAAACTCAAAAATGTTAAAAAAGCAATGCTGGAAAAAATGTTTCCCCAAAACGGCAGCAATGTTCCAGAGATTCGATTTGCCGGATTTACTGACGCTTGGGAACATCGTAAGCTATCGGCATCGGTGATAAGGCTATCCGATATGAGCATAAATGCTGGCCTGCCACGAGTCGAATATGAGGATATTGTCGCCGGTCAAGGTGCGCTCAATGAGGGCTTCTCAAAGAAGAAAAGCAGCAAGGTTGGTATTGCTTTTGGGAAGGACGATATCCTTTTTGGCAAACTCCGTCCGTATCTCAAAAACTGGCTATTGGCAGACTTTCCAGGCATTGCAGTGGGTGATTTCTGGGTGCTAAGAGCCATAAACGCAAATAGCGGATATGTTTATTACTTAATTCAGACGCCTGCTTTCCAAATGATAGCAAATCAGTCTACAGGAACAAAAATGCCCCGTTCGGACTGGAACTTGGTTTCAAAAGCAGAGTTCAATATACCAGCGAAAGTGGAGGAACAATCTCAAATCGGTGCCTTTCTTCGCAAGCTTGACCACCTCATCACCCTTCATCAGTGTAAGTTGGAAAAACTCCAAAATATTAAGAAATCTATGCTTGAAAAGATGTTTGTCTGATAAGAAAGGAGAAAGTTATGGCTTTAGAAAACAAGTTGGGTATTACCGATTCTTCGGAACTTGCCCGTGTTGAGGAGAAAATCAGCAAAACAAAGGCTCTCAAACTGTTTGAAACGGGTTTGCTGGATACCTTTGAAGTCGGAACATTTGAGGGGTTATCCAAAATACATAAGTATTTGTTCGATGAAATCTATGACTTCGCCGGAAAAATACGTGATGTGAACATTGCAAAAGGAAGTTTTCGCTTTGTACCCGTTATATATCTTACAGCTGCCCTCGACAATATTTTAAAAATGCCGCAATCGGACTTTGACGAAATTATAGAAAAATATATTGAGATGAATGTGGCTCACCCCTTCAGAGAGGGGAACGGCAGAGGCGCAAGGATTTGGCTTGATTCCATATTGAAAAAAGAATTGCGGTTAGTTGTTGATTGGAACAAAGTCGATAAAGAAGATTATCTTTCTGCCATGGAAAGAAGTCCCGTTAAGGATGTTGAAATCAAGGTGCTTCTTAAAGCAGCTCTTACCGATAAAATCAATGACCGCGAAGTTTTTATGAAGGGTATTGATGCAAGCTATCATTACGAGGGCTACAATGTCTATAAAACAGAAAATCTCAAAAACGAACAGTAGGTCGAGCAATTTTGAGATAGTTTGTAATCCTTCCTGGAAACAGTGCGAGCTTGAAAAATTGCAAAATGTGAAAAAAGCTTGTCTTGAGAAGATGTTTGTATAAGATAGGAGCGTGATTCTTTGATATTCAAAACCGAAGCAGAATTTGAAGCAGCTATGATTGCTGCCTTGCAAAATAAAGGTTGGGAAAATCATGTTCTGAAATATCCGACTGAAGAAGCTTTGCTCAAAAACTGGGCAGACATCCTCTTTGAGAATAATCGTGGTATCGATCGTTTGAATGACGCTCCTTTGACAGATACAGAGATGCAGCAGATTCTAGAGCAAGTTATGGCTCTTCGTACTCCCTTAAAGCTCAATGGCTTTATTAACGGCAAGACGGTCTCCATTACCCGTGATAACCCGGATGATCCTTTACATCTTGGCAAAGAAGTGAGCCTCAAGATTTATGACCGCCGCGAAATAGCCGCTGGACAAAGTAGATACCAGATTGCCCAGCAGCCCAAGTTTAAGTCTAAGTCGAAGATCCTGGGCGACCGCCGTGGCGATTTGATGCTACTTATTAACGGCATGCCCGTGTTTCATGTGGAGCTCAAAAAGAGTGGCATTCCTGTGAGCCAGGCTTATCACCAGATTGAGAAGTATTCCGATGAGGGTATCTTCACGGGAATCTTTTCTTTGGTGCAGATATTTGTGGCGATGCAGCCGGAAGAGACGGTCTATTTTGCTAATCCCGGCCCAGACGGCGTTTTCAACCAGGACTTTTATTTCCATTGGGCAGATTTCAATAACGAGCCCATTAATAACTGGAAGGATATCGCGACATATCTTTTGTCGATTCCGATGGCTCATCAGATGATTGGTTTCTACACGGTTGCCGATGATTCTGATGGCGTTCTTAAAATTATGCGCAGTTATCAGTATTATGCGGCCAATGCTATCTCTGACCGTGTGTCAAAGATTGACTGGAGTGATAAGCATCTGCTGGGTGGCTATATTTGGCACACAACAGGTTCTGGCAAAACGATGACGAGCTTTAAGTCTGCCCAGCTTATCGCTAACTCGAAGGATGCCGACAAGGTAATCTTCCTGATGGACAGGATTGAGCTTGGTACGCAGTCGCTTCGTGAGTATCGTGCTTTTGCGGAAGATAATGAAGAGGTTCAGGCGACTGAGGACACCCACGCCCTTATCACGAAGCTGAAAAGTAAGAACCCTGCCGATACGCTGATTGTCACATCTATTCAAAAGATGAGCAACATTAAGGACGAAGAAAGCGGGTTGAATGCTGCTGATATTGAGGCGATGAACTCGAAGCGCATCGTTTTTATTGTGGATGAAGCACATCGCTCAACTTTTGGCGATATGTTGATCACCGTTAAACAGACCTTCCCTGATGCTGTGTTTTTTGGATTTACCGGTACGCCTATTCAGAAGGAAAACCAGAAAAAGAAGAATACGACCTCCACCGTCTTTGGTGATGAGCTGCACCGCTATAGCATCGCTGACGGTATTCGTGACGGGAATGTGCTCGGCTTCGACCCGTATAAGGTGTTGACATATAAGGACATTGATCTGCGTAAGGCGGTGGCGCTGGAGATGGCGAATGCTGCTACAGAAGAAGAAGCCATCAAAGACCCGGAGAAAGCAAAAAAATATTACTACTACATGGATACTGTCAAAGTAAAAATGGCGGGATACCGTGAAAAGAGCGGCAAATACGTCAAAGGTGTTGAAGACTATCTGCCGAGAGAACAGTATGAGCGCGCCGAACACCGGAAAATGGTTATCCGGGATATTTTGGATAACTGGCTACGGTTGAGCCGTGCCTCGAAGTTTCATGCGCTTTTTGCTACCAGCAGCATCTCGGAAGCCATCGAGTATTACAGACTCATCAAAGAGTTGAAGCCGGACTTGAATGTCACGGCACTCTTTGATCCCAACATCGATAATCATGGCGGCGTGAAGTTCAAGGAAGACGGCCTTGTTGAGATTCTGGAAGATTACAATGCAAGGTATGAGCAGGACTTTACCCTAGCTACTCATGGGAAATTCAAGAAGGATATTGCAGCCCGCTTAGCTCACAAAAGACCCTATGAGCGTATCGAACGAACCCCTGAAAAACAGATTGACCTTTTGATTGTTGTCGATCAAATGCTCACAGGCTTTGATTCCAAATGGGTGAACACTTTATACATGGATAAGGTGCTCAGATATGAGAATATCATTCAGGCGTTCTCTCGTACTAACCGTCTGTTTGGGCCAGATAAGCCTTTCGGCACGATTCGCTATTATCGTTATCCCAGTACGATGGAACGAAACATAAGCAATGCGGTGGCTCTCTACTCAGGCAATAAGCCACTGGGATTGTTCGTGGAACATCTGGA
>DIQC01000065.1:68423-95424 GCA_002426495.1 Thermacetogenium sp. UBA5472
ACAACCTGGAGAAGATGAATCAAATCTTCGCAGATATTTCACGTCTGTTCACTTCGGCAGGTATCCCGGCCTTTTCCCGCCTACCAGACGATGTGGACGAGTGCGGCAGGTTTGCCAAGCTGTTCAGTAGTCTAAATGACTATCTGGAAGCGGCAAAGATACAAGGTTTTGCCTGGGAAAAGCAGATAAATCATTCTGATGATCTGAAAAAAGTGGTCGATATGACATTCGATGAGAACACCTATCTAATTTTAGCTTTGCGTTACAAAGAGCTGTTTACAGAAAGAGACGGGGGTGGCGGTGGTGATATTCCATTTGATATCGATGGCCATCTAGTAGCCATCGACACCGGCAGAATTGATACCAATTACATGAACTCACGCTTTGAGAAATATCTTAAAGTGCTGCGCCAAGACGATATCGATCAAGACCAGCTTCAAGAAACCCTGGACGAGTTGCATAAATCTTTTGCGACCCTTACCCAAGAAGAACAGAAATATGCGAACATCTTTATCCATGATGTGCAAAGCGGAAATGCCGAAATCGAGGACGGTAAGCCTTTCAGGGACTACATCACTGAATACCAGTTCCGTGCTAAAAACGAGCAAATTCGCCAATTAGCTAACGTTCTAGGGATTGATATTCTCAAGCTGGAAAACCTTATGAATCTCGGTGCCACCGAAGCGAGCATCAATGAATACGGTAGGTTCGACGACCTGAAGAAAACCGTAGTCAGGGAGAAAGCAGCAGATTACTTTGTAGCGGTAGAAGGTAGGAGGATCCCGGCATTCCGGCTGAGCATCAAAATCGAAAAACTACTCAAAGACTTTATTCTCAGCGGTGGATTCGATATCAAGGAGGAGGAAAATAAATAACTACAGCCACGAATATCTGGTTCGATAAAATCTCGTTGTCCGCAGACCAGCTATAGGGACTGTCTTGGCTGGTTCTGTCACCCAGATGAAGTATTGCTGGGTTAAGATCCTCTGATTAATAACATGTGGGACGCGAGAACCGTCAGACTGCGTGAAAATTCACCATAAAAAATGGATTTTGAGAGATAAATAGGGTGAAAAAAGAAGGATTTAGGGTGATAAATGTAGAAATATAAAGCAATAGAGAGGTGGAGAGAAAATGGCTTATATACAAGGCGAAAACATCAACCAAATCACCCTATTTCCAGAGGCAATAGATGATTATATTACTTTGGACAATCCAGTCCGAGTCATCAAGGCTTTTGTAGACTCCCTAGACATGAAAGAGTTGGGTTTTAATAGAGCCGTTCCTAATTATATCGGCAGACCATCATATGATCCTAGAGATCTTTTAAAACTTTACCTGTATGGATATCTAAACCGAATCCGTTCATCAAGAAAATTAGAAACCGAAGCAGGAAGAAACCTTGAGCTGATGTGGCTGCTTCGCAAGCTTAAACCAGACTTCAAAACCATTGCTGATTTTCGTAAAGACAACGAGAAGGCGATCAAAAATGTTTTCAAACAATTCAACATGCTATGTAAGGAATGGGAACTGTTCGGATGTGAAGTAATAGCTGTAGACGGCTCTAAATTCGGAGCCAGCAACTCTAAACGCAACAATTTCAGCAAGAAAAAGGTAAAGCAGCACCTGAATTACATTGACGAAAAAATCTCCATCTATTTAAACGAACTGGATAATAGCGACGAGGAAGAAACCGATACTCATGTTCCTAGTGTCGATGAAATCAACAAGCGGATAGAGGAGCTGGAAGAGCGCAAAGCCAAATAACAAGCTATGCAAGAGGAAATGAAAGAAAAGAAAGTTAACGAAATCTCCACCACTGACCCTGATGCCCGGATGATGGCAGTCAATAATAACGGATTAAATGTTTGCTACAACGTACAAACAGCAGTAGACCAGAAGAACAAACTAATCGTAGATTACGAAGTCATTAATAATCCGACTGATCATGGACAACTCAGCGTGATGGGCCAAAAAGCGAAAGAGATATTGGGTGTTGATGAAATAAAGGCTCTTGCCGATAAAGGCTATTACAGCAGCCATGATCTCAAAGAATGTGACGACAAGGACATTGAAGCCTATGTAGCCAAACAAAAGCAAGCCGGTGGTGGAAAGGACCCAGAATTTTACCCAGATCGTTTTCAATATAATCAAGATCAAAACACTTACGCATGTCCTGCTGGCCAGACACTATATCCCAGCCGGATTAGGAAAATAAAAGATGTTGAGTACCAGGAATACAATAACTTTTGTGTATGCAAAACCTGTGAGTTCAAGGAACGGTGTACCAGTTCCGAGAAGGGAAGAACAATATTGCGAAATGTTGATCAGGCACTTCTTAATGAAGTGGACAAAAGAACACGAGAAAACAAAGAACTATATGCCCAAAGGCAGATGATCGTAGAGCACCCCTATGGCACCATAAAAGGGATATGGGGTTACAGCTATTTTCTGACCAGGGGATTACTGTCGGTAAATACAGAATCGGCGTTGAGCTTTCTAGCCTATAATCTTCGAAGAGCGATAAATATCCTGGGAGTTGTAAAAATGGTAAAAAGATTAGCCCCCGCCTAAGCGGGGAGCGGGACTCAGACAGATGCATGTTGATAATTATTCTGTATTTTTTTATATCAGAGATCATCGGGTAATCATTACGAACGTTTTGTATAGTGCCAGCGATATCTCCAATCGTTAGCTGCTGTTGCTTTATTTACACGCTTTTGTATTGCTCCACGATCCACTAAATTTATTAATTTATCAAATTCATTTTCAAGAATTGCTATCTCCTTTTGCAGATCGCCACTATCAACAAGGCTTTCCAAAGTTTCCGTTGTTGCTTTTAAATGACCGAGGAACAAAAACATATTTTTTTTGCGTTGAAATTCCTGCTGAGCATTATCATCACGAGCCACTAATAAGTCATATCGTTTTTGATGCGTTTCTTTTTTCTCTAAGAGCTGTTGCAATTTTATTTTTATTCGTTCTTCTTCTCGTGCAAACGAAGTGGGAACTTCAACCACTTTCCTCGATCCTTCCTCATATTTTTTGAATGCTTCAATAATCTTCAAAAGTTCATTTTTCGTACTTGGATGTTCGGAACTTCCACATGCAGGGCAAACGGAGGATTCCTGTGCTATGCTTTCCAACCATTGTGAAATTTGCAATCGATCAGCTCTTTTTTTCTGAGCAATTCCATAATCTTCGAAACTTGACTTCAGACGTTTAACGTCATTAAGCCTCTTTTTAGTTATACCGATTTGATGACTAATCTGCTCTTCTTCAGTATCAAGTTTCGCTATCTCTTTATTGGCCGTATCGATATCATGAAATTTAGTTTTTGAATGCTCAGGAATATTCTCCAATATGCTTTTGGCTAGTAATAATAATTCTTCCGGATCACTTGAATCGGAGATCTCTTTATTTAATATTCCGTATTCATTCGCTATCTTTAGATGGCCAGTAATGTTTGCCATCCAGGACGCTGAGACATTTTTAACTTTTATATATTCTTTTCTCAACTGGTCAAGTTTTTTTTCAACAAACTGAAGTCTTTGCCTTGCTAATAAAATATCAATGTTTTCTGCTCCTAATATAAACGGGAACCAATTTCTTAATCTTTCTCGATGTTCATGAGTATGAGTTTTATAAAACAAAATATTTTGGTTTGCGACAATATCCTGATTTTGAAATACTAATGCCATTAAATCTCTAAATCCCAACCTAGCCTGGTATTTTTCATTACCACTATCTGATCCATCCAACGTAAGATAGGGAACAGATGCAATGGTGTTCAACATATGCTTTATTCCGACAGTATTTTCATTTGGCTCTTCAATAATCGGAGGTATGCAAACTAATTCTCCGCGTGCTAAATAAAAATCATTTGATACAGCTTTCCCCTTTGGAGCCTTTCTGGCAATCAAAACTTGTTCAATTTCGGTTTGAAAGATCACGCCATACCAAGAAGCATAATCACGTATTATATCAATAGGGATAAAACAATCACTCGAAGCAAGACAATAATCAATAATTGGAATGATAGCAGATTTGCCTGTTCGAGATGCTCCAGTTATTACATTCACTACCCCTAACTTAAACGGTATTATTTTAGGCGCAAACTCTGAAGATTTAGGCCAAATAATTAACTTTACTAATTGAAACTTCATTAGAAAACCACCTTTAAGTATGATTCAATAGAAGAAATATCATGTTCTGAAAACCACTTACCTAGGATTTCAGCTTTTTTACCTTCTCGAACCATTAAAACATTTAATTTTTTTCCACGACCTGGACGTTTTGATAGATTGCGTGGATACAGTTTCCCACTTTCTGCATCCCAAACCAGTAAGCCTTCTGCAGTTGCAATATCAATTGCCGCCAATGTATATTCACGTTTATCTATAATTTGTTGTTGTAAAGATATTAAAATATCGGAGTTTTTTGTATTCTCAAAGCTTCGAACATAAGATTGTAAATTAGCTCTTTTATTACTAATTGGTTTCATTAATTCCTTGCTGATTAAAATAGCACTGGCAACAAAATGTAAAAGCCCAATTGGGGCATCACCAGTTTGATGATTATCACAGTAGCCTTGAGTAAATCTCCAGAGTAAAAAGGCTCCTATTATTGGAGTATTCCAAAGCTTTACTTCATCAACTAGCGTTCCCAAAATCATCTCTCCTTTTGAAAAGGGTTTCCCATTTTGGATGCCAACCTATTGTTGGCTCATCAGCTAGAGCATGATAAGTGCCAGGAATTGTTGAAGCTGGAGGGGACACCCCTCTGATGTTATCCTGTCTGGACTTACAATCGCTCAGCAACAACTGACCTAATTCTATTTCATTAAGATTCTTTTCGGTAAGCTGGATTCGTTTACTTTGATTTGCCCAAAACCTTTTTAATCTGTCTTCAAAATCTTTAGCAATCTCTTCATCAATAATGCCATCTTCTATCCATTTCTGCCGATTCACACTTGCACGTAAATAATCGGACACTTCTTGAAGTAAATCTTCGTCATTAAGCCCTATTACTTCAAGTTGTTGTAAATATATTGGACGAGTATTCATTTGACTCTGAACAGATTTTTTTTGAATTGGATAGTGCAACGTAAAATCGATTAATTCTCTAAAGCGTAGGCGTTCAATTAGAACTGCAAATTGTTCATGAAACAGTTCCCAACTAATAGTCGCATTGGTTCTAGCGGCAATACTTTCATTAACAACTCTTAGGACCCAGCCACATAGTTTGTCCAAGATAAATTCGATATTGTTTTTAGGGATATGCAGTCTTTGGATTTCGTTTCTTACTTCATCAAAACCTGCACCATTTCCAATTTCAAGTTCAAATTTTTGTATTAACTTAATTAATAAAGCTTCATTATCGTTCACAACAAAATCGAAATATTTCCATATTTCGTGCGAAGGTTTTATATCATGCAGTTCTTCTTTTGCAAATTTAATAGCCGATTTTGCGTCAAATTCACTTTCTGCTGAATTAAACCTATTGACAATTGCTTCTCTTCCAGAGTGATTACAATATAATACAAATTGTGTTTTTTCAACATCTAAGTCTCCGTCATTTATTGCATATATCCAATATGAGAATGTCTTCCACAGATCAGTTGATCTATCTGTAATAGGATTACTTCTTATTGACGACTTGTCTTCTTCGGAGCGTAGTTCACCTGTTGAAGTCAAAGTTGCAACATCACCCAGTACTTCAACACAAACAATATCACCGGGAGAGCACATTAAAAGATGATATAGTGTGCGCGGGAATTGCAATGAGTATCCTAGTAATTGACCTGGTGCATTAGATTTCATATATAATCCTCCATAACATTAAAAATACCTTGAGAAGGATTGATGACTGACCAATTGAATTTTTTCAACTTCGCAAGATAGACATAATTTTTTGCCAATATACTAAATGTCATAAAAGCTCAAAATGTCTTCTTCTTTACGCAATCTACTATGTGGGGAAACAGGAGCAAATTGTCTATTAGTCCTACTTTCATAATATTCTCTAATTTGACTTAATTTCCTTCTCGAAATTGTTGTATATTCTGTTTCCGCGAAATTAGTAAGCTTGGGGAGAAAAACATTTCCCCTCGCAACGGTACCGGGTAGCACTCGACTTTTGTCGAATAACAACGAACGGGACAATATCAAGTGGATCAGATTCAATAGATCAAGGGTGGATCACTTTCAATGATCAAGTGGATCACTTTCGAATGAGGATCGCAGACTTCCCGCACACCCATAAATACTAGTATAAATGGAAGGAAAATCAGCATCTTATGTCAAATAAATAAGAATAAACTCAGGATCTTGTTCGGTGGTATTCAATCGGAGCTGCTGGAGCGGACCGCCAACAGATTTTTAATGAAGTTCCCGGTATTCGGTATTAACCGGGGTTTCTATGATCTTACTCCTAACCATTCTGGTGCCACCATTGAGTTTGAATATACGCTTATACATTAAGATTTCCCTGAAATCATTAGCACTGAAGTGTTATTGCGGATTTGCACGGTATTGAAGTGCGACATCAGCGATATCATGGAAGTTGTTGAAGATGCTAATTGCGATGCTGCCGAAAGGTGGTTCTATTACGGGACAGGCAAAATGCGATCATTGAGAAAGGGATAATATATGGGTGCGATTATTCAAGCCCGCAACTTTTCTCCGGAAAAGCAAGCAGGGCTGTTAAAACCAATCATTTATTGCTGTCCATATGGAAACGTGGAGAGTGAGGCTATCTCGGTCAATATACCTTTGGCAGAAAAATTAATAAAGATTCGACCAAACCGTAGGACAATGCGATTAGCACGATGCTTTAGTCAAGTGCTGGATACATTACCTGATGGAGTGACAATAAAAGATTTCGATGTAATGTTCAATCCGGGATATCAAGTGGATTTACTAAAGATTATGGTAATGGCTTGTAAGAAAAAGCCGTTCAGTATTTTCTGGCCTGGAAAGTGCGAAGATGGAATGTTGTTCTACGCTGAGGAAGGCTATGCGGATTATAAAATCTTCAACATTGAAGATTATGATGTAACTTGCATTGTATAGGAGGAGAAAGTATAGGAGGAGAAAGCGGATATGAAGTATTCAGAACTAATAAGTTTTAACCCAATTGAGGACGTCATTCAGCTTACTGCAGCTGATGATAAGGACAAGGCACGAGAATATGTCAAAACTTATGTTATGTCGGACAAGATGGCTGAAAGTATGCAGGTACCGGTGATTGACCAACTGCAGATGGATGAAGTAGTAGATAATAAAGGTGTGCTGATCGTTGGAAACTATGGTACTGGTAAATCGCACTTGATGTCCGTTATCTCCTCAATTGCTACAGATAAAGATAATTTGCAATATCTTCAAAACAAGAAGTTTGCTAAGAGCATGGAGCGAGTCGCCGGAAAATATGAGGTACTCCGTATTGAAATTGGTGGCGTTACCATGTCACTGCGAGAGATAGTGTTTGGTTTTATACAGGATGATTTCGAACAGCGCGGCATTAAGTTCGATGTGCCAGACTTCTCCACTGTTCGCGACAATAAAAAGCTCATTAAAGATATGATGATGGCTTTTTCGGCCAAATATCCGGATAAAGGATACCTGATTGTAGTGGACGAGTTCTTGTCCTACCTATCTTCCCGCAATGAAAGGGACATCGTCCTAGACCTTGAGTTTTTCCGTGCCTTGGGTGAAATGTGTTCCAAATCCAAGATGCGTGTGATTTTTGGTGTACAGGAGAAAATCTTTGATAATCCAAGGTTCAGTTTTGTATCTGATACACTCAAAAAGGTTAGCGACCGCTTTACACAGATTATTATCACGAAAGAAGATACTTCTTATGTTGTTTCCGAGCGTATTTTGAAAAAGACCCCGGAGCAGAAGGCATTGATCAGGAAGCACCTGGAAAAGTTCTGTGGCCTTTATACAGGCATGTCCTCAAAGTTGGATGAATTTGTTGATCTGTTCCCGATTCATCCTTCCTACATTGACGTTTTTACTAAAATTTATTTGATTGAAAACCGTCACATTTTGAAGAACATTTCTATGACCATCAAGGATATTTTCGATACAGAAGTTCCTGAAGACGCACCCGGCGTGATTTCCTTTGATGATTATTGGCCTGCTATCAAATCAAATGGCCTGCTCAAAAGCGATATAACAATCAGCCGTGTTGTGAATGCCAGTCAGCAGTTGGAAGAAATCGTTAACCGTTCATTCCCGAAACCTGTCTACAAGCCTCTTGCCATAAAAATCATCTATGCCCTCAGCGTACACAGGTTGACCACCAATGGTTTAGATGTGCAATTTGGCCTGACAGCAGAAAACCTTAAAGACGATCTATGCCTATTTTTACCTATGCCAGAACAAGATGCTGATTTCCTGCTGGGTGTTGTGAAAACCACATTAAAGGATATCATGACCACTGTGTCTGGCCAGTTCATTATTTATAACGAAGCCAACAACCAATATTACATAGATGTCGACAAAATTATTGACTATGATGAAAGAATTAAACAAAAAGCATCTGTCATGGCAGATTCCGAGCTGAACCGGTATTTCTATACTGTTGTATATCAGTGCCTCGAATGGGATGCAAAACAATATGTAACGAACTTCAATATTTACGAATATGACCTGAACTGGGATTCCCATAATGTTTTCCGTGAAGGCTATCTGTTTATGGGTTTGCCGGGTGAGCGCAGCACTGCCCAACCGGAGCGTGATTTTTATATACACATCATGCCACCATATGATGCAAGTGGAACAACGGTACAAAATCTTCAAGATGAGGTTTATCTGTATTTTAAGTCTACGGCTGATTTTCGCGAGACATCGGGTCTCTTTGCGGCGGCAAGCAGCCTCGCAGAGATCAGCGAAGGCAAGGATAAGGATGCCTATTTGTCAAAGGTCACAATGCTTCGCAAGATACTAGTGAAATATCTGGGTGAAAACAAAAATACCTGCTTTGATGTTTTGTATAAAAGGCAAAAGCATCAGATAATTGAAGTCCTGAAAGGACGCTATAACAGGGACTTTACCTTTAAGGATACCATTGATCTTGTGGCATCCCTTTGTTTTGAGGAGTACTTTGGAGATAAATATCCTGACTATCCGATCATGAAGACAAAAATTACTCGCAATAATATGGCTGATCATGCCCGTGCTGCTTTCGATTATTTCGCCGGTAGAAAGACACAGCAGTCAAGGACCATGCTGCAGAGTTTCGGCATTTTGAAGGATGACAAAATACGTCCGGAAGGTTCCAAGTATGCATCTTACTATATCGACCTGATTAAGAAGCTGCCACCGCAGGGCGTTTTGAATTATTCCGATCTGTTCGAACTGCGCTTTATGGATGTCTACATAGACAAGAAGTTTAAAATTGAGAATATTTTCACGCCAATTATTTTCTTGTCACTGGTGTATGCCGGCCATGCGGTTATTACATTAAAAAATGGAACGACCATTACGGCATCTAACCTGGATCAGGTTCCTAAGATGGCAGTTACGGATCTGTATGAGTTCAAATATATCTCTAGGCCCGCTCAGATTTCTATGGCAGAGTTAAAAAAACTTTTTGAGATTCTGGACATTAATCCGGTGTTGCTTGACAATCCGAATGATCGAGAAAAAGGCGTGGCCGAACTGTTGAAAAAGGCGCAAGAGCTTTGTAACTCTGCAGTAATGGCAAATAACAAATTAAATAACGATTTTGATTTGTGGGGTGAGCCATTAGCTAACACAGCACAGATAAAGATATTACAGAAGGCTTGTGCTGCAGTACGGGACGAGTTTAGCAACTATACCGCTAAGTTTAATACTCCGGCAAAACTGAACAATTTCAGCCTTTCTAGCGATGAAGTAGAAACTCTTGGTAAACAAATCGCGCTTATTAAGGTGATACAGGAGTATACGATATTCAAAACGGATTTCGCTTCAGCTGTGTCCTATATTTCTAATATTGAGTTTATAG
Organism: Thermacetogenium sp. UBA5472; assembly: GCA_002426495.1. Classification (GTDB taxonomy): domain Bacteria; phylum Bacillota; class DSM-12270; order Thermacetogeniales; family Thermacetogeniaceae; genus Syntrophaceticus. Next base: position 78,420 of record DIQC01000065.1, read on the forward strand.
ATCTTGGTGCCGAGTTCAAATCCGAAGTAGATAATGCAAAAGCTGCTTTCCGAGATATTCGGGATGATATCATGGATGGTGCTGCCGGTGATACTTCTGCCCAGCAGGTCAACACTATGTTGACGAAAGTAAAAGAAAAATACATCACCATCTACTTCGATTCCCATAAGAAAAAGAGGCTGGATATTGATGACGCGAAGCGGCGTGGCAAGATTCAGGAAAGTATTGCTCTTTCTAATTTGAAAAGGCTACGTACCATTGAGATTTTGTCTTCCGCAAAACTGGCGGCAATCGAGCGGGACTTGTCTGAACTAAAAGTATGTTATGAACTGACACCAGAAGAGCTGAAGGCGAACCCGTTTTGCCCTCATTGCCGTTATAACCTTGGCGATAGAGTAAAGAACGTATTCGGTCAGTTGGACCACTTGGAAAATCGTATTGACGATCTTGTGGCTGAGTGGACACAGACACTCCTGAACACAGTCTCTGATCCGATTGTGTCAAGCCAGAAGGAATACCTGAGAGCTGACCAGCAGAGGGTTATTGATGATTTCATTTCATCTAATACACTGCCGAAACGTGTCGATGATTTTTTTGTCAAGAGCATTAACGCACTGTTGAAGGGCTTTGAACCGGTGGTAATACCAACAGAAGACTTAATGCAGAAACTGGATGAACTTGGCCCATGTGATGTGGATACCTTTAAATCAAAGGTTGCTGACATTGTGGCTGGTTACATCAAAGGCAAAGATCCTAGTAAACTCCGCATTATTGTGAAACGCAAGGAAAGAGAGGTTTAATAAATGGAACCGAGAAAACTGACCAAGGAGGATATTGATAAGGTTCGCGATATAGAAGGATTTCCAATAGGTACAGATGAGGACATTATCGCTTTGTCGAATCCACCTTATTATACGGCTTGCCCGAATCCGTTCGTCGAGGAGTTCATCTGGGAAAATGGGACTCCTTATGATGAGGATACGGATGATTATCATAGAGAACCGTTTACTTATGATGTTAGCGAAGGAAAGCATGACCCTTACTATATGGCTCATGGATACCATACAAAGGTACCGCATATGGCAATAATGCGATATATACTACATTATACCGAACCTAACGATATCGTATTAGATAGCTTTTGTGGAACAGGTATGACTGCTGTAGCTTCGCTACAATGTGATACCGACGATTATGAAATCAAACAAAACATAGCTTCTTCTGTAAAAAAAGCAAAGTGGGGAAAAAGAAATACCATAGTAGCAGATTTATCCCCTATTGCTTCTTTCATTGCTTCGAATTATGCAACAGAAATTGATATGAACAAATTTTATGCCATAGTTGAACCTATTCTATGTAAGGTGCAAAATGAATATGGTTGGATGTATGAAACAATTGTTGATGGTCAAAAGTGCAATATAAATTATTTAGTATGGTCAGATGCTTATGTATGTAAGAATTGTTCGCAGGAATTTATCTATTGGGATGCGGTCTATGATGAAAAATCTGGGAAGACAAAATCAACTGTATTTTGCCCATGTTGTGGTGCAAAACTTACCACAAGAGATTTTGAGAAGGCATACATTAGCGAATATGATCAATATTCAGCAGAATTAACAAGAACAGTTAAACAGAAGATGGTGATGATTAAATATACATCTGGAAAATCTCAATTTAAAAAGATTCCTGACAAAACGGATATATCATTATGTGAAAAGATTTCGAATATGGAAAACAATAGTTGGGTACCAACGATGAAAATTGAAGAAGGAGACAAAACTGGAGAACCATTACGTATTAATGTTGATAAGGCTTATAAATATTACACAAAACGAAATCTATTTATTTTATCTAAGTTATATGAAAAATTTGAATCCATTCAAGATATACGTTATAAGAATATGGCTAAATTTTTATTCTCATCAGTGTATTCTCGGTCTCACAGAATGAATAGATATATGCCGAACTATAATCGCCATGTTGGGCCATTGGCTGGCACTCTATATTTTCCATTTTTTTCTGCTGAAATTAATGTATTTCAGCTTTTTAAAAATAAACTTGAAGCAATTAAAAAACTAGGAAACATTAATGGGAATGCTTTAATTTCGACTCAATCAGCAACATGCCTGTTAAATATTGGTGATAATACTATTGATTATATTTTCACTGATCCGCCCTTTGGAGATAATATAATGTATTCCGAATTAAATTTTGTAAATGAGTGTTGGAATAAAGTAATTTCCAATAACACATGTGAAGCCATAATGAACAAAAGTCAAGGGAAAAGTCTTGTTCATTATCAGAGATTAATGAACTCCGCATTAAAAGAGTGCCATAGAGTATTAAAACCAGGGCGTTGGCTCACTGTAGAATTTCATAATTCAAAAAATACCGTGTGGAATGCAATACAAGAATCAATTAATTACGCAGGATTTATTATTGCGGATGTAAGGACTTTGGATAAAAAGAAAGGAACAACAAACCAACTATCATATGGTTATACAGTAAAGCAGGATCTTGTAATATCTGCATATAAGCCTAAAGAAAAATTTAAAAGAGAGTTTACAGCAAATGCTGGTAGTGAGGAAAACGCTTGGACATTTGTTCGCAATCATCTAGATAATATACCTGTAGTCATTGTAAGAAATTATAAGATTGAGCCTGTTGCAGAAAGACAAGCATATCTATTATTTGATAGGATGGTTGCGTACCATATTATGAATGGAATACCGGTTCCACTTGATGCCACAGATTTCTATCATGGCCTAGATGAAAAGTTCTTGAAACGAGATGACATGTACTTCTTGCCTGACCAAGTAAACGAATATGATACGGCAAGGATTAAATACGGTGTTGAAACAATTCAGTTTAGACTGTTTGTAACCAACGAGAAAACTGCAATTACATGGTTATATCAGCAACTGGATGAGCCGCAGACCTATGCCGAAATTCAACCAAAGTTTATGCAGGAAGTAAAGTCTGTTGATAGATACGAAGATATGCCAGAGTTAGCTGTACTGTTGGAGGAAAACTTCTTGCAGGACGAAAATGGCCGCTGGTACATTCCGGATAGAACTAAGGAAGGCGATGTGGCAAAACTGCGTGAAAAGAAGCTGTGGAAAGAATTTGAAGGCTATATGAACAGCAAAGGTAAGCTTAAGCTGTTCAGATCTGAAGCCATCCGTGTGGGCTTCTCAAGGCTATGGAAGGATAAAAACTATCAGGCCATTGTAGAACTTGCAGAACGCCTGCCGGAGAAAACCATTCAGGAAGATCCAAACCTGCTGATGTACTACGATATCAGTTTGAGCAGAATCTGATGATGCGAAGGAGAATATGACATGCTTGATATCGGCGATTTCGCTTTTGATTCAGTGGCAGGTGATAATGTGCAGGTGCTGGAGAAAATCGAAGTATGGGGTTATGTATCCTACAAGGTTTTTAATCCGGGGACGGGCTGTGTCTATAAGGCAACAGAAGAACAATTGAATATGCAAGGCAGTCCAGTTCAATATGATGAAAACTATTTGCGTTATGTGACGATGCTTTCCAAAATCAAAAATGAGACTGCCGGTGGCTTTCTTTCTTCCCTGACAAGTGGAGTCATTCCATTACCCCACCAGTTTCATGTGTTAAACCGTGCAATGGAAACCAATAACATACGCTTTATCCTTGCGGACGAGGTTGGTCTTGGTAAAACCATCGAGGCCGGAATGATTATCAAAGAACTGAAGACCCGTGGCCTTGTGCAGCGAGTTCTGGTGGTCTGCCCCACGGGTCTGGTGACTCAGTGGGCTTCTGAAATGCAGGAGAAGTTTCATGAGAAATTTAATGTCATCCTTCCGTCAGATTACGATACTATTCGCCGTCTGACGGATAACGATGACGTGTATAGCCAGTACGACCAAGTTATCTCTCCGATGGATTCCATCAAGCCTATCGAAAAACACGAAGGCTGGACCGAGGAAAAGGTAAATAAGTACAATGAAGAAAGAATTTATTCGATCATAAATAGTGGCTGGGATTTGATAATTATCGATGAGGCCCACCGTGTGGCCGGTTCCTCCGGTGAAGTGGCGAGGCATAAACTGGGTCTTTTGCTGTCGCAGGCTAGCCCCTATCTGCTGCTGCTTTCGGCAACCCCACACAACGGCAAAACCGAGCCGTTCCTGCGCTTGGTGCGTCTGCTTGATGAGGACGCTTTCCCCAATGCAAAATCTATAGTAAAAGAACAGGTCGCTCCATACTTGATACGTACAGAAAAGCGTGAGGCCATCGATAACAACGGCAATAAGCTGTTTAAGAACAGAATAACGAATCTTGTGACTCTGAATTGGGATGAACGACATACACTTCAACGGGAGTTGTATGAAATGGTCAGCTCCTATGTTTCCAAGAGCTATAACAAGGCACTGCGAAACAAAAAGAAGGATATGTGTCTGATCTTCCTGCTCATAATTATGCAGCGAATGGTGACCAGCAGTACGGCTGCTATAAAGCAAAGTCTGGAGAGACGGTTGAATGTTCTGCAGAACCAGAGCACACGTGTCGGTTCCCTGACCGAAGAAGACCTTGATGATCTGGATATCGAAGATGGTGTCGAAGAAGCTTTAGAAGCGATTTCCCTTAATTTAAACGAGGAGATAGAGGAATTGCAGGAGATTATTGCTGTGGTGAAACAGGCCGAATTCCAGCATACAGATGTAAAGGTTGAAAAATTGATTGATATCATTGATGAGATTATAAGCGAAGACCATGATCAAAAAATTATAATATTTACTGAGTTTGTGGCCACTCAGCAATATCTGCAGAAACTCTTAGTGGGCAAAGGCTATACAGTAACCATTCTGAATGGCGGCATGAACATAAATGAGAGAAACGAGGCTTTGCAGGAATTTCGCAGCGAGACTAGCATCTTTATTTCCACCGATGTCGGTGGCGAAGGTTTGAACTTACAGTTTTCCAATATTATTATCAATTATGATCTGCCGTGGAACCCGATGAAGATTGAACAGCGCTGCGGTCGTGTAGATCGTATTGGCCAGCAGCGGGATGTTTATGTTTATAATTTTATTGTCGGCGATACAGTAGAAAATCGTGTGCGAGAGGTCTTGGAAGAAAAACTTTCTGTTATTCTCAAGGAAATGGGTGTTGATAAATATTCGGATGTTCTCGATAGTGAAGTGGCTGAGTGCGACTTTACGGAAGTCTATATGAGATCCATCGGCAAGCCCAGTAGAGTTGAGAAAAATTTTTATCCGATAGAATCCGAAATGAAGCAGCAGCTGGAAAACTCTAAGAAATATAAAGATATCATCAAAGAAGAAAAAGACTTGACCAAGCTGGTTGGTAAAGGCTCTGATTTTGAGGTAGAGGCAGCTTTGCGGAAAATGCTTGCTTATTATGAAAGCTGGCAAGGACGCTATTTGCATCTGATAGATCGAATTGGAATCAATGATGAAGAAATTATCAGGCATCTTCGTACAAATATTATGCAGGACAAAACCTCTCCGCTACTCTCTGTTAGCATTAAAGACTTCCCAAACGAAGCGGGTTATTTCATGCTGTGTGAGCTTTCGATTTCTGATGATGAAAGTGGCAGACGTATTATTCCGATTTTCGTGAATGAAAATCATGTGCTTCGACCGATGGCTGGTAAACGGTTGATGGATGTTTTTCTTGACGAAAACAGTGTATTGACCATTGGTACAGCTCCTGATATCAGTGAAGAGGATTATCAGAAACTTGAAAAAATGAGTATAGATTTTGCATATGAAGCTTTTGTTGAGCTAAAGGAAAAGCAAATTCGGCTCCATCAAGAGAGCTATAATAAATACATGTATGCGTTGAGACTGCGCATGGATGCTGCTGAACATATCGGAATTGAGAATATCCGAAGGTCACGTTTAGCAAAGCTGCAGATGGAAAAAGCCTCTATCGAGGCAGATTATAAAAAAGGCATTCAGGTATATCCCGACTTTAGATTAATGACCCTTGTCAGATTGGAGGCCTAGGGATGTTCGGAAACTATGTGTATGAGAGATCTCCTGCAAAATACGCCGATAAAATCCTTTTAATGATAGATGATGACAATTTGGATGAAACCACAAATTATAGTGCTGATTTCTTGGCACATGGTTTTGAAGTGATAAAGTATAAAGATGACCTAAGTTTCCGTATTGAATATGAGGAAAAGTTGAATAATGACGGAGATAAGATTGCCGCCGTAGCCCACACAGATAGTTACATACCTTATGACATCAGATGCAGGTTACATAATTTTACTATCTCACTCTCCAGTCTATTCCCTATGTTAAATATAGATGTACTGAGAGGAAAATCAGCGCTTGACCTTGACTTGCTGTGTTTATCATATCAGTCGAACACTGAAAATCTGTGGACGCGAAATCAGACCGAGCATTTTTTTCGAACAAAGGTTTACACTAAGGCTAATGTGAAAAAATATCTGACGCAAACCTTGTGTAAATTGAAGTCGTTGATGAAGAGCACTAGTTCCTATGGAGGTTGGCTGTTAATTGCAAAAGAAAATCCGGAATATGAGGATTCGATTGCAATTACTGAGGAAAAAATAAATTATAAAGATTGGTTCGCCATCGCTGAAGAGAAAGCAAAAATCGATGTATTGGCGGTTAAATATGATATAGAAATCGATACATCTGAAATCAATCGTCGATTTCAGGATTACGCTCTGGCTCAGTTTGGCCAGCTATCACAAATCATTGATAGGGGCACACCAGTATTAATCAGCAGAGCGATGGAATATATCCATGAAAACAGCTCAAAGTTTGTGATTATCGTCATGGATGGTATGTCCGAGTTTGATTGGAATATCATTTCCAAATCCTTCAGCGATATTCCATACGAGCAAACTGCAGCGTTTGCCATGATTCCGACGACTACATCTGTCTCGAGGCAATGTCTGTTGTCTAACAAATATCCAAGCCAGCTCCTAGAGCCGTGGAAGCAGAGCAAGGAAAAGGCTGGATTTATCGCCTGCGCAAAAGAATTAGGTTATACCGAAGAACAGATCGGTTATGCCCGTGGATATGATGCCGAATTCAACTCATTTGTCAGATGCGGAGTCATCATCATCAACGATGTAGATGATTTGATTCATGCTCAACAACAAGGGCGGCTTGGTATGTTTAATGACATTACAGTACTGGCGAATCAGTCAAAACTAGCAGATGCGACAAAGCGTTTTTTGGCAGCAGGCTATGATGTCTATATAACATCTGATCACGGCAATACGCCATGTACAGGTTTGGGAAAACTCATGGGGACTGGCGTTGAAGTCGAAACAAAGAGCCGGAGGATGCTGGTACTAAAGGACTTTGCAGATAAAGAAACATTACTAGAAAAATACGGATTGATAGAATATCCGAAGTATTATCTAACGAAGGATTATGATTACCTTATCTGCGATATTGGCGATTCTTTTGACGCCAAAGGCGAAGATGTGATGACCCATGGTGGGATCACACTTGACGAGGTGGTTGTGCCTTTTATCAAAATTAAGGCGGTGCAGAAGAATGGCTAAGATGATAGGTTTATCAAGAAACCTGAAATTGCAATGGCTTAATAAAGTCGTTGAGTTGGTTTTGGAAGATTTGACTGAAAGTGAAATAAAAAAACAGCTGAATGAATATCTCAGCTTTGAAATTAAAAGCCCAACAAATAGGAGAAAGACCAGAGATATTATGATGAATATTTGGGTGTATGAGAACGATCACTCCGGCCGGTTGAAGGAGCAGGCCCTGATCCTAATTCGAAGTTACCCGGAGTATGCAACAGAGATTCACTGGTGTATGGTGCTAGCTGCTTATCCGGTATTTGTTGATATGTGTAAGCTCATCGGAAAGATGTCTGAATTTCAAGACGAAATCACGCTGGCCCAGCTTAAGCAGAAGCTGTTCGATGAATGGGGCGAACGAACGACATTGTTCCACTCTATCGATAAGATAATGGCAACACTAAAGGACTTTGACGCAGTGGCTTGTGACAAACCGGGAAAATACCATATTAACAAACATAAAGTGAACAATGCTGATGTAGTTACATTTATGGTTTACACAATGATGTGCGTAGATGACAGCGGCTATTACTCCTTGATGGATTTAAAATCCTCGACATATTTATTTCCGTTTGAATATCAAATAGAGAAAGAAACACTGTTGGAGGATGAAAGATTTGTAATGAACAGCTTCGGCGGCGAGCTTTCTATAGCTCTGAAGGAGCCTCAGATATGTCAGACATATTAAATGCGGCTAAATCAATCGAAAATTATATTATAAATTTCAGACGAGAGTTACACAAGGATGCTGAGATAAGCGGTCAGGAAGTGAAAACTCAAGAAAAGATTATGAAGAATTGGACAAGCTGAAAGTCCCCTATAAAAAAGCCGGTAGTACCTCCTTGATAGCCACTTTAAAAGGCAGCAAAAAAGGGAAAATTGTGGCGTTGAGAGGAGATATAGATGCATTGAGTTCAAGCAGTAAAGCCGTAACCGAGCTATTTGCTGTCAGAGTATAAACTATAGTTGGGAGGTGCAATTATTGGCGAAAAGAGGAAAGACACTGACCTTCTATCTTATGGATGGTGTGGCTACAGGAAGAATTAAATGTACACTTGCTAACTGGACTGGTGTTGTAATAACACGTGAGACGCGAGACGTGAGACGCGAGAACCGTCCCCGCGTCTCATACAATAAATTGCCGTTCAGCAATTATACCTTAAAACTATATCTTAGTGTTCAATGACATTTAATTCTTCCATTGGAAAGTGTCTTACGTTTTTTGTAACCAGGGTAAGAGAATGATCTACAGCAGTTGCGGCTATAAGTGTGTCTGAGATGCTGAGGTTTAATCCCTTTCTCTGAAAATCCCGCTTGTACAGGCCAGCCCTTTTGGCAGTCTTGTAGTCTATTTTAATGCAACTCATTGCTTCAAGAAACTCTTCAACCTTCGGCAGTTCCGCAGGGCGGACGCCTGAAAATATTTCCGACACCACTATGGCGCAAACAAAAAGAGAGCCTTCCTGTGATAATTTGTCCAGAAAAACTATGGCATCCTTGCGACCCCGAAACAAGTCTATTAAGATCGTTGTGTCTAAAAGGAAACCGCTATTTTTCGCCAAAGAGATCTCTCCTTCTGGCTTCAGATTCATCTCTTATTTTTCTTACCCAGTTCGAAGTATCTTCAGCTGTTTTTATTTCAGGATAATCCTTATCGTCAAAAATACCCGCCGCATTGTGGATAGCTTGCCTTTGTTTTAGCCGGTAAAGTTCTTTCCGAGCAGCGTCAATGATAAACTTACTTCTATTGCCATCTTCTATATACCTGTCAATTTCGGCTAATAAATCAGCAGGAAATCTAATGGGCGTCAATTTAGTTTCCATGTTTTTTTCACCTTCTTCTGTATATACATATTTTATATAAAGTATATACGCTGCTTTATTGTTTTGCAAGGGGAGATCGACTGCAACTATATTCTAGTGGCATGTGGCAATGGGACGTTTCGTTTGCCACATGATATAAGCCCAGCCCTAAAGCCGGACACGAGAGCCGGAATACGTTTTTACGAACAAGAAAAGTCTCGCTAATCTTCGCATATTAGAAAGCCCCTCCCACTGGTTTTATCGTCAGTGATGAGGAGCTTTTTCTGCCCGGCTTTATGCCTGTATCTCAGGAGCCTAGCTTATTTGCCAGTTACGCTGTGCCGTTTTTTACTTAAACTTAATAAGGCCACAGCAGACAGCACTATCAATAACCCTAACGGGATGATGGGGAAACCATCTCCAGTCGCGGGCGTTTTGGAGCTATCTTCAGTCGCAGGCGTTTTGGAAACGTTTAAACTTGTGTTAGCCTTGCCGATCACGCCGTAATAGCTAAAATGGTCGGTAGTAAAGACGATTTTCCCATCAATAATTTTACTGGGAATAATGGTTATATTTTGCTGATCATCGACTATTACCCGACTATTAAAGGATCAGAAAAGACTTTTGCGTGAAAGTTTCCATTTCAGGCAAAAGTTTTATTTAAGCTGCTTTTTAGTCTAAATTACTTGATGAACATGCTCCCAATACTGGAAAGCAGCGGTTTCAAATATATTATTAAACATTGTTGTCTAGATTCCTGCTATGCTATCAACCCTTCCCAACCGGCGGAACAGAATGTTAATTATTTATATTATATGGAGCGGGCGGGCATTGCAGATTATAAGGACATCCGGCTGAACTGCGGGATCTGAACAAGTTCATCTATTTTATTTCCTTGCAAGAGGTGTTCCAAGCTCTTCCATTATAAATCCACCGATTGAATGTAATTTTCTGATTCTAAAGATGTGCCAATCTCTTCATTTACAACATCTATTCTTGTACGGCCATCTATTAAATTTTCTGATGAATAACATGTGAGACGCGAGAACCGTCCCCGCGTCTCACGTCAGAATACCGCCGGAATTGCAATGGGTATTTTAAGGCGAGCGAGGCTGTAGTATAATACATACGTGGTATATGGTACCAAAAGGGCACTGAGATTTTTTTATAGATGAGGTTAGGTGAAGTAGTCCTGGTGTGGTCAGCGGCTTGATCGAAGAGTTTAAGGCAGCACGTGAGACGCGAGAACCGTCCCCGCGTCTTAAAAGGGAGTGAAGTTTGATGGAAAAACCGATTGTGGGAATTGTTTTGGGAAGTGATTCGGATCTTCCGGTTATGGAGGAAACGGCTCGTATTTTACAGGATTTCGGGGTACCTTATGAAATGACGATAGCTTCTGCCCACCGCAGTCCGGAGCTGGCTGCTGATTACGCTCGAAGTGCAGAGGAGCGTGGGCTTGCTGTGATCATCTCCGGGGCGGGAATGGCTGCTCATCTGCCTGGTGTTTTGGCAGCTTACACCTGTCTCCCGGTGATAGGAGTTCCTCTTAAAGGGGGAGCCTTGAATGGCCTGGATGCGCTGTATTCTATTGTGCAAATGCCTCCCGGTGTTCCGGTGGCAGCGGTGGCTGTTGATGGGGCGCGCAATGCGGCTCTTCTGGCCATTCAGATGCTGAGCATTAAGGATGTGGAGCTGCGGGAGAAGTTCCGGGAGTATAAGCAAGAGTTAGCGATAAAAACAGCAAAAAAAGCGGAGAAGCTGAAAAAAGAAATTTGATCTGTTTAACAAAATCATCGATGTCCCTTTCGATCTCTGGCCAAGGGATCCCATCCCAGCAAGCAACAGTTCGGAAGAGGCTTCAAGGAGGGGTATTAGTTGTTTGAGGCATCCATCTATGTAACTTTGAAGAAAGGGATTCTCGATCCTGATGGCAAAGCGATAAAACAAAGAATTTCGTCACTGGGCTTTGAGCAAGTGAAGGAGATAAGCACAGGTAAGTATTTTCTCCTTAAAGTTAACTCCCAGGACCGTACAGCAGCTGAACAAGAGGTGCGCCAGATCTGTGATAAAATCTTAGTGAACCTTGTGCTGGAGGATTATACTTTTGAACTGCGGGAGGTTGAAAGATGAAATTTGGAGTAGTCAACTATCCCGGTTCTAATGCCGCTGACTGCTATTATATTTTTGATCGGGTTCTCGGCCATCCGGTATCCATGATCATGTCTGAAGAGAGGGGACTGGACGGATTAGACTGTGTGGTTCTCCCCGGTGGTTTTTCTTATGGGGACTACCTGAGAGCTGGGGCACTGGCCGGTATTGCACCGGTGACAGAACAGCTGGCGGAATATGCTGAACAAGGCGGACTTGTGCTGGGTATCGGCAATGGATTTCAGGTTCTGTTAGAAGCAGGGCTGCTTCCTGGGGCTGTGCGCCGCAATAAAAATCTTCTCTTTCGCTGTCATGATGTCTTCCTCAGAGTGGATAACAATGCTCTTCCCTTTACCGGCAACTACAGCAAGGGGGAGATCATCAGCTTTCCTATAGCCCATGGTCAGGGGAATTACTATATTGATGAGCAGGGTCTGGCACAGTTAGAACAAAAATCGCAGATTGTCTTCCGCTATTGTACAGCAGAGGGGCAGGTCATACCTGCAGCTAATCCCAATGGTTCTGTGGGGAATATCGCCGGTGTATGCAGTGAACAGGGGAATGTTTTTGGACTTATGCCTCACCCGGAACGCTGTACAGAAGAGATCCTCGGCAATACTGCAGGGCTGCGTCTTTTCTTGTCTATTTTGGATTGGTGGGGTATTCGCCAGCAGGAGGGAGTTGTAGCGCATGGCTGAACAAAAACCTGTTTGGATGGAGATGGGCCTTAATGCTGATGAATATAAAAAGGTCATTGAAATTCTCGGACGGAAACCTAATTATCTTGAGACAGCGCTCTTTGGAGTTCTCTGGTCTGAGCACTGCAGTTATAAGAATTCCCGCCCTTTATTAAAGAAGTTTCCTACAGAGGGGAAATATGTTCTGCAAGGCCCCGGAGAGAATGCCGGGGTTGTGGATATTGGGGATGGGCAGGCCCTGGTTTTTAAAGTGGAAAGCCACAACCACCCTTCGGCAATAGAACCCTATGAGGGTGCCGCCACAGGTGTGGGAGGTGTGGCCAGAGATATCTTTACTATGGGGGCAAGGCCCATCGCTTCCTTGAATTCACTGCGCTTCGGTACCCTGGATGACCCTCATGTGCGCCATCTTCTCTCTGGTGTGGTTGCTGGAATTGCCGGTTACGGCAACCGGCTTGGTACTCCCACAGTGGGTGGCGAGATTTTCTTCCATTCCAGTTACCAGGAGAATCCCCTGGTCAACGCCATGTGTGTTGGCTTGGTTGACCACGACCGGATAGTGCGCGGACAGGCTGCAGGGCCTGGTAATTTGGTGCTTACGGCAGGAGCTAAAACAGGGAAAGATGGCATTCAGGGATGTACCTTCGCCTCAGAAGAGTTGAGTGAAGAAACCGAGGCCCCGGACATACAGAGGGGTGACCCGTTGTTAGAAAACCTGCTCATCGAAGCCTGCCTGGAACTGATGGAAAATGGTTATGTGGTGGGCATACAGGACATGGGAGCTGCCGGTTTTACCAGTTCCAGTGCTGAGATGGCAGGCAGGGCTGGCACAGGAATGGAGATCGATGTATCCTTGGTTCCCCAGCGGGAGGAGGGGATGACCCCCTATGATGTCATGCTCTCTGAGTCACAAGAGAGGATGCTGCTGGTTATTGAACCACAACATGAAAAAACAGCTAAAGAAGTCTTTGATAAATATAATGTGGAAATGGCTGTAGTGGGCAGGGTGACTGCTGACGGGATCTATCGGGTGCGTGAAGGGGAAGAAATCGTGGCCGAGATACCTGTGCAGGCCTTAACCGAGTCTCCGGTCCAGCATCCGGAGCAGCGAGAACCGGAGTATTACCAGAGGCTGCGTGCTTGGACACCAGATGAGCTTCCAGTTCCGGAGAACTGTGATGATATTTTGGAGAGGCTCCTGGCATCTCCGAACATTGCCAGCAAAGAGTGGGTCTACAACCAGTATGACCATATGGCCATGCTCAATACTGTTGTCAGCCCCGGAGCTGATGCAGCTGTCTTGCGCATCAAGGGAACCGGTAAGGGAATTGCTCTGACTATAGATGGAAATTCCCGCTACTGTTATCTTGATCCCCGCCGGGGAGGCGCCATTGCAGTTGCTGAGGCGGCCAGAAACCTTTCCTGTGTAGGAGCCGAACCCCTTGCTCTTACCGATGGTCTGAATTTTGGCAATCCTGAGAAACCGGAGATATTCTGGCAGTTCCATCAGGTTGTAGAGGGGATGAGTGAGGCCTGTCGCAAAATGGAAATCCCGGTGATCAGTGGGAATGTCAGTCTGAATAATGAATCTAAAGGGGAACCAATTAATCCTACTCCTGTTGTAGGAATGGCAGGAATCCTGCCTGATATAGAGAAATATATCACAAGTACCTTCAAGGTTCCAGGGGATGAAATCATACTGCTGGGCAAATTCTCTCCCCAGCTGGGAGCCAGTGAATACCTGGCCATCGTCCATGGTATGGAACAGGGAGCTGTACCTGATCTGAATCTGGATGATGAGAACAAAGTGCAGTTGTGCTGCCGGAAACTGATCAGGGATGGGAAAATAAAAACCGCCCATGACTGTGCTGAGGGCGGTCTTGCCATAGCTGTAGCAGAGTGCTGCATTTCCGGTAAAATGGGAGCAACTCTCCAACTACCCTTTACCGGAAGGGAAGACACGCTGCTCTTTGGTGAAGTACAGTCCTGTATTTTGGTTGCCTGCGCTCCCCGGGAAGTAGATGGAGTGCTCCAAACTGCGAAAGAAATGGGAGTCGTCTCCACTGTTCTGGGACGGACAGGAGGATTACACATTCTGATCAAGGATCAGAATGAAGGCATTTTAATTAATAAGCATATTGAGGAGATGGAAAAGGTATGGCGGGGGAGCATAGCAGATCACTTCTAGGTGAAGATAAACCAAAAGAGGCTTGTGGTGTTTTTGGAATTTATGCACCAGGCCAGGATGTAGCAAGGATAACTTATTACGGACTTTATGCCCTCCAACACCGCGGACAGGAGAGTGCCGGTATTGCTGTCAGTGATGGTGAGAGAATCACCTGCCGCAAGGGAATGGGGTTAGTCAGCGAGGTTTTTATAGAGGATACTCTGGAGAAGCTGAAGGGCAGGATGGCTTTTGGACACGTTCGCTATACAACTGATCAAGATAGCATCGTGGAGAATATAGAACCCCAGAATTTCTATTATCAGCAGGGCATGATCGCCATCGGGCATAATGGGAATTTGACAAACAGCGCTGTTCTGCGCAGGGAGATGGAGCAGGCAGGAGCGGTTTTTCAGAGTACATCTGACAGTGAATTGATCATCAGTATGATCGTACGTGCCGGGGCCAGTGATCTGATATCTGGGATCCTCAAGACCATGGAAAAGATTGAGGGATCATATTCTTTGCTTCTGATGACTGAGAAGAGGATGATTGGGATACGGGACCCATACGGGATGCGCCCTCTATGCCTGGGGCGATTCGGAGATGGGTATGTGCTGGCTTCGGAGTCCTGCGCTCTGGATACTGTGGGAGCTCAATTTATCAGAGATGTAGAGCCCGGAGAAGTTGTGATCATTGATGAAAAAGGTGTTACATCTCTGCGTCCTCATCAACCTCATCAAAAGGCTTTATGTATTTTTGAGTTTGTTTATTTTGCCAGGCCGGACAGTGTCATCGATGGGCTGAGTGTGCAAAAGGCGCGCTATGCTCTGGGCCGGGAGCTAGCCCGGGAGAATCCTCTGGATGCGGATCTGGTCATACCGGTGCCTGATTCGGGAACGAGTTCAGCCCTGGCCTATGCTACTGAGCGTGGACTTCCTTTCAGTGAAGGGTTGATGAAGAACCGGTATGTAGGGCGTACCTTTATTCGCCCAACCCAGGCGAACAGAGAACTGGGAGTACGGCTCAAGCTCAATCCGATCCGGGATATCATTGCCGGAAAAAGGGTGATTATGATCGATGATTCGATAGTTCGTGGGACAACCTCAGGTAGGATTGTTCAGATGATCCGTGATGCTGGGGCTCGAGAGGTGCATCTTTTAGTCAGTTCTCCACCTATCACTCACAGCTGCTATTATGGGATTGACACCTCAGGCAAGGGTGAACTGATTGCAGCTACACACTGTGTGGATGAGATCAGACAGCATATAGGTGCGGACAGCCTCAACTATTTGAGTATCTCCGGCCTGCAAGCCGCTGTAGCACCGATTTGTCCGGAGGATATCTGTAATGCATGTTTTTGCGGAGACTATCCGATCCAGGTTTCAGGTGATAAATAGTTCTCATTTTTTGTCTTTATATTAAAAAGAGGCGGTAATAGATGAAACAAGAAAAATCAATGTATAAAGAAGCGGGTGTGGATATTGATGCCGGGGAGCAGGCGGTAGAGCTGTTCAAGGAGCATGTTGCTTCTACCCTGCGTCCGGAGGTTTTAGGGGGTTTGGGGGGGTTTTCCGGGCTCTTTGCCCTGGATCTAGAGCGTTACCAAAACCCTGTGCTTGTATCGGGAACTGATGGCGTCGGTACCAAGCTAAAGGTTGCCCAAATGATGGGAAAGCATGATACAGTAGGGATCGACCTGGTGGCTATGTGTGTCAATGACATTCTTGTCACAGGTGCGGAACCCCTATTTTTCCTTGATTATTTGGCCTGTGGTAAACTGCAGCCGTCACAGGTGGAGGATGTTGTAGCAGGTGTTGCTGCAGGGTGCCGGGCGGCAGGATGCGCTCTGCTGGGTGGAGAAACTGCAGAAATGCCCGACTTTTACCCGGTAGGGGAGTATGATTTAGCTGGCTTTGCCGTGGGAGCGGTAAATAAGTCAGATGTTTGGGATGGCAAGATGATTGATGAGGGGGACCTGTTGATCGGCCTTTCCTCATCTGGTGTTCACAGCAACGGCTATTCTTTAGTACGCCATATTCTGTTTAAGAATAGTGGGTGTTCTGTTACTGATACTTTTCCTGAAACTGGCCGCACCATTGGAGAAGAACTCCTGACTCCCACCAGGATCTATGTTAAGTCGGTCCTCGCTGCCAGAGAAAGAGTGGGCAAGCGGATCAAAGGCGCTGCTCATATCACCGGTGGTGGGATGACCGAAAACATTCCCCGTGTGCTTCCGCAAGGCCTGGGTGTGGAGATACACTGTGGCCAGTGGCCTGTTTCGCCTATTTTTCATTTTCTGCAGCAAAAGGGTGACGTCCCTATAGAGGAGATGTACCGGGTATTCAATATGGGTATCGGATTTGTGCTGATTGCAGCTGCAGATGCCGGAAAAGAGCTATTGGATGTTTTTCGTGGGTTAGGTGAAGAGGCCTTCATTATAGGAAAAGTTATAAAAGGGTCGGGTGTTAGCTATTTAGGATTGGATTAAGGTGCCAGGATGGTGGACAGCTGTCCGAATTCGGTGAGCAAGTTTCCTTGATTGCTCGTAGCGGAGCCATTATATGGAAAAACACGGATCACCGGAACCGTCCCCCT
>DIQC01000065.1:95622-107574 GCA_002426495.1 Thermacetogenium sp. UBA5472
ATCACCGGAACCGTCCCCCTGATACGTAATTAAGGAGTTGGAAGGTGAAAGAAGTGAAACGACTTGTTGTATTAGTATCCGGACGAGGCTCAAATCTGCAGGCAATCCTTGACGCTGTGGCCAGGGGATCACTGCAGCTGCAGGTAGTGGGAGTTTTCAGTGATCAAGTGGAACCTTACGCCTTTCAGAGGGCCAAGGAAAAAGATGTACCTACAGTGTTTGTAGACCCCACTGCTTATCAGGGGCGGGAAGATTATGATGCTGCCCTGGCTCGGGAGGTTGCTGCTTTCCATCCCGATCTTATTGCTCTGGCTGGCTTTATGAGGGTCCTGTCACCTGTTTTCCTGGATAACTTTCCAGGGCAGGTTGTCAATATACATCCGGCCCTGTTGCCTGCATTTCCAGGTTTGAAAGTACAGCAACAGGCTATTGATTATGGTGTACAGTACAGCGGCTGTACTGTGCATTTTGTTGATGACGGGATGGATTCAGGCCCTATTATTTTGCAGTCGGTTGTTCCTGTTTATCAGAATGATACAGCCGATACCCTGGCTGAGCGTATTCTGACCAAGGAACACCTGACCTATCCGGCAGCACTGCAGCTCCTGGCTGAGGATAGAGTGAAGCTGCAGGGACGGCGGGTCATTATAAATTGGGAAGAGAGGATTCCACGGCAGCCTCGGGACTGTGTGCTGGAGTGGTTGAAGGTTAAGGACCAAATAAAGGAGGTTCCTTGTAGTGACTGAAGCAGTTGACGGACAAGTGAAGAAAAGAGCATTACTCAGTGTTTCCAACAAAGAAGGGCTTGTGGAATTTGCCTCCTCTCTTACTGAACTAGGCTACCAATTGGTATCTAGTGGTGGAACAGCACGTGAACTGGAGCAAGCGGGTGTTGAAGTACAGCGTGTGGAGCAGGTGACCGGTTTTCCGGAGATTTTAGGTGGACGGGTGAAAACCCTGCATCCCAAGATACATGCAGGTATCTTAGCCCGCAACATTCCTGAAGATAAAGCTCAGCTGGAAAAGCTGGATATTGAACCGTTCAGCCTTGTTGTTGTCAATCTATATCCCTTCCAGAAGGCTATTGCCAAGCCGGGTTTGCCTGTGCCTGAAGCACTGGAACATATCGATATCGGCGGTCCGGCCATGGTGAGAGCTGCAGCTAAGAACTTTCCCCGGGTAGCTGTTGTGGTGAACCCCGAGTACTACGATCAAATCATACAGGAACTTCGGGAAAAGGGAGAGATCACACTGCCTACCAGACTGAAACTGGCTCAGGAGGCCTTTTTGCATACAGCCCAGTATGATGCTGCGATCTCTAATTATTTGAGCGGAGTTAAGATTGAGGAAGGGGAAGTAATATCTTATGATGACGTAAAGTTTCCTTTGCGGCTGACACTGCCTCTGGAAAAAATAAGTGACCTTCGCTATGGAGAGAATCCGCACCAGGAGGCTGCCTTTTACCGCCAGGTGTCACCACGACCCTATGGTGTGGCCGGAGCCCGGCAGCTTCATGGAAAAGAGCTCTCTTTCAATAATATTATCGACCTGAATGCGGCTCTTTCCATAGCTGCAGAGTTTGAGGTCCCTGCGGCTGTGGTGATTAAACACACCACACCTGCCGGGGTATCTATGGCTGAAAATCTTGTGGATGCATACAGACAGGCTTATGAGTGTGACTCACTGGCTGCTTATGGAGGGGTTGTGGGCTTAAATCGCACCGTGGATCAGGAAACAGCGGCTGCCATGACTGAAACATTCCTGGAAGCTGTCATCGCTCCGGCATACAGTGGAGAGGCCCTCAGTATTCTCAGAGGCAAGAAAAATCTGCGGCTACTCAGTACAGGAGAGTTTGCAAATCTACAGGATGAAGTGAATGTCAAGCGGGTGAGTGGCGGACTATTGCTGCAGGATTCTGATAGAATACAGGATATCAGCAAGTGGCGGGAATTGACCCGTGTCGTTACCAAGAAGGCACCTACTGATGAAGAATGGGAAAACCTGCTCTTTTCATGGGTAGTTGTCAAGCATATTTTTTCCAATGCCATTGTGGTGGCTAAGGAGAGGAAGACACTGGGAATCGGCTCCGGGCAGGTGAGCCGTGTGGCTGCTGCCAGGATTGCTTTGAGCAAGGCCGGGGAGCAGGCTAAGGGTGCAGTTATGGCCTCTGATGGTTTTCTGCCATTTCCGGATACCATCGAATATGCTGCTGAGAACGGGATCTCAGCTTTGGTCCAACCTGGTGGTTCCATCCGTGATGAGGAGGTCATTGCTGCTGCTGATGCGGCAGGAATGGCTATAGTTTTCACAGGAAGGCGCCACTTCAAACACTAAAAGACCAATCAAGCCATCGGGGGCCATCGGGGGGACGGTTCCTGTGATTGACATTATCCCCCAGTTGGATATGGGACGGTTAATGTGAAAGTGCGGGAATAAATGGATATTTTCATCCTATTCTCCTGTGCCAGAGATGGTCATGGTTGTTCTTTTGATTGGATCTTCCCTGATCGGGACGTGACGAATGTGGATATCCCGGAGTGCAGGATGTAGTGTGATGTAGTGTAAGAGTAAACAGAATCTTATAGGGATAAGCTGTTCGTAATCCCTTTGATATTTTCAAAAGTACAGGCACAAGGCTTTCCGTGTCCTGTGATCTGAGGAGGTACAAGATGAAAGTACTGGTTGTGGGTGGGGGAGGCCGAGAGCACACTCTTGTTTGGAAGCTTAACCAAAGCCCCCGTGTGGACAAGATATACTGTGCCCCTGGCAATGGCGGTATCGCTGGGGATGCGAAGTGTGTTCCTCTGGCAGCTGACGATATAACAGGATTGGCAGATTTTGCTCAAGAGCATAAGATTGATCTGACTGTGGTAGGGCCTGAAGCCCCATTAGCAGCAGGGATTGTGGATCACTTTACATCCTGCGGCCTCAGAGTGTTCGGCCCTGATGCCAGAGGGGCGCGTTTAGAAGGAAGCAAGGTTTTTGCCAAAGAGGTAATGACAAAATACGGTGTTCTCACTGCGGCGTATAAGGTATTCCAGGAACCGGCTGCAGCACTGGATTTTGTTAGAAAATTGAACGTCCCCTGTGTGGTCAAAGCAAACGGGCTGGCCGCAGGAAAAGGTGTGATCATCGCTCAAGATGCCGCAGAAGCAGAAGATGCTGTCAAGCTGATCATGGAGGAACGGGCTTTTGGCGAAGCAGGCACCTTTGTTGTGGTTGAGGAACTGCTGCAAGGGGAAGAAGTGAGTATTTTGGCCTTTACTGATGGAAAGGCCATTAAAACTCTTGTGGCATCTCAGGACCATAAACGTGTCGGTGATGGTGATCAGGGCCTGAATACAGGTGGGATGGGAGCATATTCCCCTCCGCCAGTTTACACTGAAGATATTCACGCATCTGTCTGCCGAGATATTCTAGAGCCAGTTATCTATGGCCTGGCAGAAGATGGTATCAAATACAAGGGAGTTATCTATGCAGGCTTGATGCTTACCCAAAAGGGAGTCTATGTGCTGGAGTTTAACTGCCGGTTCGGCGATCCGGAGGCACAGGTGGTGATACCTCGTTTGCAGACGGATCTTGTAGATGTCATCGACGCCATCATAGATGAGCGCTTGGATGAAGTTGAACTGGAGTGGGATCCCCGTCCTGCTGTTTGTGTGGTTATGGCTTCCAGCGGTTATCCTGGTGCCTATGAAAAAGGTAAGTTGATTACCGGGCTTGATCAACTGCCTCCGGGTGTCCTGGCTTTTCATGCAGGG
Source organism: Thermacetogenium sp. UBA5472 (assembly GCA_002426495.1). Taxonomy (GTDB): domain Bacteria; phylum Bacillota; class DSM-12270; order Thermacetogeniales; family Thermacetogeniaceae; genus Syntrophaceticus. Next base: position 99,384 of record DIQC01000065.1, read on the forward strand.
ACTGCACTGACGGATGGGAAGCTGGTATCCAACGGGGGAAGGGTGCTCGGTATTACTGCCTTTGGTGCAACAATTGAGGAAGCGGTACAGAATGTCTATGCCGGTGTGGAAAAGGTAAATTATCAGGGGATGCATTATCGACGGGATATCGCCCATCGCGCTCTTAATAAGGGGTCTTAATAAAGGGGTTGAAAATCTGTGATTCGCGTTGAAGATGTCCAGCAAAATCCACAAGTAGAGGTGCTCATGCAAAAAGTCCACGAGTACCTGGCAACGATGCTGGCTATAACCCATGATGAGGAGCACGCTAACCATGTGGCCAATCTAAGTTATCGCCTTTTGAAGATGCTTGACTACTCTGAGCGGGAGGCCGAACTAGCGGCTATCGCCGGGTATATGCATGACATTGGCAATGTGGTCAATAGATATGAACATGGCCGGAGCGGGGCATTGGTCGCTTTTCATCTCCTGATGCGCATGGGTATGCCTGCAGATGAGATAGCTACTGTGATTGCGGCTATCGGCAATCATGAGGAAAGATCGGGAACTGCTGTCAGTAATGTGGCAGCGGCGGTCATCCTGGCAGACAAATCCAATGTTCATTATAAAAGGGTGCGTAAACAGGATGAGGCCGCTTTTACAACACGGGACCGGGTGAATTACGCTGCCCGGAAATCGTACCTGACAGCAGACCCGGACAAGAAAGAGATCACTATGCATTTAAAGATCGATACAACTATCTGCTCAGTTATGGAGTATTTTGAGATATTTATGACCAAAATGCTCCTCTGTCGGAGGGCAGCCAATTTTCTCGACTGTCGTTTCGGGTTGGTGATCAATGGCAATCATATGCTGTGATGTTAGTCGTTGGTCGTTTTTTCGACTTCTGTTTTTTGGGGTCCACGGAAATTCTGTGGGCCTAATTTGTGATCTGAAACAGGTAATACTGTTTTTTGATCATACCCCATATCCCAGGGGCAGTGGTAACTGTCCACTGTATGGGAGGTGATAAGGGGATATCCCTTGTCATTCCATCCTACTATAATGGCAACATGTTATATCTTCCCATCTGTTCCGTAACCGATCACATCCCCTTTTTTCAATTTTCTAATACTTCTCGCAGGTTGACCACATAAAAACAAGCAGCATAGATCATGCTAAAGATAGAGAAGGGGGATGTTTTTCTGTTTCGTCCGCTGCGGAAACCATTCAAACCGTCAGAAGTTAAAAAACGCAGGATAGAGTCTCGCCTGCAAAAAGTTCAGCCGGATAAGGATGCCTTGAAGCAATCTGTCAACCCTGCCCTTGATTACAATATAGAGCTAATGAAAAAATTGTTTGCTGAAACCAGCGATTTCGTTGTGCGCCAGTTCCATTTTGGGTCTAATAGGGAGATCCGGGTAGGATTAGTTTTTATTGACGGACTTGTAGACCAAACATCGATCAGTGAGTCAATTTTCAAGCCATTTATGATGCAGACATTAGAAGGGGATTCAGAACTGCTGCCTGAAGACCCCTATCAGATGATTCTCAATTGGCTGGTTACATTTTACAGTATCAAAGAGGAAGTTGAAATAGGAAAGTTATTAGACCTCTTACTCGCTGGTTTCGCGATTCTTTTTATCGATGGTTCAGAGAAAGCCCTGGCTATCGAAGTCAAGGGATGGGACGCGCGCTCCATCGAAGAACCCGCAGCAGAATCCTTTGTGCGAGGGCCGCGCGAGGGCTTCACAGAGACCTTGCGTACCAACACCGCTCTGATCAGGCGCCGCATCAGAACACCTAACATCCGTTTTGATATGCTTCAAGTTGGCACTGTTACAAAAACCGATATTTGTATCGTATATATTGATGGGTTAGTAAATCCGAAACTTGTTACCGAAGTAAATAATCGCCTGCAGCGCATTGATACCGATTCTATTTTGGAAAGCGGGTATATCGAGGACTTTATCAGAGATAACTACCGGACACCCTTTTCACTGCTGGATCGCACAGAGAGGCCGGATAAGGTTGCCGGTTCCCTGCTGGAGGGCAGAGTGGCCATTATGGTGGACACTACACCTTTCGTCCTGATCGCTCCTGCAATATTCAGTGAATTTTTACAATCCCCTGAGGATTATTACGAAAGTCATGATTATATCCGTCCGTTTCGTTGGATAGCTTTACTATTAACATTAACACTGCCATCATTTTATGTTGCTCTAACCTCTTTCCACCAAGAAATGATTCCAACTAGTTTGGCCTTAAGTATGGCTGTCGGACGGGCGGGAGTTCCCTTCCCTGCGGTTGTGGAGGCTTTTTTGATGGAAGTTACCTTTGACTTTCTCAGAGAGGCAGGAACTCGCATGCCCCGTTCAGTAGGCCAAGCGGTCGGTGTAGTAGGAGCGCTAGTTTTGGGACAGGCTGCAGTGGCTGCCAGCATTGTCAGCCCCTTAATGGTAATCATCGTTGCTCTGACTGCTATTGCTTCTTTTTTGATTCCCAACTATTCGGCATCGATAGCGATCAGATTTCTGCGCTATCCGATGCTTTTGCTCGCCGGTACATTTGGTCTGTTGGGTATTTTCTGGGGTTTAATGTTTTTGCTGCTGCATCTTTCTTCCCTCCGTTCCTTTGGGATCCCTTATCTTTATCCGATATCACCGTCTGTCCCTGGTGAATGGAAGGATGTGTTCTACCGCGCTCCCTGGTGGGCGATGGACAAACGCCCTCTCCTCTTTCGCTCCCCAAATGAAAGAAGGCAGGCTAAGGGGCAGCGTCCTGAGCCCCCTGTAAAAAACGGGGGAGATGAAGGGAGTGGGAAACAGAAGGGAGATTGACGGTATAATTAATTACAGGAAAAGGGTGAAGCAGTGTTTGTCAGTGTTCTATTTGTGTTGCTGGTCGGTGTTGGAGTAGCTTATTATGAAATACCCAAATTAATGCAGCAAGAGCAAAAAAGAGAACTTATTGTTTTCGCTTGTTTTCTGCTGATCGGTTTAGCTCTTGCCCTGGCTTTGAGCCTTAATTTGCCCATTCCCAATCCCACTGCAGCTATCGAATTCATTTTTGATCCCCTGGTAAGGCTGCTCTATCCAGGGTAAGGGTAGAACTTTTGTAGAAAAGGATGGAAATTATGGGTATTGAACAGGGGAAAATATCAAACAGACAGGCCTTATTATTGATTTGCAATTCCATTCTGGCCAGTATGATTCTCATTTCTCCAGCACTCCTCACACAGGAAGCAGGGCAGGATGCCTGGATCTCTATACTGATCGCAGGGGTTTTGGGCGTGCTTATGGGGATACTTGTTATTTCCCTGGGCCTGCGCTTCCCACAAAAAAATTTGGTCGAGTACAGCATTGAGCTGCTTGGCCCCTGGTTGGGAAAAGCAGTGTGTATTATCTTTGCTCTGTTTTTTTTATACCTCACTGCCTATTTGATTGATTCCTTCAGTGCGCTGTTGATCACTGAAACCAAGCCTGAAACCCCAATAGTTGTGTTAAATACATTCCTGATCATTCTAGTTGCTTATGGGGTTTACCTGGGATTGGAGGTTTTTTCACGGGTCAATGAGATTATATTTCCCATTTTTATCGTAGTTTTTTTATTTATTTTTTGTCTGGCAGTTCCGGAAATGGATTTTGAGCAACTGAAACCTATTTTTACCCATCCTCCCTCCCATATACTATGGGGTAGTTTGATCCTTTTTTCTTTCTATGCTGAGGGAGCATTTATCTTAATGCTCATTCCCTCTCTGCGTGAGTCGTCGGGAGTGAGGAAAATTGCAGGAACTGTTTCCGTCATCCTAACAGTTGTTATGCTTATTGATGTAGTGGGGCTAATTGCCCTTTTCGGTTCTCAAGAGACTGCACGCATGGCCTTTCCCTCTTTTGAATTAGCCAAAACAGTTCATCTGGGAGGTTTTTTAGAACGTATAGAGTCCCTAGTAGTGGGGATATGGGTGGGGTCGGTAAGCCTTAAAATAATGGCATTTTACTATGTGTCTGTGCTCACATTTGCAGAAGTGTTTAACCTAAAAGATTACAGGCCGTTGGTCCTGCCATATGCGATTATCTTGGTGGTCTTGTCAATTATTGGATGGGAAAATACCACACATATCAATATTTTTTTATCCCGTTACTATCCTCTATTAGCGGTCACTGTCCTGGCAGGGCTTACACTGCTTCTTTACCTTGTATTTGTCGGGCGTAAAAGTGGCAATAAAGGAGGTAAAGTGAAATGAAACAGAGAGTAATTGCCCTTATTCTATTGATATTTTTCATAATCAGTTTATCAGGGTGTTGGGACAGGGTAGAGATCGATGATATGGCCTTTATTTCCATGGTCGGTGTGGACTCTGCCGGCCCAGACGAACTCTTGGTTTCTTTTCAATTTGTTAACCCCGGAGGAATGGCCAAAGGTGGTGGCGGCGGCGGTGGTGGTGAAGGGGGTGGAGGAGAACAACCATTTTTTGTATTGAGTGTCAAAGCACGCACTATTCCTCTGGCTCTAGCCAAAATCTCTCAGGAAAGTCCCCATATGGTGCGCTTCAAACAGTTGAATGCCATAGTTCTGGGCGAGGAGTTGGGGAGAGATGGTGTATCCCATGTGGTAGATTTTTTTGTCCGCCATTGGGAGATGCGCCGTTCCATATGGGTCACTATGGCTCACGGAAAGGCCCAAGATATCCTTTTAAAGGGTGCTCCTGTGCAGGAAAAGGTGCCTGGAGTGGCGGTCAAGATGCAGATGGAAACTCAGAATAGGTTTGATCCAACTTACTATCCAATTATGGTGGGCGATTTTTTGACTGATATGACTGAAGAGGGAAGAGATGCTCTTGTAGCTGCTGTAAGTGTTAAGCCGATGCAGGAAAATAAATCAGGTGAAGGTTCAACAGCAGAAAACAACCAGCTGGTGTTCCAAGGGGCAGGTGTTTTCCGGGGTGATAAATTGGTAGATTATCTGGGACCCAGTGAGACCAGGGGGGCGCGTTGGGTCAGGGGGAAGATCGAAGGTGGTATTTATACAGTGCCTACTCCCTCTGAAGGTGAATGGGCATCATTGGTGACAGAATCTGGGAGTTCACAGATTAAGCCAGTAATCACTGAAGATAACATATCGTTTCAAGTGGAGATAAGAGATGAGGGTTATGTCTGATGTGTGGAAAAAACAGGGCTTGCCGTGGGCGAGCCGGAGGTACTAAACATGCTGGAGAAAGAAAAGGAAAAAGCAATTAGAAGAGAAGTGGAGGCAGCAGTAAAGCGGTCACGGGAAATGCAAAGCGACTTTCTCGGCTTGGGAGACAAGCTTTATCGGGAATACCCGGATGTCTGGGAACAAGTAAAGGATGACTGGAGAGAAGTCTGGCTTCCTCGGGTTGCGGTTGATGTGAAAGTCAATTCTGATATTACACACACCGGATTGTTATTGGATCCCCTTCCTATCAAAGGACAATAAGGCCCAATCATACGGTTCTCCCGATCGGGCCCTATTTTATTTCACACCATCTTCATTTTCCATTCCATATCTGTCTTTTAATATAATGTTTTCTATTATATTCATTTATGATATGATTATATGAAAAATAAGTAAAAATAGTCAGCTGATCAGCTGATCTCATTTGAAAGCAGGGAGTATAATGGATAACTCAGGCACTGTTTTGATGCCAGGTGGAGTGAGAGATCTCCTCTCTGGAGAAGCGCGCCAAAAACGTGAATTGGAAAACAATTTACTAAAGCTATTTCAATTATGGGGATACCAGGAGGTTGTAACCCCTACCTTCGAATACTATGATGTCCTGGCACCTGCTCTGGGCGATCTGCTGCCTGATCAACTCTACCGTTTTATTGATGATCGGGGCCAAATTACAGTCTTAAGGCCAGATATGACCACTCCAATTGCGCGGCTTGTCAGCGCACGCTTGATCGATAAGGAGTTTCCTCAGCGTTTATGTTATGCCGCCAATGTCTTTCGTAGAGAGAGCCATACCGGGCGGCAGCGAGAATATTATCAGGCTGGTGTAGAACTCCTAGGAGCTGAGGGACCTGATGCCGATGCTGAAGTGATCAGCCTGGCTGCGGAGTCCATGAAACTGGGGGGTGTCAGGGAATTCCAGATTACAGTAGGCCATGTTGATGTTCTGGCAGGTGTGCTGCAGGGGGCTGGTTTTTCTACTAGAGAATATGAGCAGGCAGAAATTGCCCTCAGCAAAAAAGATTTGGTAACATGGGAACGACTGGTAGCTGATTCTCATCTTTCCCCTGAGAGAAAGCAGGCTTTTGCCTCTCTGCCCTATATGCATGGGGGGGTTGAAGTGCTTAATCAGCTGGCAGGATTGATTCAGGATGAACCGGCTAGGAAAGGATTGGCAAGTTTGTGCAGAGTGTGGGAGATCCTTTCTGATTATGGTTTCCGTGATCAAGTAAAGATCGATCTGACTTTGCTGCGGGGGCTTGGTTATTATACAGGACTTGTTTTCGAGTGCTATGTTAACGGGGTTGGTTATCCAGTCTGCGGTGGTGGAAGATATGACGAACTATTAGCCAAGTTCGGTTATCCCTGTCCGGCTACAGGGTTTGCTTTGACCATAGACCGCGTACTAGAGGCTTTAGATAATCAGTTCCCTTCTTTTACGGATCAGATTCCTGATTACTTCATCACTGGTGATGATATGGGTGATGTGGCTGGAAAGGCAAAGGAATTAAGGGAAAACGGATTTATTGTGGAGGTTGATATTACGGAACGCCCGAGGGAAGATGCCATTGCCTATGCTTCCCGGAAAGGGATTCCTCACATTCTGGTGATGGAGAAATGAGGGGGAGAGCAATATGAAAGAAGATATGATCACTTTCGCCTTGCCCAAAGGACGCCTCCTTCCACTCGTAACCGGCATTTTACGGGATGCCGGGCTTTTTCGTGTGGACATGGAGAAGGATGGACGCAAATTGATCTACCAGGATGAAGAGAACAATGCGCGTTATTTGATCTGTCGCGCTGCCGATGTTCCTACTTTTGTGGAGTACGGGGCGGCAGATCTGGGGGTAGCCGGCAAGGATGTTATTTTAGAGCAGGGTAAGGATATCTGTGAGTTAGCAGATCTGGGTTTTGGGAAGTGCAAGTTTGTGGTTGCTGTACCCGCGGCAAAGCTGGAATTATACCGGGGAGGCCTATCCGGGTATCTTGCACAACATGGGCAGCTGCGGGTGGCGACTAAGTTCCCCCGTGTGGCAGAATCATACTTGCGCAGCCGAGGCCTGCCTGGAGAGGTTATCAAACTATCAGGAAATATCGAACTAGCGCCATTAGTCGGATTGGCTGAGGTGATCATCGATCTGGTTTCCACCGGCAGAACCCTACGGGAAAACAATCTGGTGGCCATTGATGAGATAACAGAAGCAACTGCCAGGCTGGTGGCCAATAGGGTTTCCTACCGTGTAAAATATGATCGCCTGTATTCATTTATTGAGGCTATCAAGAATAGTCGTTAGTCGTTGGTCGTTAGTAGCAGGTCGTTGGAAAACAATATGTTCAAGACTGGGCTAAATGTCTTCAGCTAAGCTGGAATTCTGGTCAGGGGATTTTTTTGGGTCCTGGGCATTCAAGCTGCGAAAAGTACTCATGTCCAGGGATCGGGAAAAGGCTTAAGCTGCTGGAATAAGAATAGTTTGTTGTCCTAATAAGGTAATGGCGGCTCAGATAAAGTATATTAACCCATGTCAGGGGGGGAATTATAATGGCGCGGGAGGCACAGATAGAAAGGACAACCGGGGAGACCAGTGTACAAATCAAGCTCAACCTGGATGGGAAGGGGAGCTTTGATGGAACTACAGGGATCGGTTTTTTCGACCATATGCTGCACCTGCTGGCACGGCACTCCCTTTTCGATCTCACTGTAGAAGCCAGTGGCGACCTGCATGTAGATGCCCATCATACAGTTGAGGATACCGGTATCTGCCTGGGGATGGCCCTGCAGAAGGCTCTCGGTGATAAGGAGGGGATTACCAGGTATGGGTCAGCTATCATACCTATGGATGAAGCCCTCGCTCTAGCAGCGGTTGATCTCAGCGGAAGGCCCTATATGGCTTATGATGTCGATGTGAATTGTCAAAATGTTGGGGAGATGCCTGTAGAATTGGTGCCAGAGTTCTTTCGCGCTTTGGTTAACAATGCCGGAATTACCCTGCACCTGCGCCTCCTAAGTGGGGAAAAT
>DIQC01000065.1:107784-109627 GCA_002426495.1 Thermacetogenium sp. UBA5472
CTTAGGGAAAGTGGTGTGCCCTCTACCAAAGGCCAATTATAGTCGTTAGTGGTTGGTCGTTAGTGGTTGGAAAAAGGAGTTTGGTCAAGACACAGGTAACAGGGATCTGCCACGGGGACAGGCTCTATGGCAGGAGCAAAAGGAAAGATCAGCCGTGGGGATCGTCCCCTTGGCAGGCTGGTTACCTCTGACATCAGACTTCCCGCTTTCGGTTTCTGTTTTTCAGGTTGCTCGTTAGTCGTTGGAAAAAGAAATACGGTCAAGAAATGGGTGGAATTATGCTGATTTTTCCGGCAATTGATCTCAGGCAAGGGAAGTGTGTGCGTCTGCTGCAGGGACAAGCCAGTAAGGAAACTGTTTATGATGAAGACCCTGTGGCTGTGGCTATTCGCTGGGAGCAGGAAGGAGCACAGTGGCTGCATCTGGTGGATCTGGATGGTGCCTTTGTCGGAGAATCCCAGCAGCTGCCTGTGGTCGGAGAGATTGTGAAAAGTGTCAGTATTCCTGTTCAACTGGGAGGAGGGATCAGGACACTCCAACAGATCCGTGAGGCCTTAAACGCCGGTGTGGAGCGTGTCATTCTGGGGACGGTTGCAGTCAGCAATCCGGAACTGGTACAGCAGGCCTGTGCTGCTTTTGGCTGGGAGCGGGTTGTGGTGGGGATCGATGCCCGGGACGGATTTGTGGCAGTCAAGGGGTGGCAGGATCTATCATCAAAACACTTCTTGGCAGTGGCTGGCCAGATGCAGGATCTGGGTTGCAGACGGATTGTGTTCACAGATACCAGTAAGGATGGGATGCTTACCGGCCCTAATATACAGTCTACAGCTGAACTGGCTGAAGAAACAGGCATGCGGGTGATCGCTTCCGGTGGGGTGGCATCTCTCGATGATCTGAGAGAGTTGCGGTCACTGGAGTCACTGGGTGTGGATGGTGTCATCATCGGGAAAGCACTCTATGAGGGAAAATTCACTCTTCAAGAGGCGATTCGGGTTGTATTAGAATAATGAAAAAATTCCTATAATAAATCCAATAATACCGCAAACTCTTATGGTATCATTAATATATCAAAACCACGGTTACGAAGCAGGTGGATGGGGTGTGACAAAAGGATCGTCCCTGCGTCATGGAATCCGCCTGGCCGCCTGCCGTCTGCTTGCCGACGGGCAGGGACGGGCAGGCCTTCAGTCGTGGGGAGTATGTCAAGTTATCATTCTATATATTAAAACTACGGTTGAAACGGTTGAAAGTGGCTTCATTTAAGGCTGAGATTTCGTCAGAGCCTGATGCGTTTGCATACAAATTAGGGGGATTATAATGGGTAATAAGCGCCTTATTCCCTGCCTTGATGTTAAGGGGGGGCGGGTTGTCAAAGGTGTAAAATTCGGGGATTTGAGGGATGCCGGTGATCCGGTGGCCATGGCTGCAGAGTACGAAGCAGCAGGTGCAGATGAACTGGTTTTCCTTGATATCAGCGCAACTGTTGAGAGGCGCAAAACCATGGTCAATTTGGTAAAACAGGTTGCAGAACAGGTTTCCATTCCCATTACAGTTGGTGGAGGGATCAGGAGTATTGAAGATATCAGCGAGCTTTTGCATTCCGGGGCTGATAAAGTATCTTTAGGAACTGTCGCAGTGGAAAAGCCCGAATTGATCACCGCTGCCGCTGAGAAGTTTGGGAAAGGCTGTCTTGTGGTTGCTATCGATGCCTGTCAGATGGCACCAGGCCGTTGGGAGGCCCTCACTCACGGAGGGAGTAAGGGGACAGGTGTCGAGGCTGTTGCCTGGGCACAGGAGATGCAAAAAAGAGGCGCTGGGGAGATCCTCTTGACGAGTTTTGATC
>DIQC01000065.1:109811-116564 GCA_002426495.1 Thermacetogenium sp. UBA5472
CAGATTCCGGTTATTGCCTCTGGTGGAGCGGGGAATCTTGAGCATCTTTACCAGGGTGTTATAACTGGGAAAGCTGATGCGGTGCTGGCTGCTTCCATCTTCCATTATCGGGAATACACGATCAGAGAGGCAAAAGAATACCTGGCAGAGAGAGGGGTGCCTGTAAGGCTGTGAAAGCAAAGCCGGTGATTACAGAAAGCAAGGAAATAGAGGAATTCGTAGATAGTGTTAAATTCGATGTTGCAGGTTTGGTCCCTGCAGTTGTGCAGGATGTAGAAAACAATGAGGTGCTCATGGTCGCCTGGATGAACCGGGAGTCCCTAAAAAGATCATTGGAAAGCGGGAGGACCTGGTTTTACAGCAGGAGCAGGGAAGCTCTTTGGCTGAAAGGAGAAACCAGCGGCAATTGTCAGTACATCAGGGAAGTGCGGTCTGATTGTGACGGAGATACGCTGCTTTTCCAAGTGGAACAACTGGGTGTGGCCTGCCATTTGGGGACCAGGTCCTGTTTTTCCCATGTAGTAGGCAGCGTTGCTGATGAAGTAAAGGCTGAAAGCATTGTTGCGGATCTTTATGCCCTCATTGGGGAGCGCCAAAGGAGCTTGCCTGAAGGGTCCTATACAGCAAAACTCTTTCAGAGTGGAAGGGGCAGAATCGCACAAAAGGTAGGGGAAGAAGCGGTAGAGGTGGTTGTTGCTGCCATGCAAGATAACCATAGTGAGCTTGTGGAGGAAACTGCAGACCTGCTCTACCACTTGTTGGTACTCTTGGTGGAATGCGGTACCAGCCCTGAGGAGATTCGTGAAAAATTAGCAGAACGACGGCAGTAGGTGATGAAAATGGAGTTGGAGAGGGAATTGGATAGAGAATTGAATCCGCAGCAGTTGGAAGCTGTGAAATATACTGAGGGACCCCTGATAGTATTTGCTGGGGCAGGAAGCGGGAAAACAAAGGTTTTAACTTATCGCATCGCTCACCTGTTAAAACTGGGCGTATCTCCATTTCAGATCATGGCGGTCACTTTTACCAACCGAGCGGCAACAGAAATGCGAGAAAGGGTGCAGCAGTTGGTGGGGGATGGCCAGGCTAATGATGTCTGGGTCAGGACATTTCACTCGATGGCTGTACGCATTCTCAGACGAGAGGAACGCTACCTTTCTTATGACCGCAATTTTTTAATATATGATAGCGCTGATCAGATAACTGTTATGAAACAGTGTATCGCAGAACTGAGGGTTGATGACCGTAAATTTCGGCCCCGGGGGGTGCTGGCAGAGATCAGCAGCTTCAAAAATGAGCTTGTTACACCTAAGGATTATCATGGAATGGCGCGCAATGTGCGTGAGGAAACCATTGCCGACCTGTATTCTCTTTATCAGAAGAAGCTGCTTCAACACAATGCCATGGATTTTGATGACCTTTTAGTACAGACTGTTGAACTCTTTCGTTCAGAGCCACTGGTTCTAGAGCACTATCAGCGCCGTTTTCAATATATCATGGTTGATGAGTATCAGGATACCAACCATGTCCAGTATGTGCTGGTGCACCAATTGGCTGGTGACAAGCGGAACCTGTGTGTGGTGGGGGATGATGACCAATCCATTTATGGCTGGCGGGGCGCGGATATCAGAAATATTCTCAATTTCGAGAGGGATTTTCCTGATGTATATGTGATCAAGTTGGAGCAGAACTATCGTTCCACACAGTGCATATTGGCTGTGGCTAATGCCCTCATTTCCCATAATAAAGGAAGAAAGCCCAAAGAACTGTGGACATCAAATGATGTGGGAGATCCTGTTTCCTGCTATCAGGCTTTGGATGAAAAGGATGAGGCCAGGTTTGTTGCTGCTGAAATCAGTGACCTGGTGGAGAGGGAAGAGGCCCTTTATCGGGATTGTGCGGTCTTTTATCGAACCCATGCCCAATCACGGGTAATTGAGGAAGAATTTATACGCTCCGGGATCCCCTACCGTATTTATGGGGGAGTGCGATTTTATGAGCGCAAGGAAATAAAAGATATTCTGGCATATCTGCGGCTGGTAGCCAACCCTGCAGATGAGGTGTCTTTGCGCCGTGTGATCAATGAGCCGCGGCGGGGAATCGGTGATACAACCATCGCCCGTGCTGAAGAGTTCGCTTCCAGTGCAGGGAGAAGTTTGGCTGCTGTGTTGGAGCATCCGGAGGAAATACCGAATCTAGGGAATCGTGCTGTAAATGCATTGAAGGGCTTTTTCCAGATGATAAATAGCTGGAGGAAGCTGGACGATGCTGTATCTGTGGCAGGTTTGGTAGAAAGGATACTGGGTGAAACCGGATATCTCTCTGCTTTAGAGACGCAAAAGACAGTGGAAGCTGAAACACGCATCGAGAACTTAAATGAGTTTCTGGGTGTAGTTCAGCAGTACGACAGCGAGGGGATTGGTGGAACTCTCGTCGACTTTTTAGAGGGATTAGCACTGGTAACAGATATCGATAACTATGAACCGGGAGAGGATGCCGTAGTTCTGATGACCATCCATGGTGCCAAGGGGATGGAGTTTCCAATGGTTTTCCTGACCGGTTTGGAGGAAGGCCTTTTTCCTCATGTCCATTCTCTAGAAGAAAATGAAGTAGAGGAAGAGCGGCGTCTTTGCTATGTGGCGATAACAAGGGCTAAACAAAAACTATATCTCTCCTGGGCAATCCGTCGCTTTATTTACGGAAATAGTGAATACAAACTGCCCTCTCGTTTTTTCAAGGAGATTCCGCAGGAATACCTATGTCCGGTGGTGCCCGATAGGTTCGCGGGACACGGTGGACACGGGGACGGTTCTGCTGTCCCATCCGGCGGTGGACAGGGGGACGGTTCCGGTGTCCCAGCTACAGGCAGCCAGGCTGGGCATAATGCAGGGCATGCCATCAAAGAGAGTGCCGCCGGCGAAAAAGAGGCGGCAGCTGTAACAGCGGCTCCATCTCAAACTAGTTTCCAAGTGGGAGAAACGGTGGAACACAAAAAGTTTGGGAAAGGGGTTGTCATGGAAACCAAGACAGGCCCCGGTGGAGACATGGAGATCTATGTGTCATTTGAAACAGCGGGGTTCAAGCACTTATTGGCCAAGTACGCCCCTATAAAAAAAGCCTAAAATGTTAGTCGTTAGTCATTGGAGTCACCTCTGCTGGTGCGTCTGTAATTAAAGGAGTGGAAGTTTGGAAAGGGAAATAGTGGTGCTGGGGCACCGTAATCCGGATACAGATTCTATTTGCTCTGCCATTGCTTATGCTGCCCTCAAGAAGGAGTTGGGGGAAAATGCGACCCCTGGGTGTCTAGGAGCGCCTAACCGGGAAACCGCGTATGTGCTGGACTATTTTGGTGTTGAGGCACCACCGTTTGTTGCTGATGTTTATCCGCGGGTGACCGATATGCTGCGGAGTGAAATCTCCAACTGCAGTCCGGAGACAACACTGCAGGAAGCGGGGCAGATGATGCGGGAAAAAGGGATCAAAACCCTCCCTGTGGTGGCTGGAGATGGACGCTTAAAAGGGCTGCTGACTACCGGTGACCTGGCGCACTATCTACTTATGGAACTTGGGTTGGAGTTGGTTACAGAGGGCTCTCGTACCAGGGAAATATTGGATATTCCCATTTCTGCACTGATGAAAACAGAGGGAATTGTTACTTTTCAGGATGATGACTTGGTTGCACAGGTAAAAAGAGTGATGCTGGAGACCAGGTACCGTAATTACCCGGTTATCGATGAGCATAATCGCTTGTTGGGGATGGTGGCTCGCTATGACCTGCTCGCTTTAAAAAGAAAGCCGGTGATCCTTGTTGACCATAATGAAAGGTCTCAATCTGTACCGGGTATTGAGCAGGCAGAGATATTGGAGATTATCGATCATCACCGCCTAGGGGATGTCCAAACTGGAGAACCACTTTATTTTCGCTGCGAACCGGTGGGAAGCACCTGCACTATTATCGGTTCTATTTATCAACAGAAGGATATTGAGCCTTCTCTCAAAATAGCCGGCTTGCTCTGTGCTGGGATCCTTTCAGATACTGTGCTTTTCAAGTCTCCTACTTGTACCGCCAAAGATCGCCAGATAGCGGATCTGTTCGGAGAGAAGGCGGATATCGAATTGGAGTCTTTTGGCCGGGCGATGTTTCGTGCCGGATCTGTACTGGCTGACCGGCCTGCCCGAGAGATACTACAGGAGGATTTCAAGGAATTCCAGTTAGGCGATTTAAAGATAGGAGTGGGTCAGGTGGAAGCCCTGGGGATCGATGGTCTTGCAGATGTCAAGCGATCACTCCTGTGTGAAATGAATGATTTCGCCCAGGAGCAAGGCTATGATGTGGTTTTAATGATGCTGACTGATATCACCCAGGAAGGGACAGAGATTCTTGTGGCCGGAGATGAAAGATTTGTAGGCGAGGCGTTTGGTAAAAAGGTAAAGGACGGTCATTTCTTCCTCCCGGGGGTTATGTCACGCAAAAAACAGATCATCCCACAGTTATCCCGTCTGGCAGCATTGAAATAGTGGGGAAACTTCTGACGTCAGACATCTGTCTTCCCGGTATCTCTTTTTCAGTTTGGTGGAAAATGCTAATTGCCCGAATATGCATAAAAAGCAATCAGAGGAACCGTCCCCCTGATTGCGCATTGGTTATATTTGGTATAATATTTATATGGAATTGAGTAGCGGAATAGCGGAGGGAATTTAGATGGTCTCATTGAGCGAAGCACGCCAAAGGGTGGAAGCCCTGCGTAACTCGATAAAAAAGCATGATCACCATTATTATGTTCTGGATGCTCCCCTGATCACGGATCAGGAATATGACTCATTAAGCAGGGAATTGGAGCGGTTAGAGGGAGAGTTACCGGAACTGATCACTCCTGATTCACCGACACAAAGGGTCGGGGGCGCTCCCCTGAAGCAATTTAGAACTATCAGGCATTCCACCCCTTTGTTCAGTCTGTCTAATGCCTTTGAGGATGGGGAACTGCTTGATTTCGATCGTCGGGTGCGGCAACTCTCTGCCGCTGAGGTCGACTATATTGTGGAACCGAAGATCGACGGGCTCTCTGTTGTGCTCACCTATGAAAACGGAGATTTTGTCCTGGGTGCCACCAGAGGTGATGGTATGACAGGGGAGGATATTACGGAAAATCTGCGGGCTGTACGAATGCTGCCGATGAGGCTCTCCGAGGAACTGCCGCGGCTTGTGGTGAGGGGAGAGGCTTTCATGCCCAAAAAAGCATTTGAGCGGCTCAATGAACAGCGTGATCTGGGGGGTGAACCACCCTTTGCCAACCCCAGAAATGCAGCTGCGGGGTCACTGCGTCAGCTTGATTCCAAGGTTACTGCCAGCCGTACCCTGGGGGTATTTTGCTACCAGGTTCTGGAGTGTGAGGGGGCTGAGATCAAGACCCAGCAAGATGCTCTACTCATGTTAAAGGAATTGGGTTTTTCAGTGCAGGGAGAAAGCAAACACTGCCAAAATATCGAAGAAGTGATCCCTTACTGCAGGGAGTGGATCGAAAAAAGGCATACTCTGAACTATGAGATCGATGGCCTGGTGGTCAAGGTTAACCCCCTGCATCTCCATGATATATTGGGGAGAACAGCTAAAAGTCCCCGCTGGGCGATCGCCTTTAAATTTCCTGCGGAACAGGTGGTTACCAGGGTAAAGGAGATTCTTATTCGGGTTGGGAGGACAGGGGTGCTTACCCCCACAGCCATCCTGGACCCTGTCCAGGTTGCCGGAGTCACAGTATCCCGAGCGACACTGCATAATGAGGATATGATCAGGCAAAAGGATGTGCGTGTCGGGGATTATGTGGTGATCCAGCGGGCCGGAGATGTCATTCCGGAGGTGGTGCGGGTACTCCAAGAGCGGCGCACAGGTGAAGAGGAAGCTTTTCAGATGCCGGAGCACTGTCCGGTTTGTGGTAGCCAGGTGCTGCGCCAGGAGGGAGAGGTGGCTGCACGTTGTAGAGGGATCGCTTGCCCTGCTCAGCTGAAAGAACTAGTTATTCACTTTGTTTCCAGGGAAGCCATGGATGTGGAGGGTATGGGCCCTGCTTTGGTGGAACAGCTTGTGGATAGAGAATTGATTAAAGATCCAGCAGACATTTATTTTCTCAGCAAGGATGATTTGATATCACTGGAGAGGATGGGAGAAAAGTCTGCACATAATATCCTGGGCGCACTGGACAGGAGCAAGGAGAGAGGATTGGCGCCACTTCTGTTTGCTTTAGGCATCCGCCATGTGGGCATCAGAGCGGCGGAGATCCTGGCTGAAAGGTTTGGTTCCCTGACAGCACTTGCTCAGGCTGATGAGGAGGAGTTGACATCCATTCCTGAGATCGGCCCCAAGATCGCTGAAAGTGTTGCTGCCTTTTTTCAACAGGAGCAGACTGGCCAGGTTTTAGCTAAACTGAAAGCAGCCGGGGTGAAGATGGAACAGGAAACAATCATGAAAAATGATGCACTTGTTTTTGCAGGCAAGTTTTTTGTTCTTACCGGAACCCTTCCTCATCTCACCCGCAAAGAGGCTGAGGATCTGATAAAAAAACATGGGGGCAAGACTTTATCAAGTGTGAGTAAAAAAACAGATTATGTTCTGGCAGGTTCTGATCCTGGCCAGAAATATGATAAAGCAAAGCAGTTGGGTATTTCTATTATCAGTGAAGAGGAACTACAGCAGATGCTATAGGGCAAAGGCAAAACCAGGCGGTGGCCGTTTCCTTGGTTATGCCCCTGTCTTCTTGA
>DIQC01000065.1:116739-119502 GCA_002426495.1 Thermacetogenium sp. UBA5472
AAGACCGGGCGGTGGAATCACAGGCTGCTGTTGTTTGTGTTATATGTTGCAAGGGTTTCAGTGTTTCTGCTATAATTTAGTGAATAGTGTAAATTCAACAAAATAGGTAAACAGGAAGACGGAGGTGCGGTCAGATGGTATTGACCAGAGAAGATTTAAAACAGGTGGCCATGTTGGCACAAATTGAACTAGATGAAGCTGAAAGTAATGAACTGCACAGTCAGCTGAATGATCTGCTTCAATATGTGGGCAGCATCGATAGCATTGATACAGAGAATGTGGAGCCTACTTTCTATTTGTTACCCCTCAAAAACGTGTGGAGGCTTGATGAAGATAGCCAACCACCCTTGGCGCCCGATTATGTCTTCCAAAACGCACCGGGGCATGAGAGGGGATTCTTTAAGGTGCCTCGGATCCTATAGGACTCTTATCGGAAACATGCCGTAATCCGTAATGCCCCTGTGTCTACCCCAAAATTAGACAAAAAAGGAGTTTGGATCAATGGAACTGTTTGATCTTTCAGCTCATGAACTGGCTGACTTGCTGAAAAAAAGAGAGATAACTGCCATAGATATTGCCGGTGCAATCATCAAGCGGGTTCACCAGGTTGATGAAGATGTGCGGTCCTATGTAACTCTGAATGAGGAAGATGCCCTGGAAGCGGCCAGAGAGATCGATGAGAACTGGAGTAAGATGGATGCCGTCTCTCCTCTAGCTGGAATTCCAATGGGGCTCAAGGACAACATCTGCACTAAAGGGGTGCGCACTACTTGCTCATCTCGCATGTTGGAAAAATTTATCCCCCCTTACAGTGCTACAGTTGCAGATAGGCTGACAGAAGCTGGTGCTGTGCTCATGGGGAAACTGAATATGGACGAATTTGCCATGGGGTCAACGACAGAATCTTCATATTTCTTCCCTACTCATAACCCCTGGGATCTTGCCCGAGTACCCGGAGGTTCCAGCGGCGGTTCTGCTGCTGCTGTGGCGGCAGGTGAGGCTGTCTATGCCCTCGGTTCAGATACCGGGGGATCCATCAGACAGCCAGCGGCATTTTGTGGTATCGTGGGGATGAAGCCTACCAATGGCCTGCTGTCACGCAATGGTGTGGTACCCTTTGCCTCATCACTGGACACAGTCGGCCCCTTGACCAAAGATGTCCGAGACTGTGCTTTGGTTTTGAATGCCATCTCCGGACATGATCCTCTGGATTCTGTCTCTGTTCCTATGGAGATTCCTGACTATACCACTTTTTTGACAGGGGATATCAAAGGGAAGAGGGTCGGAATTATCAGAGAAATGATCGATGAAGGATTGGATGCCGGGATCGGCCAGGTGTTCAAAAATGCGGTTAACATATTAGAGGAGTTGGGTGCAGTTGTAGAGGAGTGTTCCCTTCCTACAGCAGTATCATCTGTACCAATTTATCACATCATTTCTAGTGCAGAGGCTAGCTCCAACCTGGCACGCTTCGACGGTGTCCGCTATGGTTACCGGGCTGTACCGGAAAAAGGGAAAGATTTTAGCCTGGAAGAGATGTATATGAAAACCCGTGGCGAGGGGTTCGGCCCAGAGGTGAAGAGGCGCATCCTGATGGGGACTTATGTCCTCAGTTCCGGTTGTTATGAAAAATATTATCTCAAAGCAACTAAAGTGAGAACACTGATCAGAGAGGACTTCCAGCGTCTATTCGAGCAATTCGATGTGCTGATAACCCCGACAACACCGAACTTACCCTTCCGGTTGGGGGAAGAAGTAGATGATTCGCTTACTATTTATAATTTTGATAAATATACACTGCCGGTTAATATGGCTGGCCTGCCTGCCATCTCTTTGCCCTGTGGTTTTGTCGAGGACCTGCCGGTAGGGATGCAGATTATTGGCCCTGCCTTTGCCGAAGGCGCACTTTTCCAGGTTGCCTATGCCTTTGAACAGAATACACCCTATCATCAAGAGCGGCCTCGATTCCAAGGACAATCAGCGGCGAAAACTGTCAAGGGAAGTGAAATCAATGGCTAAGTACGAAACTGTCATCGGGCTGGAGGTGCATGTGGAACTACGCACCAAGACCAAGGCCTTTTGTCCTTGTTCCAATGAATTCGGCAGTGAGCCAAACTCAAATGTCTGTCCCATCTGCCTGGCTATGCCCGGGACATTACCGGTATTGAACAAAGCGATGTTAGATTACGGAATCAAGACCGGGTTAGCGTTGAATTGTGAGATCGCGCACTTTTGCAGGTTTGACAGAAAAAACTACTTTTACCCGGATCTTCCCAAAGCCTTTCAGCTCTCTCAGCAAGAATTTCCTCTGTGCCTCAATGGGTATTTAGAGGTAGAAACAGATGGCAGTGTCCGGCGGGTCGGTATCAACAGAGTCCACATGGAGGAAGATGCGGGCAAATTGCTGCATGGTGAGGGGAAGGCAAACTACTCTCTGGTTGATCTAAACCGCGGTACTGTGCCTCTGCTGGAGATTGTCAGCGAACCAGATATCAGAACACCTGAGGAAGCTAGGCTGTATCTGGAAAAGCTAAAGGCCATTCTCCAGTATTTGGGTGTTTCCGACTGCAAGATGGAGGAGGGCTCTCTGCGCTGTGATGCCAACATCTCCCTGCGCCCGGTGGGCAGCAGCATTTTAAATACCAAAGTGGAGATTAAGAATCTCAATTCTTTTCGTGCAGTGCAGCGTGCTCTGGAGAGTGAAGTGGACAGACAGACTGATCTTTATGAATCAGGGGGAAGTGCGGAGCAGGAAACCCGTTC
>DIQC01000005.1 GCA_002426495.1 Thermacetogenium sp. UBA5472
AATCCTGTCTTAAAACACAAGCTGGACAGCACAGAAAAGGATTTAATCATCGATATCTTAGGAAAAACGAAAGGAAACGTGTCCAAAACCGCTAGAATTCTTGGCATCAGCAGGCAAAGCCTACAATACAGAATGAAAAAATACAGTATCGACAGGGAAGAGCTGTCATTGTAGTTCATCCTTTTGGGGTTGATCATTGTTCAGGTTTTGATAAGCCAGCAGACAAACAGAGCTGATAATCAGCAGACACCCGATCGATTTTGTTGCTGTGATACTTTCCAGCATGAACAGGCCTGATAATAGTAGAGCTGATACAGGTTCCAGTGTGGAAGTAATGCTTGCTTGGTGTGGTTTAACATAACGCAGACCCAGCAGCCATAAGCCATAGGGTATGATCATGGTGAAAAAACAGATATAAAAAAGAAAGAGGGGAATATTGTACGGGAAGCCGTCGAAGATCTCCGGAGAGGGTGGATAGAACAGAAATGATAGCAGGGAGATAGATAGCAATCCATAGGCCAAGGCTACCAAGGGATTGTGATTTTCCACCACCCTTTTGCTGTAGAGAGTATAGATGGACAGTGCAACAGCGGTCCACAGGCCTCCAATGACTCCCAACATGCTCAGGTTATTCTGGATGCTGGAGGCGATAAGAAAGAGCATGCCGGCTATCGCTAAAGACAATATAAATATCTCCTTAAATTTGACAGGTTCACGGTGGAAGACAACAGAATAAGCAAAAATCATCGCCGGAGCCAAATATTGAAGGAAACTGGCTATGGAAACATCTGTCAGACTGATGGCCACATAGAGGGCTAACTGCACATGGAGTATTGTAAAGCCTAATAATAAATATGTACCAAAGGTTTTGATATCGATCTTTAAGGCTTTTCTATTCACTACCAATATAATTAAAAAAAGCGCCAAACCTGAGCTGAACGCTCTTAGCTGTGTGATCTGTAAAGGATCAAAATAGGCCTCATTAAAGAACACTTTGGCCACGACACTGAATGAACCCCAGAGAAAGGCTGCAATGGCTATAAATAAGTATCCAATCAATTTATTTGGCAATTTATTAGGCATTTGGAGTGTCTCCTATGCAAAAAATGTGTTATAGATAATTAAATGCAAAAAGGGTGCCATGACTCCAGTGAGAACCATGGCACCCTTTTTCCATTATCTGTGTGCAAACAGTACCCTGCCAAAGGTATTTGCATGATACTGCCATGCCGTTTTGCACATACTAAAAATCAGGGGGATCAGGGGGATTGATCAGGGCGGATCAACAAGCTCTTTGCATCTATTTTAAGGAGTTGGTGCGCTGGCACAATATTTGCTTAATATAATGGCAAGACAATTAACTTTTCGTCTGTGATTCATGTTATTGCATTACCTGCTATCTGCGAACCTCTTTTTTAGATGAATTGGCAAGCCTCATTCATTATATCAGGAGGTGGAATCGAACTGCAAAAGCAATATGGTTGCTCGAATAGGTATTCTCAGTTGCCAATTTGCCATTTTTGTGTCTTAAGCAACAATAAAAAGGGGTAGTGGGTGCAGATGGATTATCTTTAGTTTTTTTATTAGTTGATAGCTGTAATTCCCTTTAAGCTTTAAGGCTAATCTTTTCAGGGTAGAAAGGAGAGAAGTATTGTGAATCCAATGTGTACTACAAGAAGTAATTTCACCCGCTCAGATTTCGAAGTAAACCAGACCATCAGCTGGGAAATGCTCAGTGATGATCAGTGTGAAGAGATCTTGATGACTGCTCTAGAGGTACTGGAGCGGACAGGGGCGGATATTCTCAACAAAGAGGCTCGGGATATATTTTTGGAAGCCGGATGCTGGGTGGATGGCACAAGAGTCCGCATTCCATCTTCATTGACTGAGTGGGCTGTAAGAACCGCTCCTTCCAGGGTGACCTTATGTGACCGTAATGGGAAACGGGCATTGAGGGTGGAAACCACAAACGCTTATTATGGACCAGGCCAGGGCAATTCTTTTATACTTGACTCTCAGACAGGTGAACGTAGAGCGCCAGTAAAATCTGATGTGGCCAACACCGGTATTGTATGTGATGCTTTGAACAATATCGACTTCGTTCTCAGTAATGGATATCCCACAGATGTTAATTCCGCTACTGCAGATCTTCATGTATTTGAAGCATTGCTGACCAACACAACAAAGCCAATCATTCAGCCTATGCAAGATGTCAAACAAGGGCAGGCTATTCTTGATATGGGCGCTGCTGTTGCCGGAGGCTTAAGAGAATTACAGAAGAATCCGTTTTTTGTTTTCCTCATAGATACAGAAGGGACCCTGGTCCATTCTGATGAGACACTGGCCAAAGTTATCTTTGCGGCAAAAAACAGGGTACCCTTTATTTACAACTCCAAGCTGATTTTAGGTGACACTGCTCCGGCTTCCCCCGCAGGGGCTATTGTTGTCGCTTTAGCTGATGTGTTGGTGGGGATTTTGCTCAGCCAGTTGATTCATCAAGGAACACCGGTTTTTGCCGGAGGTGTATTTACCATCAATGATCAAGAGAATGGTATGCTTCCCTGGGGTGCTCCGGAAGTGAGTTTAGTGGGCACAGGTATGGATAATGTTCTTCGTCACCTACGGGTTCCTAGCTTCGGTTTTGCCGGTGCCAGTGAAAGTAAGATCAGTGATGCCCAAATGGGTTTAGAAGAGGCATTTTCTATGCTGCATCAGGGGTTGAGCGGCACCAATTTAATTTATGGCTGTGGACAGTTGGAATACGGTCTGACCGGCTCGTTAGATATGCTGGCTATCGGTGACGAGATTGTTGGTATGACAAGAAAGATCATCAAGGGCATAGAGGTCAATGAAGAAAGGACAGCACGTGGCGTTATTGATGCTGTGCAGCCTGCCGGTAACTATCTAGGTGAAGAGCATACTCTGAAATATTTCCGTACCGAATTTTGGTGGCCGACTTTAATGAACAGGGATCGCATTAAAGACTGGACAGAAGCCGGTTGTAAGTCTTTGGGCCAGCGGGCTAAGGAAAAAATACAAAGTATTCTTCAGACCCATCAGGGTGAGAAACTTCCAGAAGATGTGCTGACAGAACTAAAGGCAATCATAGAAAAAGCTGAAAAATCTCTTTAATAACAGAAAGGAGTGCTAGGACTATGGCAACGTTAGAGGATCTTGCTAATTGCGTAATAAAAGGTAATGTAGGAAA
>DIQC01000034.1:0-18537 GCA_002426495.1 Thermacetogenium sp. UBA5472
ACATCACACCGCTGCTCTTTTTAAAGATATTGTTCCTCATTTTTCTGATAGGTATTCACCGGAATGACCAATCTCTGGCTTTCTGAATTAGCCAATTATATTTGAGTTGTACGTAGCATCTTTTCATAAAAGAACCGTTTCCCATAGACATTCCTGTCCCTTGATGTCCTGTTTAATACTGGTTGTTTGAAATATGAATGTATAAACAACAATAAAGAGAGAGCCTCTTTCCTGCTCTCTCATCTTCTAACAATTTTGATATGAATTTAATGACCCCTGTTTCCTAGAATTGCTCCTTAATCATAGTTTGTGTAAACAATGCTATTTAGATAAGAATCTCGATTGTCCTTGCCCCAGCTCTTCATATAATTGGATTAAATCTCATTCTAACCTATTAATCTCAGAATTATAGAATTACAGGCCAAACTTTTTCATCTTCCTGTAAAGTGTATTGCGTGCTATTCCCAAATCCCGAGCTGTTTTCGAAACATTGCCTTTGTTTAAATCCAGGGTTTTTATAATAATGTCTCTTTCGTAGTCCTTGAGCCCTTGATCTGTAGAAGAATGTGAAGGTCCATATTCTTTGATATGCATAGGCTCTATGATATGTATAGGTAATAAATCCGCTGCTATTACATTACCTTCTGTAAATACTACAGCGTTTTCTATAATGTTACTCAACTCTCTTACATTTCCCGGCCATGGATAATTGTAAAGAACATTCATAGCCTCGTCATCTATCTTCATCACAGGCTTTTGAAACTGGTAACAATATTTTTTCACAAAATGCATGGCAAGCAGCGGTATATCATCCCTTCTCTCCCTTAGAGGTGGTACCGATATACGAATTACATTTAACCTGTAAAATAAATCTTCCCTAAACTCTCCCTTGAGTACTTCCTGCCACAGATTACGGTTTGTGGCAGCCAAAACGCGCACGTTAACCGGTTTAGATTTTGTTCCTCCAACCGGAGTAACCCTTCTGTCCTGAAGGATCCTCAAAAGCCGGACCTGCATCTCCTGAGGCATTTCCCCTATCTCATCGAGAAAAAGAGTGCCTTCATTGGCCATTTCAAACTTGCCGGCTTTACCGCCTTTCTTAGCTCCAGTAAAGGCGCCATCTTCATACCCGAATAATTCGCTCTCTATTAACTCCTTCGGAATAGCACCACAGTTGATGGGAACAAAAGAACCGGTACGTCCGCTTTCAAGGTGAATAGCCTTAGCGATCAACTCTTTACCAGTCCCACTTTCCCCTTCAATTAACACATTAGAAGACACTACCGCTGTTTTTTTAACCCTCTCTATTAATTTGCGCCATTTTTTTGCTTCTCCAATTATTTCTTCTGTAAAACGTTTATGTTGGGATGTATCATTTGAAACAGTATGAGCTGTATATTTAGCTGTATTAAATATAAGGATGGTTTTATTTGGTTCGCTGGATGTTTCGATTACTTCTTGACGCACTACTTTGCATGGCAAGCTGATTGAATTAACCTGTAAATAAAATTCTTTTTTCGGGGCAAATATGTCGCGTTTTAGTTGTAGATAAGAATTATCTTCCTTTAGAAATTCTTGAAAATCAACGCCGATCAAGGCATCCTTTTTCTTTCCTACTAGATTGAAAAATTTTTGATTGGCATCAGTTATTTTCCCCCAGGAGTCGATAATGAGCATACAGTTTTCCACAGATTCTTTCAGCACCCCAAAAACTGCTTGAGCTTCAATTCTTTTATCATGCTCTTTCTCCCATCGCAGTTGATGCTCAATAACTTGTACACCAAGCTTAAGTATTTTTATCACACCGGAGGGTAATTTACTATAAGGATTTGTGATATCGATTAAGCCAATGATTTCACCTTGAGGGTTACGTATAGGTACTGCAGCACAGTTAAAAGAATGCATCAGGGATTTATAGTGTTCAAATCCACCGATCTCAACAGGGCCGCCTTCTACCAATGCAGTCCCTATAGCATTAGTACCAAGATATTCTTCACTGCAATTAATACCTGGTGGTATAGTGTAACTACAATTGCTTATTGAATCCAAAACATATCCTTCAGAGTCACACAGTAATATACAAGTCTTCCCACCTATTGAACAGATATCCTGCATAATAGGAACTGCAATGGATATCAGCTTTTGGTTAATAGCTAACCTCGTTTCTAAAGACTTTTCAGGTAAAACAAACCTCTCATAATTAACAGGGTCAACACTTTGACATCTTTTCCAGGAATTAACTATAAGTGATCTTACACCATGGGGCTGTACACCTTGATCAAATAGAATTCCAGTTTTAACATAATTGCGCCAAATCTTATCAATACCGCCTTTAACGACATATTCGCTGCTATCTCGACGAGTGGCCACATGCACAGATACTCACCCCACATATCACGAATCGTATTAAGCAGCTATCAAAATCATCCTACTTCTCTAATTTTCATTGTATAAACTTCTTTATAGTTAGTCAATACAAATATGTACCATAATTCACATTTATAACATAATTGCTGGCGGTATCAAAGAACAATACCGCCAGCACTGCACCACTCTCTTACTATTTCTTCAAGAAAGGTGCTCCGAACCCTTTTGTAACCGGGCTCATATTCTCTTTGTCAACTTCAACATTGATAATCGCCGGTTTACCAGATTCAAAGCCACGCTTGATTGCAGGAACAATGTCCTCCGGTTTGGTCACTAACTCACCATAACCGCCCCACATTTCAGGTAATTTGTCATAGCGGCGCATATGAGCTAATTCATTAGCAACATGTCCCTTTGCGACCTCTTCCGGATGAATAAATGTTTCTGAAAGCTTGATCATGCCCCAGGAAGAGTCATTAGATATGACACAAACAACCGGAATTCCCTGTTTTACAAATGTATCAAATTCCATAGAATAGAATCCCATACTTCCATCTCCGGTGTAGTAAAGTACAGGCTTTCCATTAGCTGCCCATGCTCCCGTGGTAAACCCAGCACCGGTACCGATAGTTCCTAGAGGCCCAAAGTTGACAATCTGTCCGGTACGGCGCGCAGTTGCAGCTGCTTTAATCCACTGTGCAGCATCCCCACCATCACATACCACTGTCCAGTCCTTTCCTTCGGTGTTTAGGAACTTGGTTACTTCATAAGCACAACGTCCTGGATGCATCGGAGTGCCCTCCGCGGTAAATCCTTCCACCCACGGCTTGGCACCAGCCTTTGCCCTTTCCTGGGCCTGATTGATCCATGTAAGATCTTCTTTTGCAGCTGTCTTTGATTTAACAGCATCCAAAATCTGCTTGGCTACAGGGCCTGCTCCACCAACAATACCGATTTCAGCAGCTCTGTTGTAGCCGATCTTTGTGACATCTGGATGAACCTGAATTACCTTGGCATCTTTATTGAACATCGGCGGATTAGCTTTACCTACCCGGTAGTCATTGTTGACACTAAGTGTAAAGATAACATCCGCTACAGGTAAAGCGCCATTACCCAATTTGAACAATGGGTTTGTCTCCTCATCAGCGAATAGACCACGAGGCAACGTCTGTGTCATTACTGGAATTTTCAAATAATTCACTAATTCAGCAATAGACTCTCCATACTGGGCACTAAACCTGGCAGTATCTCCGATAACCATAGCTGGTCTTTCAGCAGCAACAAGCATGTCAGCCGCTTTATCAATAAGAGCGGGGTCTCCAAAAGGAAGTGCTTCGGTACGGTATTTTTCAGGGAAATAAACTTTTTCTTCCTCAGCATAGCCGAGAACCATAAGGTCCATAGCACACTCTAAATAGACTGGGCCAGGAGTGGCATCCATCGCATGCCTGAAAGCCATCGCAACATATTCAGGTATTCTATCCACATTATAAATCTTGCGAGCCCATTTGGTGCAGGTGCTCAGAATTTCTAATGTATTCATATCCTGCAATGGTCCTGTATCATTTTCGACAACAGGTGAAGCGCCACCAATATGAATCACAGGAACTCCCTGTAATCGAGCTTCAGCCATCGCTGTGATAGTATCGGTAATACCAGGGCCTGCAGTGGTAACAACAACACCAGGTTTTCCTGTTACTCTTGCATAAGCGTCAGCTGCATAAGCCGCTGCACACTCATGTCGAAAGTCAATTACTTTAATGCCTTCTGCCCGGCAGCCGTAGAATAGTGACATGATATGCCCACCGCATAAGCAAAATATCTGTTCCACGCCTTCTCTTTTCAGCGCCTTGGCAAACAATCTTCCTCCATCAACTTTAGCCATAGAAAAATATACCTCCTTATAATTTGGTTTTTATGATTCAGCGCCTTATTTATTTAGAGCGCTTAACCCCCTGAGATAGACACTATAAACCAGATCTCTTCAATTCCACTTATATCATCTTCGTAATCAAGACGTCTCCCTGATGAGTCACCGATCCTAACCAATTGATGGTTCAAAAGACCTCGGTCACTAATGTAGTCTTTATGAATGACATCTCCATATTTGCTTATTATCTCCTTCTCCAATTTCTTCAGGTTAAAAGGTTTATAGATGTCAATGTCTTTTACCACAAACTTGGCTGGAATCAGACCATAAAGGCGAACCTTGATTTTAGCCATATAGATCACTAATAACAAAGTCTAAGCCTAACTCATGAAGCTTTTCCTTGGAAGGGTTACCATTATCTTCCCATTTCCGCAATTCATAATATTCCTTCATCTGCTCTTCAAAATTGGGAACAATCCCTTCATTAGGACCGCCGATTGTAGATGTCAGTATCCTCCCAGGCAAAACATCATCGGCACTGGTGAGGCCAAAGCGGTTATTAAATGCTCTTTGTAAATTAAAGACCCTTTCTCCGATCTTGAATATTTCCTGAGCGTCATAAGACACACCTGTAGCAGCTGTCAATGCTTTGGCCAAATCTGTTGGAGTAACTGAATAAAGTGTGAAAAAGCAGATAATGGATGACTGCATTACACTACAGTAATCCTGGACGATTTTGGCCAGAAAACCTTTGCCCTTTAAGGCATGGGGTTCCTGGGGTTCATTGAGCCCTGCTTCAGGCATAACACCAGCGCCATCAAAACCTCCAATATAGCCATGTAAATGGCATGCACCGCGTGGAGAGGTAGCGTAAGTTGGACCAAAGCCAAAGAAAGCCCGGGGGTCATGCATGGGTATTTCAAGTCCTTTGACATGCATAGCGAACTCTTCGCTTCCTTTTCCCAGCACATCTGCAGCTTTTCGTACACCCTGACCTAACAATTCCCCAATACCAACCCTATCACCGATCTTTCGAATCATTGCCAGAATAGCTTCCACATTACCCCAGGCAAGTTCTATTCCATCAGTATCTTGTAATGTTAGTATTCCTTTTTCAAATGCTTCCATAGCAAACGATATTGATGAACCTGTTGAAATAACATCCATGCCATACTCATTGCACAGAAAATTTGCATAAGCTATCGATTCCAAATTATCGTTGAGACACATAGAACCAAAAACGCCCATTGCTTCGTATTCAGGTCCCTCACCCTTCATCTGATAATCGCCTTCATCAATTTCTACATAACGGGCACAGTGTATAGGACAAGCATGGCACTGTGGAGAGTGCTTTTTTAAAATGGTCTTGGCCATTGCAATCCCGTTAACTTTTTCAAAACCATCCCATTTTCCCAGGGTCCAATTTTTGATCGGGGCATCCCCAGTTTGAGGTGCTGTAGCCATAGCTACGCCGGTACCATAAGCTTTTAACGCTTGCGAGGTCTGGTTCTCATTTATCTTTGCTGTTATTTCCTTAACAGTTTTTTTCCAGACCCCTTCGTCGGGAACATCTACACTTTGACTGCCGTAAACATAGATGGCCTTCAATTTTTTAGAACCCATCAATGCCCCACTGCCTCCGCGGCCGGCAGCTTTGGTGGTATCTCCGATAATACAGCCGGTCTTCACCATCTTTTCACCTGCGGGGCCGATGGTACAGCAGCTTGCCTTTTTATCACCACACTGTTCATACAGATCCCTGACCGATTCTGAAACCATTTTCCCCCATATAAAGGAGGCATCTCTCAACTCCACTTGTTCATCATTAATATAAAGATAGACAGGTTTAGGAGACTTACCTTCAATAATGATGGCATCATACCCAGCCCGCTTCAGGTTATACCCAAACTTTCCTGACCAACTTGAGTCCAGCCAAATTCCTGTCAAAGGGGAACGGCATGATAGATTACATCTGCCTGATGTAGGAAACTGTTTCCCGTTTAAGGGGCCAACCGAGAAAAACAGTTTGTTGTTTTCATCAAATACATCCCCATTAACAGGTATTTCATCATAGAGATACCTTGCTGCCAAACCAGTACCTCCTAGATACTCCCTCAAATACTCATCTGGTATCTTTTCCTTAGTAATTGCACCGGAAGATAAATTCACTCTTAATAGCCTGCCTGTGCATCCCTTCATAAGGAATCACCTCCTTGATTGTTTTGATTATGTCAGTTCAGCTATCCTTAATGCTAACCCAACCACATCTACAGCGTTTTGACCTGTTAGAATGATTGCGCCTTCTCTAGCAAAACCGCCTTCTGTAAAAAAAGCAACAGGTAATTGATTCTTTCCATACTGTTTCAACATATTATCAAGTGTCTTATCTTCTACAACTAAATGTGCGATATTAATACCTTCATTCCTTATCAGTTCAACTAATTCTTTCGAGTACTTGATTTCCATAACTGCTCTGCGGGATGGATCGTGCTCCATCACTTTAAGAAGGATACTTGCTGTAAACCGTGAAGCCCCCCATGCAGGATAAGCAGGTGCTGTTATTTTTTGAAAAACTTCAGTCAGTCTTCCTGGTATGCCTGCAACATCCTGTGTGCTTTTGGCATTGCTTTTTGCCATCACAAGATTGCTCCTGATTTCTGGTAGCAACAAATAAGCCTTCGGGTGGTTTGACAACATATTTACCGCCTCTACCAACTGTCCTAAAACAGAGTAAGCTTCAATTTTTTCGATTTTATACCCCTCCTTTCCCCATCACCCTCACCAGCTATAACTAATATAAGCAAAAACAATGCCAATTCTAAAATCTCAGTTAATCTGGTTATTATCTGCATATAGCTAAAAAAATAGAGAACAGTGTCACATATTTATATGTTCAATAACGGCACACTGTCCCGCATTATAACAGTTTTTATTTACAGAAAAGTTACCCTAAAATAAATCCATTATTAAGAAGAAAACTCTTACCGTAGATGATTTCAGAGTTTGCATCTCCATATTTCCCGCGATTGGTATAAGTATTGCATCTGTATGATATGAGTTGCGGCAGTTAGCTGCAATAGTATAAATATAAGGAGGAATGCTCAATGAAAGCTGTTACTGTTGCGGGTAAAAAACAATTGAAGGTTTCAGAAACAAACACACCAAAACCAGATGGCAACAAAGTTATTTTGGAAGTAGCCAAAGTAGGCATCTGCGGATCTGACCTGCATATGTGGGAAAACGGAGACCGCATAGGATTGATTATGGGACATGAATTCTGCGGTAAGGTAGTTGACCCAGGCGCATTGAAAGATACCGTCAAAGTAGGTGACCGGATAACCGTTCTCCCCCTGAACCCATGTGGTAAATGTGTCAACTGTAAACAGGGCAAGGTAAATACCTGTGTCAACGGACTAGCTGCATCACCCGGTATAACTGCCCCAGGAGCATACGCCGAATTCTATGCAGCCCGACCTGACATGGTAAGATCCTTACCAGACAGTGTAAGTGATGCAGAAGCAACTATGATCGAGCCTACTGCTGTTGCTCTACGCGCTGTTCATCTCGCTGGAATAAAACCCGGAGACAAAGTGCTGATCACCGGTGGGGGTATTATCGGGCAGCTTTGTGCCGCCTGGGCACGCATTGCCGGAGCTTCATATATTGCTCTCAGCGAAGCAAACCCCAAACGAGCTGAAAAGGCCATGGAGATGGGCGATGTTGACAAAGTATTCGATGCTAAAGATGAAGATCTTGTTAAAAAACTGCAAGCAGCATCAAAAGGCGGTTTTGACCAAGCACTAGAGTGTGCCGCTGTTGCTCCCGCTGTGAATACCGCAATCCAGGCACTCAAGTTTGAAGGCAAAATGATCCTGGTAGGTGTTAACTACTCTCTTGTACCTATCACCACACTGTTAACTGTCCTGCATGAAATAGAAATAAAAGGTACAATCGGTTACTCGCCTAAGGAATTTGATCAGAGCCTTGAAATGATGGCTAAAAAGGTTATCGACACAGAACGTTTTATCAGCGCAACTGTTGGCTTAGATGGCGTTCAAGGAGCATTTGAACAGCTTACAAGTGGAGACACCTCTGACATAAAGATAATTATTGAACCATAACACTAAAAGCTAGGGGAGGATGACATGAAAAAAGAGACAGTTATTGCTGGAATCATTGTCGGTGTGTGGTTGGTACTAACACTGATCATATTGTCGCAATTTGGTATTTCCCAGGGTTGGCCAGCATTCCTAACACTGTTGTTCTTTTTTGAATCTGGAACCAAAACAGAAAATCTTAAGAACATTTTTGTTGGTGCTGCAGTCGGGATATTACTTGCCGCAGTCATGCCATCATCAGCTAGTGTGTTGGCCCCTGTACTTGGAATGGAACCAGCACTGCTTCTGGTAGTGTTTGTTATTGTTTTCCTGATTATTGCACTGGGCGATGTGGCACATATGTTCTTTAATAACTACGCATTTGCTTATTTTACAGTTGCTCTTATTTTTCCTCAACAGGCAACATTGGAATGGCTTGCAGTACTGATATTGGGCGGTATTTTCTTTACCGGCGGTATCTTGGCAATTATTAAATTAATGACCCGAAACAAGGAAGCAACATCATAAAGATTAGCTGGTTACCTTCTAAAATTACATGATATTCTCTGGTTTTATCAATAAGACCAGTGGTTGCTGCCAGGCAAAGGTAATGTCAACTATTTGTATTTTTCCTTTAAGGAGGGTTTATTAAATGGCTGATTTCCGTGATGATTTTGAAGGTAAAGTCGTAATTGTAACCGGTGCAGCAAGCGGATTGGGTGAGGCAACAGCACTGGGCTTTGGAAATGCAGGTGCCAAAGTAGTTGTCGCTGACAAAAAGGCAGAAGAAGGCAGCAAGGTAAGCAGTAAAATCAAAGAAATGGGAACAGACTCAATCTTTGTAGAAACTGATGTTACCTGTGAGGATTCCATAAAGAACATGATCGATAAGACACTCAGCTCCTTTGGCGATTTGGATATCCTGGTCAATAATGCTGGAACAGGTGGACCACACTTGGGCAACCCCTTTACTAGAACTGAGGCAATCGACTGGGATACCTCCTATAAGGTAAATGTAAGAGGAACATTTTATTGCTGTAAAGCCGTCTATGATATGTTCATCAAGCAGGGACACGGCAAAATTGTCAATCTGGCTTCCATCGCGGGCAAAACGGGGGATCCTACAATTCCTCATTACTCCGCATCAAAAGCTGCAGTTATCAACCTAACTCAGAACCTGGCACGGGAACTAGCTCCTTATAATATCAATGTTAACTGTGTTTGCCCTGGGCTGATTTACACCCCTATATGGAAAGGATTAGGTTATATGATGGGAAAAACTTACCCTGAGCAATTTCCCAACATGAGCCCCAGAGAAGTATTTTTAGCAAATATTGATAAATTAGTTCCCATGAAACGAGAGCAAACAGCAGAGGACATTGCCAATGCAGTGCTGTTCCTGTGCTCAGAAGCTGCTAAGAACATCACAGCACAGGCTCTCAATGTCTGCGGTGGTGCAGAAATAAAATAATAAAAGTGGTATAATTAACTTCAAACAGGGGTGCCGTATAGGCTGAGAGACATTATGTCAACCCTTTGAACCTGATCTGGTTAATGCCGGCGGAGGGAGTGGTCTATATGATGACTTACAGGCACTCCATAACGGTGGAGTGCCTGCTTTCATTAGGGGACATTGTCCCCCAACAATACTACCTCACATAGATTTGCTTACACTGCCCCTTCAATTTGATGCGAGGTGTGAAAAGAAAGCAGACCTGTGACAGAGGGATGTTTTGTTTGTCCAGTTATGTGTATTTTTTGTGGAAAGGAGAACAGTAATGCTTTGTAATGTCAGTTTACAGATACTACCAAGTGTTCCAGAGGAGTGTCTCTACCAGATAGTTGACAAAGTAATCGCTCTGATTGAGGAATCTGGTGTGAAGTATGTTGTCGGTCCGATGGAAACCACCATGGAGGGAGAACTTCACGAACTGCTAGAGATTGTAGAAAAGGCCCAGGAAATATGTATCGCTAATGAGGCTGCACGGGTTGTCTCTGTAGTAAAGATCGACTACAAGGCTGGTGGAGTGACTATCGATGAAAAAATCCAGAAATATCGCTGATATAGGGGTGCCCATATTCTTTATATTTCTGCTCTTGGTGCTCTGGGAGCTAATTGTCAGTTGGGGAAAGATTCCCGAATGGATCTTGCCAGGGCCTCTACAGATTATGAAAACATTCGGTGAGACATTACCGAGGATGCTTGAGCATGCCAGGAGTACGATGCTGGAATGCCTGCTGGGTTTTGCAGCTGCCATCATTTTGGCCTTTATCATCGCCGTTGTGATGGATGAGCTGCCATTGGTGAAGAAGGCATTGTATCCACTATTGATCACCTCCCAGACAGTGCCTATTGTCTCTGTTGCTCCACTGTTTATTATCTGGTTCGGTTACGGAATTTTGCCTAAGATCTTAGTGGTTATTCTCGTCTGCTTCTTTCCGGTAGTGATCAGTCTTTTAGGGGGACTGGCCGCGGTGGACAGAGATTACTTGGAACTGTTTAGATCTATGGGGGCTTCCAGAATGGCTATTTTTCGGATGGTGAAGCTTCCCCTCTCTCTACCGGCGTTTTTCTCTGGACTGAAAATCTCCGCATCCTACAGTGTAATGGGAGCTGTGATCGGGGAGTGGCTCGGTGCTAAAGAGGGTATCGGCTACTATCTGACACTCTCTCAGCGCTCCTATATGGTGGATCGTGTTTTTGCTGCCATTTTGGCGATTACCATTTTGAGCTTGCTCATTTTTGCTGTAATCATAGCTGTAGAGAGACTTGTTATACCATGGCACAGATTGAATGAGCAGCATCAATAGATTTGAAAGGTGGTTTGAACTGTGAATA
The DNA here is from genome assembly GCA_002426495.1 of Thermacetogenium sp. UBA5472. Classification (GTDB taxonomy): domain Bacteria; phylum Bacillota; class DSM-12270; order Thermacetogeniales; family Thermacetogeniaceae; genus Syntrophaceticus. The sequence continues at coordinate 11,174 of DIQC01000034.1, forward strand.
AAAGGTTTATGATTATAGTGGTCTATGTTCTTTCTCTTTCCCTTTTGTTTCTGGGGGGGTGTGAACAACAGCAGGAAAGTGCTGAACAAGTGCAAGATGTGACAGTGATTCTGGATTGGACACCAAATACCAACCATACCGGTGTCTATGTCGCTCAAAAGATGGGTTATTACGAGGAAGAAGGACTTGAGGTGGAAATAACCCAACCTGGTGAGGGTATCACAACTCAGCTAATCGGCGCTGACCAGGGTGATTTCGGTTTCAGCTACCAGGAGGACCTGACGATTGCCCGCACACAAGGGCTGCCAGTGAAAGCTCTTGCCGCGGTGATCCAGCACAATACATCAGGATTTGCCTCACCGGAGGATAAAGGAATTGAAACCCCACAGGATTTTGAAGGAAAGAAATATGGGGGCTGGGGTTCCCCTGCAGAGGAAGCGATGCTGAAGGCATTGATGACCAAAGCTGATGCAGATTTTGATACAGTAGAGATGATCAATATCGGCACTGCTGATTTTTTTGCCAGTGTTGAGAAGGATGTGGATTTTGCTTGGATCTACTGGGGATGGACTGGAGTTGAATCAGAGATAAGGGATGTTCCCTTAAACTTTGTCCAACTGCGAGACTACCATGATGCCCTGGACTTCTATTCACCGATTCTGATCGCCAGTGAAAAGACCGTCGAAGAAAGGCCGAAACTTGTGGAAAGGTTTATGAAGGCAACTGCCAGAGGCTACCATTACTGTATCGATAACCCGGAACAGGCCGGAGAGATACTATGTGAAAGTGTACCTGAATTAAATAAAGATCTGTTGATTAAAAGCCAAGAGTATCTGGCCGATGAATATCAAAGCGATGCTCCCCGCTGGGGTCAAATGTCAGAAGAGAGATGGGAAAAGTATGCTGACTGGATGTACTCTCAAGAATTGATCGAAACACCCCTGGAGGCAAAAGATGCTTTTACAAATGATTTTTTACCGGAGGAATAGAGATTGCCAGAAATAATTGTGGATGGGATCAGTAAAACTTTAGGTGGGCTCTTGACACTGGGTAAGATTAATATCCAGGCAAATAACCAGGAGTTTATCGGTATTTTGGGCCCAAGCGGCTGCGGGAAAAGCACCCTGTTTAACATCATCTCAGGGCTGCTTAAACCGGATGCGGGAAGGGTGCTTATCGATGGTAAAGACTTCACAGGTATCACCGGAAGGGTGAGCTATATGCACCAGAAGGACCTGCTTCTGCCATCCTGCAGCATCCTGGATAATACCAGCATCCCCCTTGTTTTAAAGGGAATACCTAAGCAAAGAGCGCGGGCTATGGCTGCAGAACATTTTGAACAGTTCGGATTAACAGGTTTTAAGAATTACTATCCCGCCCAGCTTTCCGGAGGGATGAGACAAAGAGCCGCTCTGCTCAGAACATACCTTTTTTCCAGTGATATTATGCTCCTGGATGAGCCTTTCGCCTCACTAGATGCAATAACCAGGAGGAATATGCATATCTGGCTGTTGGATGTACTCCGAGAACTGCACCCTACAATTCTGTTTATTACTCATGATGTGGAAGAAGCACTTTTCCTCTGTGGCCGGGTATATGTGCTGTCCGAGTGCCCGAGTGAGGTGCGCCTAGAAGTTGAAGTACCTATCTGCAGATCTGAAAGCTCACGCACCATTACTGATCCCCGCTATAGTCAACTGCGGGATGAAATAATGACGGCTTTAACAATATAAGAAACAGGGCAGGCTCCAAAGCCCTGCCCTGTCCTTTTGCATTTGCCCTTTATGGCAGCTCTCGATAATAGAAAACCGCCAAAATTCCTGAAGCCACACTGATTACCTGTGTACTGCCGGTAATTACATTGGAGATACCATACTGCCACATACTATCCACTTCAGCATTTTTCAATGGATACTGGAATCCCTCTAGGGTTACCCCCCTAGCTTCGCCCCCTATAGCCAATACAGATACTGTTTTTCCTGTTTGCCCTGAAAGCTTCAACATGTCCTTAACCAGGTAAATGGCCAGTATTGGGGAGTCAAATTGTACAGCTCCGCCCCCTAGAGCAAACTTAGCAGCACTAAAAAGATTAGAGAGAGTATGATCCAAGCGTGATCCTGTCCCACCCCAGATAGTGATTTGATCAGTACCTAATTGTTCCGCTAATTGTAAAGCGATTTGAGTATCTGTGGGATCCTTTTGTGAAGGATGGCAAGAAAATCGGACACCTTCCCGTTCCATATACACCCTATCTTCCTCATCAATGGAGTCCATATCTCCTACCACCCAGTTGGGGGTAATACCCAGTTTTTTGGCCCAACCCGCACCACCATCCACACATATCACCTTTTCAAATCCATCTTTGCGCTCTTTATACCAATCAAGATTTCCATACTCTCCATTTGTCAAAACCAATACCTTCATCACTGCAGCCCCCTTTACATATTTGTAAGATATAAAACAATATCCTGAAAATTCTCATAGTAAGTGGCTACAACCCCATGTTTCATGCAGTATTCATATAAAACATCCTTGGCAAATACCAGATCAGCATGTTCCGCCGGACAGGTGTCAGAGTAACTGTCACCTATATAAACAGCCTCAAACCCTTCTTTTTTGAGCTTTTCCATGAGAGTAGTTTTACATGTACCGCAATTACCGCAGGAATGGTTCATATAAGGGCAGGATATCTGAAAACCCTTATCATATTTTAATCGATTAGCATAGTAAGGAAGATCAATGCCATACTTATGGAAAACAGTATCAATATGGTAGTCATAACCATCACTCAAGACGTACACCGGATAACCCCGCCCCTTACAGAAAGCTATAAATCCCAAGAAAGAATCATCGATTTCTATGTCTTCCAACACCCTTTTATAGTCACCAGGCTCAGCGTTCATCAACTGGAAAAACCTATTAGCACACTCTTCTGTAGTCAATTCATCCTTTTCCCACAACTCGTTAATTTCTTCCCAAGCATCCGGAGCAAAGGCTTCCATTACCGCAACACAGGTATCGACCTTGGTGATTGTACCATCAAAATCGATGAAAAATATTTTCTTCATTCTTAATGCCTCCAATTAACGAAACTTACATTACACATCTATATATCGTTTAGGCACTCTAGCAGTGATAGAGTGCCTAGCATACCATAATTATTCAGATATCTACCTCTCAGACTGTCACACTCCTAAGGTATGTTAATGCAAAAATGATACCACATAAAGGCTCTACACTCATATACCTGATGTCTAAACAATTCGCGCTCATTAAAGACAGGATACCTGTAGACAAGAACATATGTCTGTTCTGTTTTGATACACTGTTACAAAATATAGCACTAAGAAATATGCCAATATAAGCCGAGTCAATAATATCGAAACCCCTATATTCTTACATTAGATTAAATCGTATGCAACAGGAACCGTCCCCAGTGCATTAAATCCCCAAATAAAACAGGTAAAAGGCAAAAATGAGCATCACCAAGCCCAACAAACCCTTCAGAACCTTCCCCCACTTTTCTGTACGTGAGGATGCAGCTAATCGGTTCACAAAGCCCACCGATGTCCCAGCTATTAACAACAAAGCGCAGTGACCAATTGAGTAAACTGCAAGCAGGCCAATTCCCAAATAAATATTCCCTTCACCTGCAACAAAGGCCAAAATAGCCACTAAGACAGGTGTTGAACATGGAGAGGCTAGTATGCCCCCTAAAATACCTAGCAGAAAGGCACCGATAAGCCCCTCTCGTCTGGCCGGCATGTGGCATGTTTGTGGTGTGAATTGAAAAAATCCCAGCAGCTGCAGCCCTGCAGCTGCCATGATCAGAGCGAGCAGGAGATACCACCACTTCCCCGCCCCAGTCATCATTTTCCCTAAAAGTGCCGAAGCCGCCCCTAAAGCAGTGAAGGTCAAGATAAGACCTAAGCAGAAGAGCAGCGAATATTTCAAAGCTTTTTTCTGGTCACCACCGGCATAGCCCCCCACATAGCCGATGATCAGTGGCACAGTAGATAAAATACAGGGGCTGAAGGAGGAAACCAATCCTGCAACCAATGCAACGACAAAAGCAAGCCAGATATTCTGTGACAAAATCTCACCAAGATCTAAGAGAATGGACTCCATCACACAACACCCATCTTTTCTTCTATAACTTTTATCAAATCCTCTTTAGGAATATATCCCTCATGCCTGCCAACTTCGTTACCGTCGACATCCAATAAAATTTGTGTGGGAATAACAATGATCGAGTATTTATTCGCTTCATCCGGATATTCATCAATGTCAACTATCTTGATGTCTACTTTGCCCTCATACTCTGCTTGCAGTTCCTCCAATATGGGAATCATCTCACGGCAGGGTGGACATGTTGTGGAGCTCATCTCTAAAAGTGTTGGCAGGTTCTGATCCAGCTCTAGGTTGGCGTCCAAATTATCCTGGGCAGCCATATGATTCTTATATATAAAAATACCTACAGCAATAATTATTATCAACCCGACTACAGTGATACGCATTATAGTATTTTTATTGGATTCTGGCATTTGCATCTCACTCCCCCTTTTTAATATTCGCTTTATTATAATATAGAATCCCCGTCAATTCCCTCTTTTCGCAAGCGCTCGTGACACAGCTCACAGTAGCTTGGAGCAATCTCATACCCTACATAACGCCTACCCAGCCTTTTCGCTGCCACACAAGTAGTTCCGGAGCCTACGAAGGGATCCAGGACAACATCATCTACATAAGAATACAGCTTGATCACTCGGCTAGCCAGTTCCACAGGAAAGGGAGCGGGATGCCCTACTTTCTTTGCTGACTCCGGTGCTACTTCCCAAACAGAGAGGGTGGAACTCATAAATTCTTCTTTGTTGATATCTGATGTGCCCTTGTCTGGCCGAGAGTAATCGTCCTTCACAAAAACCAGAAGATATTCGTGGAGATCCCGCAAACGCGGGGCTTTGGCTGAAAGCCAGCTTCCCCAGGCACAGGAACTGTTGGCACCTTTGCTCTTTTGCCAGATAATTTCCCCTGCCGGGAGGAAACCCAATCCTGTGTGGGTGATATAGAAATAGGCGTGCAGGGGGATGTAGGGCTTGCGTCCTAAATTGGCGATATTGATCACATACCTGCCACCAGGTTTGAGGACCCTATAAACCTCAGCACCCACCCGAGTCATCAGGCGAAAATAGTCGACAATATCCAAATCCTCATCATAATCCTTTCCGGAATTATAAGGAGGCGAAGTAAAAGCAAGAGCGACACTCTGATCAGGAATATGGCTCATATCCTCTGAGGTATGGCAGTAAATGCAGTCAACCCATTCATCCAGCAGTCGATCAGGCACACTCCTTTGGATTGTCTGCTCACATAACTCGGCAAGAATACGGTTTAAAGAAGGAAAATCAGCTTGATAAATACTGCGTGTATAAAAAGCAGAGGAATCATGCCCCTCCCTATTCGGAGTGCCGAAGGAAGATGTTTTCGTAGCCATCTAAAGATCTCCTTTCCTAAAATGCGCTGGAATGAACTGGAGACGGTTCCTGTTGCATAAATATCTCATGTATATGTAGAGCAATTTCCCGCTCCTTCCCTATCTAACCACAGCCAATACAAACAATGTACTGGGAACTGGTAATCGGAATTGAGTATAATTCGGTTTCCCAGGATTCCACAGGAGATTCCACATTTGATACTGACCATATCTAACCTATTTCTGTAATATTTCTCCCCGAGCAGAACAAGCGCCCATAACTGGGCACTCCCCACAGCGGGGCTTAGTCTTTAGACAGGTTTGATTCCCCAGAGCATCGATCTGGGCGTGGTATTCATTATAGAGTTCAACATCTGAGGGAAGATGGGACATGAAAAAGTGCTGCATCTCCTGATATTTGATCTTTTCCGGAAAAATGCCTAATCGTGAGAATATCCGCCTGGTATAAGCATCCACAACAAAGATCGGTTTTTGAGCAGCATAGAGAATGATACAGTCCGCAGTCTCAGGGCCGATGCCATAGATCTCCAGCAATTGCTCCCTCAGAGTTCCCATCTCCTGTGCCAAAAATGCATCCAAGTTTCCCCCAAACTCCTCAGCTATCACACTACAGAATACCTGTAGCTTTTTCGCCTTTTGATTATGATAACGAGCGGGCCGCACCAGCGCAGCCAGCTCGGAACGATCACAGGAGAGAATCCCCTCTAAAGAGAGAACCCCTTCCTGTTTTAGGTTTTCGATGGCTACAGTAACACTGCGCCAGGCTACATTCTGCGTCAGGATCGCTCCGATAATCATCTCGAATGGGGTATCTGCCGGCCACCAGTGACGAGAGCCGAAATGTTCATATAGCTTGTTGTAGATATCCATCAGTTGTTTATGCATGGAAACAGAGATCACCTTAATAACTTCTTATTTGTACGGACTGCCATGTTTCCCCGAGGTAAAGCCACAAGACAACATGGCACCCACTACACCGGATATGCACTGGGGACAGTCCCTAGAGCATTTCTGACACGGTTCATAACAAACAATCCGAATAATACATTCATATCGTAATTGAAACTATCTACAGTCTAACGGTTTCGGATGTAAAACTAATGCAGTAATAACCGTCCCCAGTGCATTAGCCTGGTGGCCACTGCAGGGAGCGCCCTCCCAGGATATGAAAATGCAGATGATTCACGGTCTGCCCGCCTTCCTGCCCGGTGTTAACCACCAAGCGAAAGCCGTCATCAGCGATACCCAGTTCTTTTGCTAAACGGGGCACCAGGGCCATCATTTTACCGAGCATTGTTTCTTCAGCACCTTGATCCAACACGGAACTAACGTGTTTTTTAGGGATTAAAAGCACATGTGTCGGCGCAGCCGGGTTAGTATCCTGAAAAGCCATAAAATCGGTATCCTCATAGACTACAGTCGATTCTAGTTCATGGTTGGCAATCTTACAAAAGATGCAGTCAGACATTTATTTGCCTCCTATAATTTATTGCTGAACATATCTTATCACATGTCAATAATATCTTACACCTTCTCAGAATCGGTTGAAACAAGAGAGTCAGCTGTCGGTAGTCGGAGGTCCGGCCTGCCAATGAGACGATCCCCGTGGCTGGTCTGGGACACTTCAGCAACACAGGGGGACAGGGAGACGCGGGGACGATTCTCGCGTCTCATCCCACCCTCTCGGTTATGTGTTGATTAACATCGACTGGTTATTGTTCGAAGATAGGATGTTGGAATAGATGCGGAAGCCGGAGATCGGATATGAACAACAAGGGACTGATGGCAGACCGCCACTATGTGCCATTATGCTTAAGGCAATATAGCAAGAGTGGCATCAGGTTATTAAAATGTGGCAAACGAAACGTCC
>DIQC01000034.1:18669-23890 GCA_002426495.1 Thermacetogenium sp. UBA5472
AACGAAACGTCCCCTTGCCACCCTTCCCCTTCGATCAGGTCGCCATCCACCTTCCTGAGCAGCTTAACAGGCAGTAGCCTACCCTGCAGCCCCTTCTCTCGAGAGGGAAAAATAACTCGCAGGTAGTTGTCAGTGATACCTTGCCAGTATCCAGGCTTTTTCCGGAAGGGCCTTTCTACCAACACATCCAGTGTTTCGCCCAAGGCACCCCCAGCAAAATTACTGGCATGGGTACTGGCTAGTTCCCGCAGTTTCTTGCTGCGCTCATCTTTTGCTCCCGGCTTTACCTGCCCGGGCATCTCCGCTGCCGGGGTACCCCGACGGGGAGAGTATTTAAAAACATGGAGATCCCTAAAAGGAAGGGAGGCGATAAAATTATAGGTATTTTCAAAGTGCCTGTCCTCTTCCCCGGGAAACCCCACCATCACATCTGTGGTAACAGCCAAACCGGGAATCCTCTCTAGCGCACGCAGAAATAGATCACGGTATTCCCCTGTGTTATACGGCCTGCGCATCAATTTCAGAATTTCATCATCACCTGACTGTAATGGTATGTGCAGGTGGCGGCAGATACGAGGAGAAGATGCCATCACATCCAGCATTTCCTCTGATACATCAACAGGTTCCACTGAACTCAAACGGATGCGGAAATCTCCTGGCAGTTCGACAAGATCTTGCAGCAGCCGTGCCAGGTTAATATCTTCAGCCAGATCCTTCCCATAAACTGATGTATGCACACCTGTCAAGACTATCTCACGATATCCGTCACAGATCAGCTCACCCAGCCTTTCCTTGACCAGTTCAGGATGAAGGCTTCTCACACCCCCTCGGGCATAGGGAATAATGCAGTAAGCACAGTACTGGTCACACCCGTCTTCAATCTTAAGGAAAGCCCTTGTGCGCTGAGGATTATCAGGAAGGGGAAGCTGTTCAAAGTCCGGTTCCTCTTCCAATAACTGAACGGCATTAAACCCCTCAGAACATTCCCCCGCCCTTTTCTTTTCTAATATCTCTTCTGCCAGATCCACCAATCTGGCACGCCCCCTAGTACCTACCACCAGGTCCACACCGGGGATAGAAAGGATATCATCAGGAGCCACCTGAGAGTAACACCCTACAACAGCAACAACCGCGTCTGGCTGCTGAGATATGGCGCGGCGTATCATCTGCCGCGATTTTTGGTCAGCTGTATGGGTCACTGTACACGTATTGATTATGTAAACATCAGCAGGGTTTTTGAAATCCACCACCTGATAACTTCGCTGGCGAAACATCTCCATCAAGGAGGCGGTTTCCTGCTGATTGACTTTACAACCTAAAGTATGAAAGGCCACTCTATCTGAGTGTTCACCCACCTAGATCACTCCGTTCATTGATAATCAGGCTTAACCCGGGCAGTCCTGCCATCTCTGTACGCAGGATGCGCGGTGTCTGTAGCCTATATTATACAAAACTTCTATTCAGCTTTCACCTTCTTTAAGCTCATAGCTCATCTGCGCGGCAGCTACCTGATAAAAAAACGATTCCCATAGAGGGTTTTTACAACAACCGTAGAATACAAAAGGACTGGATTGTTTTGCCTCATCAAGTAGCTGAAACTTTGGGTGAACTGACACCTTTCAGATAAGGAAGATGCCTTATCAAGAAAACCTTTAAATTTATTATAAGGAGAAGGCCATGAAAATCACACCTGCTGTTAAGCATATGATGACCGTACTTTCCGTGAGTCTGAAAAGATTTCCTCTAACTATACTATTTTCAACTGCTGTTGCGGTTATGCTGATCATGATCACAGAATTACAACCATCAATCGATACAAATCTCACGGAAACACTATACAGAATAACGATGATCCTTGCCCTGGGAATTCCCCTATCCTTATGTCTCAAGCTCTTTTGGGAAAGGAAGGACAATGGGAAACTATCTGCACTGATCGGTTTATACAGTGCAGGCTGTTTAGTGCTTCTCCTATATTACTTTTTCCTTTTAAATACGCTCGAGATGGTTTCCATAACAAGGTACATAGGGGTAAGCCTCGCCTTGTATTTGAGCTTTCTCTTTATCCCCTATTTTCCTAGAAGAGAGCAGTTTGAGATGTATGTTATTAAGCTTGGCACAGGTTTCTGCATAACTGTGATTTATTCTGCTGTGCTTTATCTGGGACTGGCAGCGATCCTCTTCACCATAGACCAGCTTCTCGGCATACAGATAGCAGGAAGAGCATATTACTATGTCATGCTTTTTGTAGCCTTCCTTTTTGCTCCCGCTTACTTTCTGGCAGATATACCACAGAGCGATGAGCAGTTAGAACAAAAAAACTATTTAAAACTCTTAAGAGTGCTGCTTTTATATATTGTAATGCCGCTGTTGACAGCCTATACAGCAATACTATACATCTATTTTGCAAAGATAATAGTGGTTAGCGAGTGGCCTGTCGGTTTGGTTTCGCATCTGGTGCTCTGGTATGGAGTTATTGTTACCCTTGTCTTGTTCCTCATCACCCCGATCAAAGATGAGAACAAATGGGCAACTGGGTTTTCAGTTTGGATGCCGAGGATTATACTGCCAGTTTTAGTGATGATGTTTATTTCCATGGGGATCAGAATTAATGCCTATGGAGTCACTGAAAACAGATATTATGTCATTATTTTGGGATTGTGGGTCTTCGGAATCATGCTTTATTACATTCTGACAAAGAAACGCAATAATATCATCATCCCTGTCACACTTGCTGTAATCGCGTTGATAGCTGTGTTCGGCCCCTTGAGCAGCTATTCAATATCCACCCTCAGCCAGAACAATAGACTAGAAGCCACCCTCCTCAGAAATGACATGCTGCAGGAGGGAAAAATTCAGGCTGCGGCCGGTGATATTCCTGAAAAAGATAAAACTGAAATAAGCAGAATACTGGATTATTTTAATGACAACCATAACCTTGCTGATGTGAAGTATTTCCCTGATAACTTCGGGATCGATGATATAGACAAAGTTTTTGGATTTAGCTACGTACCCTACACACATCCTGCCGAACACTCTGCTGAAAGGTTTTATTACTTTACTACAGAAGAACCGGAAAGAGCAATTGATATTCAAGGATACGATTATATGTTTGGCAGCATGTTTCTGTATGCTGAAAACTCAACCGACAGCACCGGCGACACAATAGCTGTAGATTATGACGATCAATCATCTATTGTAAAGGTATACGGACAAGGTATTCTGCTCTATGAAAAAGCTTTAAATTCATTTGTCGGGGAACTATTTGACAAACATCAACCATCCACCGAGGGAGAAAGCATCCCTGCTGAAGAGATGACTTTGATTGAAGAGAATGAGCAGGTTAAAGTGAAGTTTATATTCATGCATATCATGGGGAATGAAGATGTGACAACCGGTGATCTAAAGTTGGAAAGAGCGGAATTCTATCTGCTGGTTAAAATTAAATAAAAAATCGGGAATGGATGCGGGGGGGGTTTTGCATACTTCTTTTTATGTGTACCCCAAAGCCCCCCCTATCGCCAGAATGCCTGGCGTGATTACCTGAAAAGCGGTTACATCAGAAAAAAGAATAGAGCAAGAGCGATACTCCTACTCTATTCTATAATTTACTGAGCCCATTTTTGAGCCTATTTAAATAAGGCTTCAATATACTGCAAGAAATTTGGAAATCCGACTTCTGTTTTTGGTTAGTGGTTAGCACATATCCCGGCTGAGACACGAGAACCGTCCCCGTGTCTCAGCCCATAAAAGCATCTTTCATCTTTTTGAAAAAGCCCTTGCGGTCTTGATACTGGTCACTTTGCACAGTAGCATCGAATTTCTTGAGCATCTCTTTTTGCTTCGCTGTCAGTTTAGTTGGGATCCCTATCTTGACGGTGATAATCTGATCCCCTTTGCCATACCCCTGCAGGTGGGGAATCCCTTTGCCGCGCATGTGGAATACGGCATTAGGCTGTGTTCCTTCTGGTATTTTTAAAGTGGTTTTACCCTCCAGTGTGGGAATTTCGATCTCATCCCCTAAAGCTGCCTGCACAAAAGAGATGGGGACCTCCATCACCACATTATCCTTCTCTCGTTTGAACACTTTGTGGGGGCGCACCCGAAGGCGAACGATCAGGTCACCGGGAGGGCCTCCCTGGTCTCCTAATTCCCCTTCACCTGCCAGCCGTAGAGCGGAACCATTATCAACCCCTGCAGGCACTCTAATACTCACCTTGCGCGGGCGGCGCACCTTTCCCTTGCCTTTACACTTACCACAAGGCTTTTCAATGGTTTTCCCTGTACCCCGGCAGTTATCACAAGTTGTCACTGAGGAAAACTGTCCGAAGGGGGTCTGCTGATTTATACGCATCTGCCCGGACCCGCCGCACTTATAACAAGTAACAGGTTCTGTGCCGGGCGCGGCACCGGAGCCAGCGCATTCTTTACATTCCTCCCAGCGATGAATGGTCACTTCTCTTTCTACACCGAAGGCAGCATCTTCAAAGGATATTTCCATATTCATCTGCAGATCAGGGCCGCGCCTTGGCCCTCTTCTCTGCCTCCCACCAAAAGAACCGCCGAAGCCACCGCCGAAAAAGGTATCGAAAATATCATCAAACCCACCAAAGTCGCCAAAACCTGCTCCACCTTGGCCAGCTCCGGCACCCATGTCAAAGGCGGTATGGCCAAACTGATCATAGCGGCCCCGCTTTTCCTTGTCTCTTAAGACATCGTAGGCGTCATGAACCTCCTTGAATTTCTCGGCAGCACCATCCTGATTATCCGGATTCATATCAGGATGGTATTTTCGGGCAAGCTTACGGTAGGCCTTCTTGATCTCCTCATCCGAAGCTCCCCGCTCAACCCCCAGGACCTCATAATAATCCCTTTTTCCCATCTATATCACCTTTCCGGAACTGTCCGGCTCACTTTATTTGTCGTCTTTGTTTTCATCTTCGTCATCGTCATCCACAACCTTGAAGTCGGCATCCACAGTCTCATCTGCCCCAGGTTCCCCTGCTCCGGATGGCCCTGCATTTCCGGCACCTCCGGCTGCATCCTGGCCTCCTGCCTGCTGATAGACCTTGGTTGTCACATCATAGATTGCTTTTGTCAGATCATCAGTTTTGCTCTTAATATCCTCAATGTCTTTCGCTTCTAGAGCACTTTTCAGTTCATCTTTGGCACTGTTGATATTATTTATATCATCCTCAGTGATCTTATCACCTAAGTCACTGAT
>DIQC01000034.1:24270-39411 GCA_002426495.1 Thermacetogenium sp. UBA5472
TGCAATCCCTACCAGCTGAAAGCGGCCAAGTGTTTTGTTGTCATTGGCCATTGCCCGCTCGCCCTGAAGCACGTGGATATCCACACTGGTCTGGTTGTCAGCGGCAGTGGAAAATATTTGGCTTTTTGATGTAGGGATAGTCGTATTGCGATCTATGATCTTAGTCATCACACCACCCAGGGTTTCGATACCCAGGGAAAGGGGTGTCACATCCAGTAAAACAATATCCTTCACATCACCTGACAGCACACCACCCTGGATGGCGGCTCCCATAGCCACAACCTCATCAGGGTTAACGCCTTTGCTCGGTTCACTACCCAGTACCTTTTTGATGGTCTCCTGAACCAGCGGAATACGAGTGGACCCTCCCACTAACAGCACCTTATGAATCTCATTTGGTTCCAAGTCGGCATCGGCAATAGCCTGCTTCATGGGGCCAACAGTCTTTTCCACTAGATCAGTCACCAGTTCCTCAAACTTTGCCCTGGTCAGTGTCATTTCCAGGTGCTGCGGACCGGCATCTGTTGCAGTTATAAATGGCAAACTGATGGATGTCTGGGGAATTCCGGAAAGCTCATGTTTGGCTTTTTCCGCAGCTTCCTTGAGCCGCTGTGCGGCCATTTTGTCTTTGGACAGGTCGACACCAGTTTGCTTTTTAAATTCATTGACCATGTAATCGATGATGCGCTCATCGAAGTCGTCTCCACCTAAAAAGTTGTTGCCACTGGTGGCTCTGACCTCAACAACATCATCACCCAGTTCTAAGATCGAAACATCAAAGGTGCCACCACCTAAGTCATAGACAAGAATGGTATGATCCTGATCTTTTTCTAAACCGTAAGCCAGAGCTGCAGCTGTCGGCTCATTGATGATCCGCTGCACCTCTAATCCGGCGATACGCCCCGCATCTTTGGTGGCCTGCCGCTGGCTGTCACTGAAGTAAGCAGGAACAGTGAGCACCGCCTGGGTCACCTCTTCTCCCAGGTAAGCCTCTGCATCAGCTTTGAGCTTTTGGAGAATCATAGCTGATAGCTCCTGGGCGGTATATTTATGACCGTCTATATCTTCAGTGTAGTTGCTGCCCATCTGCCTTTTAACAGAACGAATTGTGCGGTCCGGGTTTGTAACTGCCTGCCTCTTGGCCAGTTCTCCCACAAGCCGTTCTCCATCTTTTGTAAAGGCAATTACTGACGGAGTTACGCGCGCACCTTCAGGTGTTGGAATAATGGTAGGCTTACCACCCTCCATAATAGCCACACAAGAGTTTGTTGTTCCCAAGTCAATTCCGATAACCTTACTCATCACCACATGCCCCCTCTTGGCAAGATTTTGTTTTTTCTGTTTTCGGTTCCTTTGCTACTATAACTAAAGCGGGACGCAGTACCCTACCCTGTAAAAGATAACCTTTTTTGATCTCTGCAACCACAGTGCCCTCAGGATATTCTGTGGTTTCTTGCCGCTCAAAGGCATCCTCATAAACAGGATCAAAGGGTTTGCCCACTGCTTCTATAGGCTCCACACCCTCTTGAGACAATAGCATATGAAGCTGCCTGTAGATCATTTCAATTCCAGTAATTAGATTGTCTGGCAGCTCCTTTTTTGCAGCATCCAATGCCCTTTCAAAATTATCTATAATGGGAAGTAACTCCTGGATCAGCCTCTCATTAGCGGTACGGCGTATTTCCGCGGTCTCCTCCCGTGTACGGCGTCGATAGTTATCAAAATCAGCAGTCAGACGCAGGAACCGATGCTGCAGTTCATTGTAATTCTTTTCCTTTTCCTGATCGGATCCCTCTGCATCTTTAGGTTCATCCTTCGGAGCATTTCCATCAACTTCATCCTCAAGAAGCACTTCATTTTCGACCGGCTCAGTTGTCTCTTCCCCGGTCTCTGCAGATGCCCCTTTATCTGACGAATCCTTATCGCAACTCAAAAATATTCCCTCCTCACAATGTTACACCATCTTTATATATAAAACATAATAAATGTAAACGGAAAAGCAATTTACTGACATCTGCAAGCGCCGTTTACAATTAATACAAGACATCTTTGGACAAAGTCTCAGAAAGAGTACCGGTTATGTACTCTATGATGGCAATTGCCCTGGCATAATCCATTCTCATAGGCCCTAAGAGACCGATGGAACCTACCACATTACCACCTATGCTGTAAACAGCACTGACGACACTGTATTTCGCAGCCGGGTCGTAGTTAATTTCCTTGCCAATTTTCACCGTTACTTCCGTAGGATTAGTTTTCTGCAAAATAGAACGTAAGATACTCTCCTCTTCAATAAAGCTCATCAAATTACGCACTGCTGCAATATCACTGTATTCAGGCTGTTTTAAAATATTATAAGCGCCCCCAAGAAAGATACCCTCATCTGCATTTTCCTGGAGTACCGCTTCCACAATCCCCATTATCCGGTCTAGAAGCTTCCGCTGTTTGAGCAATTCATCATAAACACTATGCAAAATTGTACGAGAAATCTGCGGAAATGTAAGCCCCTGAAAGTGGGTATTGAGAACATTTTCAATACGTTCTAAAGAGTCCGGGGTCATACCTGAAGGTAGATCTATCACCTTACTCTCTACCCACCCTGTCTCGGTCATAATCACCATCAGAGACTGATCTGGTGTCAGGGGAAGAACCTTAATTTTTTTCAAAGCCGCATTTTCCAGTTGAGGCCAGGACAGCAAAACCAGATAATCGGTTAAATGTGTCACTGTTTTAATAGTGCGCTGTATGATATTGTTTATTGCCTTCGCTTTTTGTGCAAAAATGGAGCTAATAATTTTTTTCTCCTGAGTAGTCAGACTGCTATTTTTCATCAACCTGTCTACATAATAACGGTAGCCTGATTGTGACGGAATCCGACCCGCAGAGGTATGTGGCTGCTCAATCAGTCCTAGTTCTTCTAAATCAGACATTTCATTGCGAATAGTTGCCGAACTGACACCTAACCGGTATTTACGGGCGATACTACGAGAACTCACAGGTTCTGCAGTAGCAATGTGGCTTTCCACTATAGCCTCTAAAACATGCTGTTTTCTTATATTTATACCCACCGGTATCACCACCCTTTACTTAGCACTCCTGTCATATGAGTGCTAAGTTCTAAGCAATAAGATACCACCATGATGGCTTTATGTCAATAGACCAATCACGGGGACGGTTCCGGTGATTGGTCCAGGTACAAGCGCTGGAGGAGCGCTGGAGGGACGGTTCTCGCCATTGGACCGATGAGCTGCTCACAAAAATGTTTTAAACAAAGTGGGATAAAACATAGTTAGCCAATAACCGCCCGCCCTCAGTCAGAAAAATAGCATCCTCACTGACCCCCATCAACCCCTCACCAACCAGCAAAGACAGTTCCTTCCCATAGAAATCCTCAAAGAGACGGCCAAAGCGCTCAGCAAAGCATTTCCGGGAAAGGCCTTTAGTAAGACGCAGCCCCATGATGATAGTGTATACGCGTTCATCTAAGTCTGACTGCCTTTCCTCAAAGACACGAGGAAACTCTCCACCCTCTACCCTGTTCATATATATTTGCAGATCACTTTCATCAGCATAGCGTAATCTTTCCAGATATCCATGGGCCCCGGCACCAACCCCCAGATAAGGGCGGTTTTCCCAGTAGGTTATGTTGTGCCTGCACTCCCTGCCGGGTTGGGCATAGTTGGAGATCTCATAACGCACATACCCGGCTGCAGCCATACTTTTCGCGGTCTTTTCCCACATGGCGATCTGCAAATCTTCACTGGAGGGCTCTAGCTTCCCCTCCTCTATATCTTGAGCCAGTGGAGTACTCGCCTCCAAAGACAAACCATAGACGGAAAGATGCTCCGGAGAAAGCCTTAAAGCCTCTTTTAGTGTATCACTCCAGGAGGCCAGACTTTGGCCAGGCAGCCCATAGATCAGATCCAGATTGATGTTATCAAACCCTGCATCCCTGGCTGCTTCATAGGACTCAACGATTTCGCCTGCCTGATGTGTTCTCCCTAAAAGCTTCAACTCCTCAGGATGAAAGGACTGAGCACCTAGAGAAAGGCGGTTCACCCCCGCCTTCTTAAAATCTTTCAGCTTTTCTAGAGTTACTGTTCCCGGATTGGCCTCCACTGTTATCTCTATATCAGCGGACCAATGAAAATGACTGCTGCAGCAGGAAAGAACTTGAGATATGGAATCAGCGTTCAGTACTGTAGGGGTACCCCCTCCACAGTAGATAGATGATAATTCCCATTTATGATCAGCATAAAGATCAGCATAAAAGCTAATCTCCTTCTGCAGGGCGTTAAGGTAGCGATCAGTCAACCCCATCCGCTCTTCATGAGAAACAATCTGGCTGAGAGGCAGTGAATTAAAGGAGCAGTAGCGGCACTTTTGCAGACAAAAAGGAAAATGCAAGTACAGAGCGACCTTCAATCTTTATCAACCTGGAGCACCGCCAGGAATGCCTCTTGTGGAATTTCCACTCGTCCTACCTGCTTCATACGGCGTTTGCCCTCTTTCTGCTTTTCCAACAGCTTGCGCTTCCTGGTCACATCTCCACCATAGCATTTCTCCAACACATTCTTCCGTAACGCCTTAACCGTTTCCCTGGCAATTATCTTGGAGCCGATAGAAGCCTGAATGGGAATATCAAAAAGCTGCCTGGGGATCAACCTTCTCAGTTTCTCCACAAGGGCACGCCCTCTCTGCTGGGCTTGTTCCTGGTGAACGATGAGAGAAAGGGCATCGACAACCTCACCATGTACCAGACAGTCAAGTTTGACCAAATCGGAGGAACGATACCCCGAAAGTTCATAATCAAAGGACGCATAACCCCTTGTCGAGGATTTAAGACAATCAAAAAAGTCATAGATGATCTCCGATAAGGGTAATTGATAAGCTATCTGCACCCGCTGCGGAGAAAGGTAACTCATATCCTGATATTCCCCTCTCCGGTCGTGGAAAAGCTCCATAACCACTCCTACATAATCTGCGGGTGTGATGACATTGGCCTTGACAAATGGCTCCTCTACTATGGCAACATCACCTGCCTCCGGCCAGTTAGCCGGATTGTCCACTGTGATTATCTCCCCATCTTGCTTTGTCAGTCGATAGACTACGTTGGGAGCAGTTGTGATCAGTTCCAAATTATACTCTCGCTCTAGTCTTTCTTGGATGATCTCCATATGCAGCAATCCCAGGAAACCACAGCGGAAGCCGAACCCTAAAGCAGCCGATGTCTCTGGTTCGTACTGAAAGGAGGCATCATTTAGCTTCAGCTTCTCCAATGCGTCACGCAAGTTCTCAAAATCATTGGCCTCAACCGGATAAAGGCCGCAGAACACAACTGGCTGCACCTTTCTATAGCCCGGCAAAGCACTTGGGGATGGTCTATTCGCTTCTGTAATCGTATCTCCCACCCTGGTATCGGCTACTTCCTTGATTCCTGCTGCCAGGTAGCCTACCGCCCCGGGGCCAAGTTCATCCACCGCACACATCTCAGGGGTGAACACCCCCACCTCACTGACCTCATATGCTTTGCCCACAGCCATCATCATAATCTTCATACCTGGCCGCACCCGGCCTTGAAAGACCCTGATATAAGAGATAGCCCCTCGATATGGATCAAATTGAGAATCAAAGATCAAGGCCTGCAAGGGTTCCTCTGCATCACCTTGTGGAGAAGGCACCCGTTTAATGAGGGCTTCCAATAGTTCAGCTATCCCTGCACCACTTTTGGCGGAAACCGACATAATATCATCAGTGCTCAAACCGAGCACATCCTCAATCTCCCTGGTGACTCTTTCCGGTTCGGCTACAGGAAGGTCAATTTTATTGATCACTGGAATAATTTCCAGATCGGCATCCAATGCCAAATAGGTGTTGGCAATCGTCTGAGCCTCAACACCCTGTGAAGCATCAACAATCAGCAGCGCCCCTTCACAGGCATAAAGGCTGCGTGATACTTCATAACTGAAGTCTACATGCCCAGGGGTGTCGATGAGGTTCAGGATGTATTCCTGTCCATCACTGGCTTTATAGTTCATCCTGGCCGGAGTCAGTTTGATGGTAATTCCCCGCTCCCTTTCCAGGTCCATCTTGTCGAGAACTTGATCCTTCATCTGCCTGGACTGCAATGTACCTGTCAGCTCCAGGAAGCGATCAGCCAGGGTTGATTTTCCATGGTCAATATGTGCTATTATACAAAAATTCCTGATCAGTTCTTGCTTCATTATCAATCACCTTTCTTACTGCACCGAGCTGGACTGTCTTTTACCGATACGCTTTTTGACCAGCCCCAATACCATTTGAAACTCCTCTAGTTTTAATAAATAAGACAAGAGCAAATAAACCAAGACACCGGCACCTATGGCCCCTCCTACAGCTATCAACTGGCTTGTTTTAGTGGCGACTCCCAAAATGCCTTCCAGCAAGGTAACGGCCCCGTAAGCCGACACCCCTGTAACCAGGGCGGCAACCGTAGCACCTATAGCAGATGCGGCGATCCTGCGGCCATCAATATGGCCAAGTTTGGCCTTTAATAAGAACAGCAGGACCAGCATATTGATCATCCCTACCAGAGAATAAGCCAAAGCTAATCCCCTGTGCCCCATAGGCTCCACCAACCAGATATTGAGGAGGATATTCAAGACCACAGTAGCAACCCCTACGATCACCGGAGTTTTAGTATCTTTCAAGGCATAGTAAACCCTGTTCAAAACCATGGATCCCGCGTAGCCAACGATCCCTAGAGAATAGTAATAAAGCGCCTCTGCCGTAGCTACTGTACTTTCAGGTGCAAAATTGCCCATCTCAAAAAATAGCCTGATCACTGGAAGACCGACAGCAATCAACCCTGCCACACAGGGGAGGGTCAAATAATTGATCGACCTGAACCCTAAGGAGAAGGTACGGCGAAAATCTCCAAACTGCCGGCGAGCAGCCTGCTCAGTCAAAGTAGGAAAGATTGCGGTACCGATAGCAGCTGCAAAAATACCGATGGGCAGCTGCATGAATCTTTGTGCCGTCTTTAGGGCTGCCAGCTGCCCGCTGGGAAGCCCTGAAGCCAAATTCTGGCTGACAAAAAGATTGATCTGGGAGACCGAAAGTCCGATTAAAACGGGAAAGACCAATACACCAATCTGCTTGATCCCCGGATGCCTCAGATTGAACACTGGACTGTATTTGCCACCCAACCGCAGCAAGGTCGGCACCTGGACAGCGAAATTCAAAACAGCCCCTACCACAACCCCGATGGCAAAGGCCTCAATGCCTATGCGAGATCCCAGCAACCCACCGACGACCACCACGGAAAGATTGTATAGTACTGAGCCCAAAGCTGGAGCGGTGAATTTCTTATAAGAGTGAAGTACCCCCATCGCCACCCCACTCAAGCCCATAAAAAATGTCTGTATAAACATGATGCGGGTGAGATAGACGGTCATATCGATCTCACTGGCATTAAAACCGGGCACCAGCACGTACACCAACTGTGGGGTAAATACCATAGCCAGGGTGATGGCAGCCAACATAAGCGTGATCACCATGTTGAGCATGATGCTGGCTACCTTCCAACCCTCATCCTCTTCATCTTTAGCGATATATCCTCCGAATACAGGGATAAAGGCTGAACTCAAAGCGCCGCCCACTAAAATCATATAAATAAAATCAGGGATGGAGAAGGCTGCGTTAAAACAATCTGCGATCCGGGTCTGTCCAAAGAGGTAATAGAGCGAAGCCTCTCGCACATAACCAAGAATACGGGCCGCAATATTAGCAATAGTAATTATCCCAACTGCTCGGGCAAGTTTAAGTTTTTCTCTATCTGACATTTGACCTTCCTTCTGAAAATAATAGAGCCTCAAAGTAGATATTATCACTTTGCGCTCCACAACAAAAGTGTTTCATGAAATTATAGATATGAATGAGCACTGTAACCAGTCTCACTTTCTCACTGTAAGTTTCCTGTCTCTTGGTGCTCAACAGAGCTAGAGTCAGCAGGCAGCAGTTTCTTTACTGTATTGCTAATACCTTTAATTACATCAGAACAAGTGTCTGAAACCTCCTCCAACCAGGAAAAAAGATAAACAGCCCTGTCTCTGCTCTGTAAGTAAACATCTTTGATAGATGATGACATTACATTTTTATCAGGTATTGTTTCAAATATAGTAGCAATAGAAATATCGGGTTTTTCCCTGCCCTGTAGATCTCGTATATTATTATCTGTAAGCAGGATTCCCCCTGACATAATTAAGATGATGATTGTAATAATTAGAATTTGGCTGTAGCGATTCACCCGGATTCCCCCCAACATTGTATAAAGTTAGTTTTCCATGATCGGTAAACTATATACCGGTAGGGATTATTTATAGATCATTTTTCTCGTTTTGCTCATGGATCAGCTCAGCGAGGACTTCCCCCAGACAGCGACCCGCTATTAATGCCTCATCGAGAGTATTCTTGTCACTTCCTACTTCAATCAACAGGACATTAGGTGAAATGTTCTGGTTATAGCCACCACTTTGTAACCGCACATCCTTGACAATACCAGGATACCTTTCTTGCAGACGATTGGCAATCTGTCTGGCCAGGGCATAATTCTCCCTCCAATGAGGGTTGGAAACATACTGGCTGTTGCCGACAATAAACAGCAGAAGTGCCGACTCCTTACCATCTACAGTAACTGTCTGTTTTTTGGGAACACCCGCATCTCTGTGCAGATCAATTAACATTTTTAAATCCGGATAATCTGTTAAGAGACCATTAACAGTAGTCTTTGATTTAATATAAGAGGTGGGGAAGTCAGGGTAATCATGAATAGTCAGGTCATGTACAACCCGCACCCCCTGGTCGGTAAGGGTCCCTGCAATCTCTTCACCCACCAGGGTGATTCCCCCATTTTTCCCTTCAATCTTACTCTTGCCATGCTCAGGGACATATGTCTCTGCATTATGAGTGTGATAAAAGGCTACTTCAACAGGTTTATTCGCTAAGGCCTCTGCCCATTGTAATTCATCGATGGTTAAATTCCTTTCTATCGGCTGTTCCGAAGTGCCCCTACTACTGGCCGCCTCTGCAGACACTCTCGCCGTTATGCTAAAGGGAAGCCCCTTTTCCAGAACCCCGGATAGATCGAAGGGATCAATACCAAATAAAAACTCACATAGCTTACTGATCGCCGCCCCCTCTTGTTCCTCTGTTTGTTGACTCCCCCCGCCTAACCCAGATTGCAGCAGCAAAGTATAAGAAAGATCAACAAACCCTACACTCAACAGACAGGCTAACGACAACAGCATGACAGAGATGTACTTCCCCAGCTGTGGTTGCTGTTTAAATCCACGGCGCATCCTGAGTTCCCCCCTTGATAAGCTGTCTGACAAATAATATTCCAACATGTGGTAAAATATCACTATTTTGTAGGGGAAAAATACTTAAACACCTAAAATCAAATGCTTGCAAAGCAAGGATAATCGTGTTACTATCATATTTGGCTTAACTCTACTGACAAGGGGGTGAAAGAATGGCAAATATCAAATCTGCAGAAAAAAGAGTCAGAATTGCTGCAAAACAGACATTGCGCAATAAATCTTATAAATCTGCTATGAAAACCGCTATCAAAAAGTTTCAAGAATCACTGGCAGAAAAAGATAATGAAACCATCCAAGTCAACTATAAAAAGGCTATCAAATGCATCGACAAAGTTTCTTCCAAAGGCATCATTCACCCCAATGCCAGAGATCGCAAGAAGTCTCAGTTAACAAAAATGCTGAATAGAGACGAAGCAGTATAAAATAAAAACCCCTATAGTAGGGGTTTTTTTGATCTGCTCTCCAACAATTGACACTATGCACAGAACTCGCCGAGAAAAGAAGCGATCAATAGTTCCGGGGCTGCCCTTCCCTGTTTAATCGATACATCGAGTTCTAATAGACATGCAAGAACCTTTTCGATTTCCGGGAGACGGTAAGATCGGAGCTGTTTCATCAGTTTTTTCGCCACATAGGGGTGTACACCCAGCATACCGGAAAGTTCACCCGGAGAAAGCCCTTCTTTAAGCAGCCAATACGCCTCCAGCATCTGCAGAAAATGCCGTGAAACCACAGATACCAATAACACCGGAGATTTTCCCTGAGCAAGCAGCTCATTGATGACCTCCAGAGCATCGTTCCCTCGGCGCTCTGCCGCTGCATCCACCAGATCAAAAAGCGCCCGATCATAAGTCCTGCTGCCTAAATTCTGAATAACATCCACAGTGATTTTCTTTTGCTTTTGGCCAAGATAGAGAGCAGCCTTCTCTATCTCCTTGCTGAGAATGGCGGCATTTTCCCCACAGGAAAACCGTAAATATTCCGCTGCGGTAGCAGGCAGCTCCTTCCCTTTGGAAGCGGCCTCATTCTGCAGCCAACGGTTCAGATCCCTACCTTTGAGAGGCTTACACTCTACCACCCAACAATCCTTTACAGCTGGCAGATCTTTTTTCTTCAGCTTCTCCTCCAATAGAAATACAGATCTCAGGTGTGGATTGTTCACCCTTAAACACGACTTCACCTTGGAAATGTCACCATTGTTGACAACCACTAAACGCTGTGCACCACCAAGGGGCACCGTCTGCAGAGATCTATGGATATCAGCATCATCCGCTTCCTCATCCCATTCCATGTATTCGATTCCGGTATCGCTCCCCATTTCCAGGCACCTTCTCAAAAACCTGATCAACTCTCTGGCCTGGAACCGATCTTTACCGTACAGAACTAAAAACGCCGGAATCTCTCCCCGGTTAAGAGCCTTTTTTGCCTGGTCATATGTCATTACAGCCATATCAATCCACCTGCCTAAGTATTTTATTCTCTCCCGGTGATGAAATCCCTGCCCCCTCTCCCATTAGACACAATGCCCACCACAAGTATCAGTCCTGATCCAAAAATAGATAGAGAATCTTTAGAATCTCATCTGTAAGCTGTTCACTATCCAACTGCTGCAGAGCCTGTTCCACAAATTCCTTCAACTCCCGGCGCTTATCTTCACTTAAATCGGAAGTCATATTCAGGATTGTGGTAGAGATTTTATCCTGATCCAGGGTATGATCACTGACAGCATCATCTAATATTTCTTGGACCTTTTGAGAGCCCTTAGAAGAGCCCATTTCAATTACCCCTGATTCCATAAGCCGTTGTAATAACTCATTATAATCCTGTTCACCCAATTTATTAACCCTCCTCAATTGTTATCCAAAATAGAGATGTCATACAACTAAAATATGCTCACTCACCGGAGAACTTGCTGAGTTATGCAGGATTATTACTTTCTGAGTGAAATACTAAAATAAGAGTGTCTTATAGGAAAACATTTTTTAAAGGGGGAAAAATCATGCGTGTGGGAATTTTAACCGGCGGTGGGGACTGTCCGGGTTTAAATGCTGTGATCAGAGCTGCAGCTAAAGCCCTGTTCGCTAGAGGTGTTGATGTCCTGGGGTTCCGGGACGGTTACCGGGGGATTATTGAGAAGGATTGGATCACTATTGACAAAAAGGCGATCTCTGGCCTTTTACATCGTGGAGGAACAATCCTGGGAACGAACAACCGGGATAATCCCTTCAATTTCCCGGTGGAAACACCGGAAGGAGAAATTGAATACTGCGATGTCTCAGAACAGCTGCTGGAAAATATAAAGGAACTGCAGTTAGATAACCTGATCTCCATCGGAGGAGATGGCACTTTATCTATCGCCAATGAATTGGTAGCTAAGGGTGCACACATCATAGGGGTTCCCAAAACAATTGACAACGATCTGGAGGCAACTGATCAGACCTTCGGTTTTGACACAGCAGTGACAACCGCTACCGAGGCATTGGATAAGCTCCACACAACTGCGGAATCACACCATCGGGTGATGGTTTTAGAGGTGATGGGACGCTATTCAGGGTGGATTGCCCTCTGGTCAGGGGTTGCCGGTGGAGCAGATGTGGTCCTGATTCCGGAAATCCCTTGGTCACTGGACAGTATAGTTGAAAAGATCGAGGATCGGCAAAATGAAGGCAAGCCTTTCAGCATCATCATTGTGGCTGAGGGAACCCCCGGACCTGGCGGGGAACACATAATCAGAGATAGAATTGAGGGGAGCGGCGACCCTATTCGCTTAGGAGGCATCGGACAGTTGATCGGCAGTCTTGTGGAACAGGCTACAGGAGTGGAAACAAGGGTGACGGTTTTAGGACATATCCAGCGAGGAGGTTCTCCTTCTCCCCTGGACAGAATCCTGGCTACCCGCTTTGGTGTGGCCGCAGCAGAGCTGGCCATGTCCGGCCACAGCGGCCAGATGGTTGCCCTTAAGGGCCAAGAGGTTGTACCTGTCCCCCTGGAGGAAGCAACCAGGGAAACATCATCTGTGTCCCTGGACAACCAACTTGTTCTAGCTGCTCGTTCCACCGGCATCAGTTTTGGAGATTAAAAACAGCTGACTTCAATAATTAATTCGCCACGCTCAGCTCTGCGCCATCTGTGGCCAAGGTGATGTTACCCTCTTGGTCAGTGCGCAGAACCTGGGCTCCTTGCTCCTGCCAGAAATAGATGGTTTCAGTTGACGGGTGGCCGAAGTTGTTGTTACCCACGCTGACCACCACTATCCGGGGGCGCACAGCAGCGGCGAACTCTGGACAGATGCTGTATGAACTGCCATGATGGGGGCACTTAAGAATATCAGCACTAATTTCCATAGCTGTCCTGCCCTTCTGCATACGCTCAGTCAGGTCCAACATCCCCTCCCGCTCTACATCACCGGTCAGCAAAAAAGAGACTTCGCCATATGCTATATGCAGAATAAGGGAGTTGTTGTTGGTATCACTGCGGGTCCCTGAAAAAAGTGTTTCAGGAGGGCCTAGAACTGATATTTTTACAGCTGGATCCAGTTTAATCTCTGCTCCACTGTGAATGTAATTTACCGGGATCTCTTTTTCCTCCAGCAGTTGCTGTACCTGAAGCGCCTGGGGGGTCACGTGTTCTATAGGTGGAGCTACATACCTGCCCACTTTTATATTATCTAAAACAGCCGGTATACCCCCTAGATGATCCTCATGAGGGTGTGAGTTGACAACCAGATCCAGTTCCTTGATGCCTGCTCGAGCTAAGGCGGGTACTACAACCTGTCTGCCAGGATCAAAGGAAGTGTTGAGATAGGCAGGGCTCCCCCCGGCATCCACCAACATAGTGCGTCCCGCAGGTGTCCTGACTAAGATAGAATCACCCTGCCCAACATTGAGAAATGTCACTTCTAGTTGGCCTGAACTGCCTCTCCAGATCCCTGTACAAATCAGTATTAAACATAATGTGAGCACAAGCAGAGAGGGCATAACCCAGGATGTAGCCGCAGACCGGAAGCGAAAGTGGGGAAAAGAAACCGTAAACCCTTCTCGCAGAGCCCAACCAAACAGCAACAGTATACCAAACCACAACAAATATAACCATAGTGGTGGTGGAGGTACAAAGAAGGCAGCACCGGGAAGCTCTGCTAATATACCGAGCAGCCCCTTGATGGGAATTGAAAGTGCACCGGCTGCCAGAAAAAAAGGGTTGAACAGCGCAGGTGCGGCTGCAGCCAGCAGCATTCCCACCACACCTAAATAAACCACAAACCCTGCCAAGGGCACAACCAGAATATTGGCCAGCAAACCCAGTATCGCTACCTGATTAAAATAAGTGGCGATCAGCGGGAGAATAGCCAGCTGGGCAGCAAGTGGTACAGTTATCGCTTCTCGAATTCCAGCAGGCAGTGGAATATGTCTGTTAAGGGAAATCGCCAGGTAGATTATACCCCAGGTGGCAGTGAAGGAGAGCTGAAAACCGGGGTCAAAGAGCAATGAAGGGTTTATGAGCAGGAGAACCAGAGCAGCCAGAGCCAGGAAATTCATGGAATTCTTCCTCTGCTGCCAGAGATACGCCGCTAATCCAAATGTAACCATCACAGCAGCCCTGGTGACGGGGGGTGTGAAATCGATCAAAGCCGCATATCCCCAGATACCGACAGTTACCATAAAAAAGGTGGGTATGCGCCTGAGGCCAAGGAAACCGGCAGCTGCAATCAAAGCAGCGAAAACAAAACCCAGATGGAGGCCAGAGACAGCGAAGAGATGCATTACACCTGTCCTCTGGTAAATATCACGATCATCCGGAGTCATCCCCTCTTTCGAACCAAGGAGAATTTCCTGAAGAAAGAAAGATTCATCTCGTGGCAGGGTTGTATTGATACTGTTCTCGATCCGCAGGCGCAGACCAGCCCAGACACTGCTCAAACCCTGCCTCTGTGACATGACCTCCGGAATTCCTTTTCCCTGAACCTGGGCGATAATGCCGCGCCGCTCCAGATAAGCCCGGTAATCGAACTCTCCGGGTGATAGAGCTGTCTCTGTCAGCTCTAAAAAACCCTCAACCCTGACGGCATCACCTGGCAGAAGCTTTGAGCGCAGATGTTCGGCCTCAATCTCTGTGCCACCTGCTCCTGTTATGACCAGCTTATTATTACTACCGGTGGTACGATTATCAACAGAGGACGAAGTACTGCCTGCTGTGCCTGTTTGTTGTGACGACGCACTCTCATCGACAGCCTCCTCTGCAGCTATAAAATAATATACAACCTCAAGCTTCTCATTTCCCTGCCATCGCTCCTTATCCAAGCTGACGACAGGTTCCTCCAGCACAAAGACAAGCCTGTTGGGGTAAACAGAAGGAAGATTGGCCACAGCCCCTTCCACCTGAACAAAGTGACCCAGAAAAGGGTTTAGCTGCTGTGGAAAAGAAACGGAATGAATCCCCATCCAGGCATACCCAAGGCATAACAAACATAAAGGCAGCCAGATAAAAGAATACCTCTTGCCCCGCTGATAATACCAAATACCAGCAGCTAAAAAAATTGCGGCACCCGCAACCGCTGCCCACACCCACCTACCTCTGTTGAGCTCAGAAATAATTATTCCCAGAGCAAAGGTACTAGCAATTAAAACAAATGGTGGCAAACCAATACACCCCCACCATTATTTAACAAAAGGGCGATCAGGGGGACGGCAGACTGTGCGACAACTCCCTAAATCATCAGCTCAGCGGCCAAAAGTGGGGGTGCATTACTGAAAAAGCGGGTAATTGGTGCTCCATATCCCTAAAA
>DIQC01000034.1:39582-46694 GCA_002426495.1 Thermacetogenium sp. UBA5472
GGAAAAGGTTAAAATGGTTTTCGCACAGTCTGACGGTTCTGGTGATCCGGTGATCCCGACTAACCACCAACCACTACTACAAGCGTTCTGTTAGTTTTACGGTATATTCTTCGGCTTTTTCATTGCGCCAAATAGTCAATTTCACCTTTTCCCCAGGTTCTGCCTTCTGGATGGTTGCAAGGAGTTCATCTGCTGTGCTGACTTTTTTCCCATCCACTGCTGTAATAATGTCCCCTTTCATAAGGCCGGCATCTGCAGCAGGCCCATCTAACACATCACTGACCAAAACTCCTTTCGGCTCAGATAATCCATAGGTTTCAGCAATAGAATCTGTGACATCCTGTATCTGTACACCCAGCCAACCCCTGCTGATCTTGCCGTCTTGAACCAGGTCATCTAGAACACCGTTTACAGTATCGCTGGGAATAGCAAAACCGATCCCCTGGGCTTGGGAACTGACTGCAGTGTTAATTCCGATGACTTCCCCCTGCAAATTAAGCAAGGGGCCACCGCTGTTACCAGGGTTAATGGACGCATCTGTCTGCAGTAAATCCCGGAAGTTGCGGTCATCAACAGTGACCGGGCGGCCTTTAGCACTGATCACTCCAACTGTTACAGTATGATCCAAACCGTAAGGATTGCCAATGGCGATAACCCAGTTCCCAACAGCTACATCACTGGAACTTCCCAGTTTTAATACGGGCAGGTCACTGCCTGCATCAATTTTCAAAACAGCTAAATCAAGATCATGATCAGAGCCGATAACCTCCGCAGGCAAAGGGTCATCTTCACCAGCTAAATTCACCTGGATCTTCTGTGCACCGCTGATCACATGTTCATTGGTCAGAATATACCCGTCAGCAGATATGATAAGACCGGATCCCAATCCCTGCTGCACTCTTTGTTCCTGTGGGGCAGATTGTCCGAAAAACTCTCTAAAAAATGGGTCATTAAACATGGGATTCGCGGACTCACTTGTAGTTGTATATGTCTCTATCTTAACCACAGCAGGCCCTGCTTTTTCAATTATCTTAGCAATGGTATCTTCTTCTGCACCTGGGCGATCACTGGAATCAGATTCAGAAATGGAGTCAGATTCGGCATTCTGGTTTCCCAGCACTTGACCAATCCAGTTATTGCCTGAGGCGAATAAAATACCCCCAGTAAAGGCAATGCCTGCCAGGAATGCGCCCAAAATCACTGCGATAACGACTTTCTTTGCCCTCAAAATTTATTCCCCCTTATATATTTCCAGCTTGCTCTGCCTTCCCAGTGATATCACCTTTCCCACCCGGTATCTATTGACTTTCCACCTGCTCTTCGCTTTGTTCGGAGCCTTTTGAAGCCTCAGCCTGTCCTGATTCTTCTTCTGCTTCTCCTTTTTCCTCAGCTGTTTCTTGGCCCTCTACCTCTTGGTGCTGTTCATCCCCTTCTCCCTTTTCACCTGTTTGGTCAGATGAGGTAGCTTCATTAGATTGGGTTCCTTCATCACTTTTATCGCTTTGTGCAGGTTTAACCGGCTCTTCCTTGATCATTTCATCCCAAACTTGCTGTGCACTTGACGAAGCCTTACGAAATTCCCGCATTGCTTTTCCCAAACTTTGAGCAACTTCCGGCAGTTTTCCCGGGCCAAAAACTATAAGCATAGCTATCAAGATCAATATCAGTTCCCATGGTCCTATATTCAATAGTCCGAACATCATACCACCTCGATATTATTATAGCTTTTATTAATAAACAGGACAAGAAGACATCTGTCCTGCATGCCAAAAAATAAAGCCCCCATCGATACGACAGAGGCTTATTAACCGGTACTATTTAACTTACTATTCCTTTTCACTTCTTTTTGCTTTTTTCGCCTTGGCAATATGCACTTCCACAGGCTTGGTGTAATAGGCTGTGCGCCACTTGTCAAGCAGAACAACGGCATCCTTTTTACAAGCTTCAACACAAACTGAACAGATAATGCAGCGTGCCGGATAAAAGACAAGCTGGTTCTTTTCTTTGTTAATCTCTATAGCGGCGGCCGGGCAATTCCTGGCACAACTACCGCACAAAATACAATTATCATCATTAAACTCTATATGCCCACGAGCTCCTGCAAAAGGCTCCCGTACCGTAACAGGATACATCCTGGTGGCCGGACCCCCGAACAGGTTACGCAGAATAGTAGGCAGCATAACTGGCATTGTGCTCCACCTCCTTTTATATTCCAGAGCTACCTTTCAGTGCAGCTGATGCAGGGGTCAATTGATAAAACAATAACCGGCACATCAGCGAGTTCGCTTCCTGGCAGCATCACAAGTAGGGACGGAATGTTGGAAAAGGTCGGTGTCCGCACACGGAATCGATCCAGGTACTGGGTACCGTTTCCTTTGGCATAGTAGAAGCACTCACCTCGGGGCTGTTCAGCCCTGTAGGTTACTTCATTGGCCGGTGGACGTCCTTTGGGGCGTTCAATGAGTTCCCCCTTAGGCATCTTGCTGAAGGCTTCTAGTGTCAAATCTATTGCCTGCAGGGTTTCTCTAGCCCTGACCAGTGCCCTGGCATAACAATCACCGGTCGTCTCCACGATGGGCTCAAATCCTAGCTCGTCATAGACCTGCATCCCTAACATCCTGCTATCCTCTTTAACACCTGATGCCCTTAGATGGGGGCCATTAGTGCCCAGCATAATTGCCTGCTCCTTGGTAAGAACGCCCTTCCCTACAGTACGTGCCTTGACCGTTGGGTCAGTCGCTAAAACATTTATTAAAGCCTCTGCCTCTTTTCGTATATTGGGCAGAGCTTTAAGGATTGTCTTTTCCTGTTCATCATCGATATCACGGCGCACGCCACCGATAACGGATACCGAATGAGTAACCCTGGTACCTGCAGTCATTTCCAGCAGATCTAGAACTCTTTCACGGATCCGCCAGAACTGCATAAACATGCTCTCAAAGCCCAGAGCATCACAGAGCAGGCCAAGCCATAACAGGTGGCTGTGAGTTCTGCTCAACTCCGAATAGATGACACGCAAGTACTGGGCACGGGGCGGAACTTCCATAGGCCAGAGCCTTTCTATTGTTTCACAGTAACTGATCCCATGAATGCAGCTGCAGATACCACAGATCCGCTCGATTAAGTGTATATTCTTCTTATATTCATTTAGTTCACAGGCTTTTTCAATACCGCGGTGACCGTAACCAAGTGCTGGTACCACATCTACCACTTTTTCATTTTCATAAGTGATCTGCAGCTGGATTGGTTCTGGAAGTACCGGGTGCTGTGGCCCAAATGGTGCAACTGTACGCTGTGCCATTTACTCGCCCCCCTTCCCACCGGCGGCCTTATCTTTTAGCATAGGCAGCTCAGGGCTGTCATGGGCTAGTAGCATGTGGCCACCGAAATCAATAGCTATATCCTTTACTTGAAGTCCATACTGTTCGAACATTTCATTTTCGGCAAGTGATGCGCATAGATAGAGGCCGCTGATACTTGGTACCCTTTCATTCTTGCCAACCACCATCCGCAGAGCATCCATCTCCACTCCGGGACTGTAGTTGAAGAAATAGAAAATCTCCAACTTATCACCCAGGTCATTGCAAACACTTGCGACAAACCGTGCCTTGGCATCAGCATACTTCTGTGCCTCTGACAACAACGTGTCCTTTGTTATTTCTTTCAGATTCTCTATCATTTCGCTACCCCCACAGCTTTCTTTAATTTATCAAGGGCAAGCACCACACCGTCGATAATCGCCTCTGGAC
The DNA here is from genome assembly GCA_002426495.1 of Thermacetogenium sp. UBA5472. Taxonomy (GTDB): domain Bacteria; phylum Bacillota; class DSM-12270; order Thermacetogeniales; family Thermacetogeniaceae; genus Syntrophaceticus. Next base: position 43,332 of record DIQC01000034.1, read on the forward strand.
GTGCTGCACAACCTGGGACATAGACATCCACAGGCAGCACCTTATCGACACCGCCCAAGATATTGTAGCAGTTATGGAAGACGCCTCCCGAATTTGCACAAGCACCAACCGCAATCACCATTTTAGGATCGGCCATCTGGTCATACAAATTCTTCAGCACCCTTGCCGTTCGGTAGTTGACAGGACCTGTGACAACCAAAACATCCGCATGTTTCGGGTTTCCCGTATTGACCATCCCGAAACGCTCAATATCATAGAGGGGGGTTAAACTGGCTAATACCTCGATGTCACAACCATTGCAAGAACTGTTACAAAAGTGCAAGATCCAAGGAGACTTTACTTGAGAAGTTTGGATGATTCCCATCTACAACACCCCCTTAAAATAAACATAAAAGATATTCAACACACAAAATACAAGGGCAATAGCCCAGGAGAACCTGACCATCCAACCGCCTGTCATACGAGCGTTAATATTATCGATTAACAGCTCTAATATGAAGGCTGCAAAAGCGATCAGGAGCCCTACCCAGAGCGGGTTCGCCCAGAAGAGAACAACAAGACCCAACAAGAGCACCAGTTCATACCACTCAGTCAATATGACCAAAGCGTAGTATGGGCCCGAGATCTCAGTCATGATACCCTTGACCAATTCCTGGTGGGCATGATGGGATGTGGCAATATCAAATGGCGACTTCCGCATCTTGATGGTCAGTACCACCAGCAGGGCTATAAAAATCGGCCACAGCCCTGTCAGCAGTGGTGTGTTATTAGCCACGATATCGCTGATCATAAAACTACCATTCTGTGCGTAAACTCCCAGTGCAAAAAAAAGAAGAATCGGCTCATAGGACAAAATCTGCAAAAGCTCACGGTTCGCTCCGAAGTGGCTATATGGCGACTTTGTACTGAACCCAGCCAACACAAAACTGATTCCCGCAAAACCGAGCAAGAACACCAGAAGCAGAAGGTCCTGCAGCAGTACCAGGAAAACAAGGGCTGCGATCATGAAGACCAGGTAAGCGATAATCCACACAAACTGCGTCCTACTGGTGGCTATCTTAGATTTGCCCAGCAGCTTGAAAAAATCATAGAATGGCTGCAAGAGCGGGGGACCATAGCGTCCCTGCAGTCTGGCAGTCATCTTACGATCGATACCGGACAGCAACCCTCCAATAAGAGGTGCTACAATAACCGCAATGATCGCTATCAACACCGGATTCATACTCATAAGATCACCCCCACTGCAAACATTACGACGAGTAGAGCGATGGCAATAGTGTATATCCATGGATTGAGTCTCTCTTCACCCACGGCACCTTCATAATAGTAACCGCCCAACTGCAGTTTTGTCTTATTATCTGCAGCACCATACCACTCGTCAGTATCCACATCCCCTGCCTGCTCGCCACACATATAAACAGGGCGGAGCTCCTCCGGTTTAAGCTTAATAATGAGCAAGGGCAAAATAACGGCTAGTGCAAAAACGGCAAACAGCAGTAATACAGGGTATGAACCGAGAAGCTCTATGCCTCTTTCGGCCGAAAAAGCTGTAGCCGCACCAGGCAGTACAATATTCCAGCCCTGCATCATGGAATTCTCTACAGCAACAACATTATTCACTGCAGCCTTTACAAAATTATCGTACATAGGTGCAACACCTATACCGAAGGCAAAAATGCCGGCAAACAGCGTCCATAATGGCACACTATAGCTGAGTGACAATTTTTCAATCTTTCTGCCAAACCTTGGCACAACCTGCAAGAGACGGCCGAGCCATTTTGCCCAGAAAACCATTGTCACTGCACTGGCCAGGATAAAGAGTATCGCCACAGGCAGAACGCTATAAGCAGCCTCTATAGCTACCCACTTACCGAGAAGCATACCAAAAGGCGGCAGGAACATAGAAAGCATAGCAGTAATAGTGATAAATGTGGTGAGCGGTGCTTTCTCTGCCAGACCTTCCATATCCTCGATCTCGCGGCTCCCGATCTGCTGCTCGATGGTACCGGCACACAAAAAGAGGAGACCCTTGGAGACAGCATGGAAGATAATCAACAGAATCCCAGCTGCGATAGAAAGCTCTGTATTGATACCGGCACAAGCAATGATCAGGCCAAGGTTAGCAATGGTGGAATACGCCAGCACACGTTTTCCTGTGGTCTGGCTGATTGCCAACACAGAAGCAGCAAAGAAGGTAAACCCGCCACAGATGGCCACTGCCGTTCCCAGAACCGGGTTGAACGCAGGAGCAAGCCTGAGTACAAGATAGACCCCGGCCTTGACCATGGTACTGGAGTGCAGCAAGGCGGAAACCGGTGTCGGTGCAACCATAGCTCCCAGCAGCCAGCCCTGAAAGGGCATTTGAGCAGCCTTGACCATACCTGTGAAACACATCAATGCAACTGGCAACAAGAGAAAGGCCTCAGTGCCGCCGGATTCAATAATGGAACTGAGTGTAAGATATTCAGCAGTCTGACCATTATTAAAGAAAATGTAGATCATTGCTGCTATCATTGCGGTACCACCGATGGAGTTCATCCACAAGGCCCGGGCACCATTGTTGATGGCTTCCTTTGTCAGGTCGTGAGCAATCAACTGGAAGCAGGCCAGTGTGGTAACTTCCCAAAAGAAGTAAAGCCACATTAAATTGTCAGCCAATACCAGACCATTCATGGCCCCGAGGAACATGACTAACCAGAAGAGAAAGCGGGATTGCCGCGACTTTTCCAGTTTATTATGATCCTCGTGATCCTTCATGTAACGAATAGCGTAGATACAAATAAGAGAACCTACGATGGATATAATTAAAACCATTATCACAGATAAGTGATCGATCCTGAAAGCAGGTGTGATCGTTTCTAGTGCATGGCTAGCTCCAGCGCCAAACTCCCACCAAGCCAGCGGGATGATTTGCGTCAAGGCAAAAATAAGAACCAGCCAATTTTTGAGAGATAGACCTGCATAAATGTAAAAGATCAGTATTGCATAATCAAGAATAGTGATAATCGTACCCCACATTGGGCTCTCTGGTGTGAACTCAGTGGGCAAACCTAAATTCAAGAAGTAAATGGAGTTAACAATTAAAGCCACTGCAGTCACGACCACAATTAATCCGCGTAATTGATAATGGCGAACCAATAAAACGAGGACTGCTGCGATCAGTGGAAGCAAGATGGCAACTGCCAACATCCACCCTTGGATATCCATTTATTTCCCCCCTTAAAACATTAGACTTTGCATTAAACTCTGACTAGAGTAACAACTATCCTCGGAATCACCCCCATCCGAGAAACAACACAACACTGCCGGCATTTAATAAACCTGCCGATAGGCGGCCCCCTTTTTACCCCCCCCCCTTCTTTT
>DIQC01000034.1:46917-47088 GCA_002426495.1 Thermacetogenium sp. UBA5472
AATAATAAAATTCCTGCCTGTCCTTAAATAGTTTGATGTGGTTCTAAGATATCTCAACTGGATAATTACCAAGCAAACAAGCTTACCTATCAGCTTAGACAATATTTGACCTTGATTCAACAGTTTTTTACTGGTAATCCAACCGAATTCATTTACTTAGAGTAGAAGCTT
>DIQC01000034.1:47183-52646 GCA_002426495.1 Thermacetogenium sp. UBA5472
ACGGTTCTCCTGTGTCAATATCTCCAGATCTCCAGCTTATAAAAAAACGGTTACCTGCGCCAAGCCAGCCATTTACTTAGAGTAGAAGCTTTGCTTCGTACTCTAAGTTAAGTGTCTTCATCATTTACTTAGATAGAAGCTTTGCTTCCTACTCTAAGTTAAGTATCTTTATCAGATGGCGATCATGTCTTTGAGCTGTTCATAGCGCTTTTCACCGATCCCTGACACTTTCTGTAGGTCAGCAGTGGAACGAAAGGAGCCATGAGTTGTCCGGTAATCAATGATACGCTGAGCTATGGCAGGTCCTATACCAGGTAAGGTATCCAGTTCTGAGACAGAAGCTGTATTGATATTGATCTTTCCTCCCAGTTGATCCTGTGCAGCGGGTGTACCCAACTCAATATTGTTTCCATCAGAGGCGGCTGCTACCTCCCCCTCCTTAAGAACCCGAATCTTTTCTCCATCGACAACCCTACGGGCCAGATTAAGAGCATTTAAGTCAGCATCCGCTAAGGGCTGAGCCCCTTTGACAGCATCCTCAACCCGGGCACCAGGGGCCAGGTGATAAACACCAGGCTTATTCACCGCCCCAGCAACATGTACGCCCAGGAACTCCGTCTCCTGATTCTCTTCTGCATCTTCTGGCTCATTGACATGTTCAGTAATAGCAACCTCTGGGGCAGAGGTTGCGGCGAGCATAGTGGCATACTTATAGCCGCCAGCAAAAAGCAGGGCAGCAGCGATAAGGATGATTAACAACTGTACTTTCCTGTCTATCTCCCACACAACCTGTTGCTCACCTGTCCTCCAGCATCAACTGCCACATCCCTTCCAGTGCCTACCTATCCCCTTTTTTCATCGCAAAAGCAGTCCCTTAAGAATAGTGCTGGAGGTATGGCCATCACTGTACACAACCCGATGGCAGGGGAGATGAAATGCTTGGGGTATTACGGCAATTTTTCGATAAGAGATAGAACGCACTGTATAATATACTATTCGCTGCCATTATGGATTTTCCTGCTATCTGTCTCAACTTTTCCTATACTTTTCCTACAAATGTTAAACCACCATAAAAATAAGCAGGGCAGCGCCTCCGCTGCCTTGCTTTAACTGACTAACTTAGTGTAAGACTCCCGCTTCCTTATAAGTAGGAGTCCAACGCCAACTAAGTCATTCATATCTTTTATTGATCTTTTCATTTTATTTTTCAGGGTTATGTACTCGCACCACTAGATTAACCAGTTTATTCGGAACGCAGATGACCTTAGCCAGTTCCTTACCTTTGAGCAGCTCTTTGACCCTGGGTTGCGCAAGCACAAGTTCCTCTAGCTCTTTTCCCTTTAATCCCACCGGAATCTGGATATGATCCCTTACCTTGCCGTTGATCTGAACTGCAATATTGATCTCATCCTCTTTAAGGGCATCCTGATCAACTACAGGCCATTTCTGATCATGGACACTACCCTCTGCACCTATTGCTTCCCAGAGTTCCTCGGCAAGGTGGGGTGTAAAGGGCGCCAGGAGAGTGAGCAGTGTAGTTACTCCCTCCCGTAGCACTCCATTTTGGACAGGTGACTTCCTGTCTGCTCCCTCTGTATAGTGGTAGAGGGCATTAGTCAGCTCCATAATTGCACTCACTGCTGTGTTGAAATTAAATCTAATTTTGATGTCATCGCTCACCCGTTTGATTGTCGTATGTATAATGCGTCGCAGGTCCTTTTCTGCTCGTCCTAAAGCTAAAGAATCTCCAGGCAGTACTTCAGCCTCTTTAATCTCTGGCAGCAGATGCTGAGCCAATCGCCAAACACGGTTGATAAATCGGTAAGCACCCTCAACTGCCTCGTCACTCCATTCCAGATCCCGCTCCGGAGGAGCGGCAAACAGAATAAAGAGCCGGGCTGTATCTGCGCCGTAATTTCCTATTATCTCCTCAGGGCTGACCACATTTCCCTTAGACTTAGACATTTTAGTGCCATCTTTCAAAACCATGCCCTGGGTCAACAGGTTGGTAAAAGGCTCATCAACAGGCACTAACCCATGGTCATGAAGCACCTTGGTAATAAAGCGAGAATACATCAGGTGCAAAATGGCATGTTCTACACCACCAATGTACTGGTCAACAGACATCCAGTACTGCACACTTTCCTTGTCAAAAGCCTGCTCCTTATCTCTAGCACTGCAGAAGCGCAGGAAATACCAGGATGAGCAAACAAATGTATCCATTGTATCGGTCTCTCTATGGGCAGGGCCTCCACATTGGGGACAGGTGGTCTTGAGAAATCCATCCGTATGAAGAGGGGATTCACTGCCAGGCTCAAATGCCACATTCTCCGGAAGCAGCACCGGAAGCTCCTCTTCCGGTACAGGGACGGTCCCACAGTGGTCACAGTAGATGATCGGTATCGGGGCTCCCCAGTAACGCTGCCGAGAAATAAGCCAATCTCTTAAACGATAATTGACCTTCTCCTCCCCCAGACCCTGCTCTTGGATATAGGCGGAGATCTTTAGCCTGGCTACCTCACTGTCCAGGCCATTAAACATCCCAGAATTAACCATGATACCCTGCTCACTGTAGGCTTCCGTCATAGTAGCGGCACCCAGGTCATCCCCTATGGGCTGGATAACCACCTTGACCGGCAAATTATACTGGCGTGCAAATTCCAGGTCACGCTGGTCATGGGCAGGAACACCCATCACCGCACCTGTGCCATACTCCATCAACACATAATTGGCCACCCAGATGGGCACCTGTTCTCCACTTAATGGATTTGTGGCATAGGCTCCAGTAAAGATGCCCTCTTTTTCCCCTTCCACAGATGTCCTCTCTATGTCACTTTGATTTCTAACCTTTGCCACAAATTCTCTTACCTGATTGGCTTGGGCTTTACCTTGAATCAGTTCCTCCACCAATGGATTCTCCGGTGCCAGAACCATATAAGAAACACCGAAAATAGTATCCGGACGTGTGGTAAAGACAGTGATCCCTTTTCCGTTTTCTGCAGTAAACTTAATTTCGGCTCCCTGGCTCCTGCCGATCCAGTTTTCCTGCATCGACTTAACCTTTTCCGGCCAGCCAGGCAGTTTTTCTAGATCATCCAACAGCCGGTCTGCATAATCAGTAATCTTAAAAAACCACTGCTCCAGGTCCTTTTTAATGACCTCATGCTCACAACGCTCACAGTGGCCGGCAACAACCTGTTCATTAGCAAGCACCGTAGAACAGGAAGGACACCAGTTCACAGCCTGCTTCTTTTTATAAGCCAGACCATTGTGATATAGATGGAGGAAAAGCCACTGTGTCCAGTGGTAGTACTCAGGATGACAGGTGGCCACCTCCCTGGTCCAATCATAACTCAGCCCCAATGATTGCAACTGTTCACGCATACTGTCAATATTGCCCCAGGTCCATTTATCAGGGGGAATACGGTTTTTGATGGCAGCATTTTCTGCCGGGAGTCCAAAGGCATCCCAACCCATGGGATTTAGCACATTATGGCCCAACATCTTGTAAAACCGCGCTATAACATCACCTATCGCATAATTGCGGACATGACCCATGTGTAATTTTCCGGAAGGGTAGGGGAACATGACGAGACAGTAGTACTTTCCCTTTTGCCGATCCTCTGTTACCTGAAAAGCGCCATTCTCCTCCCAACGCTCTTGCCACTTTTTTTCAGCAACTCGGAAATTATATTTTTTCATATCATTCATCATCTGCCTTCTATGTTGTAATGGTATCCTCTATATCTATCACTAATTATAAAGATGACAAAAGGAGTCGCTTCCATCCCTTTGATATTAAAAAATCCCGCCCCTAAATCTAGGGACGGGATTTTTTCCCGTGGTACCACCCGAATTGGTAAATATATTGGTGGAGCTGGCGGGAATTGAACCCGCGGCCTCTTCCATGCCAAGGAAGCGCGCTCCCCCTGCGCCACAGCCCCATAATCTACCCACTTCTTGCTGCATCTAACGCTTGCTACGTTACCGGCTAATCTAATTTCACCAGTACTGCTCCCGGGCGAGTTCAATCCCCAGCTAAGCCATCGGCTCGCACCCCGTTCAACCGATTCTCTGTAGGCCTGCCGGAGTGATTTACTACTCCCGTTCCTCGCATTTGCTGAAACCTATTATATGCAATGTTGCGGAGTATGTCAACACTACTGGGAGAATAAAAAACATTGCCAGGTTTGTATCTTACCTGACACTTGGCATTCTATCTCTTGCTGATTTTGCTTACGTTTTAGAGAAATACCCAGAATGATCATAAGTGCACCTGCTAAATAGAAACCAAATACCGTGACAAATAGACCGCCATGGCGGACTTGAGGAAGTGCTTTCCCCGTTAAGCTACTAAACAATGGTACTTAAGTATAAGAGCGAAAGTAGCTTAATCTGCACGGAAAGATAGCCTGCAGAGTGTAGGGAGATAACCTGACTCGTATTATATTGTTCCTGAGAGTGTTGCCCCAAAGTCTGTAATAGTAGCTAGAGTACCAGGTCCCTATCAATGACTTCAGAAATGAGCTTAAAGGAAAGGGGGTGGAAATAATTAAGAGGCCCGGCAGAAGCAAAAGCACGGGTGGTGCAAGATGCTTTTTACTGGTAGGAGTCGCTTTAATGGCCGGATTGTATCTGATCGGGCCGGCGATGGGCATGTGGAGCGAAGAACTCTTGATTTTGGAGGAAGTAAATACCGGTGAATTGACAGGTAAGATCCTGTTCACCGAATTTACCGAAAAGGTCGATGATGGCAATTCAATCCTGTTTACCGGGAGTGGCAATGAGTCTCAAAAAATCACCATCGACATTGAGCAGGAGCCAAACCAGACCAACTGGGTATACACCTTCAAAATTGAGAATCAGGGAACCATACCGGTAAGATTAGAATCAAAGGTGACCGCCAACGATGACGATGCTCTTGCCATAACCTGCACACTGCCGGAGGATGTCATCGGCAACAAGGGTCTGGATCCAGGTGCTTCCGTAGAAGGAAAAATTGAGATTGATTTAAAAGCGGATGTGACTCCTGGGACATATACATTCCACATTGATCTTAAGTGTATACAGTGGAATGCCTATTACCAAGGCCCTGACTGGTGGAAGGACAGCTTAAAGATCTGCGGCACGGTAAAAGGTGGATTAACTGAAGACGCTGCAGAGGTTGCAGAACCTGGGTTAAACGAAGGCACACCAGAAGTTCCAAAGCCTGAGTTAAACGAAGGCAAAGTAAAAGTTACAGAGCCTGAGCCAAACGAAGGCACACCAGAAACCGCAAAGCCTGAGTTAAACGAAGACACGGCTAAAGTCGCGAAGCCTGAGTCAACAGAAGGCACAGCAGAAGATGCAGAGTCTGAGTGAACCGAAACTGCTTTGTAGAAAACATAAGGAGGGGCAAAAGCCCCGAGGTGATCCATTATTTTAAAAAAATCTTTTATTTAAAAAAAGAGCAGCGGTGTGATG
>DIQC01000073.1:0-251 GCA_002426495.1 Thermacetogenium sp. UBA5472
GAAGGCCATCGTGGGTTTGGCGGATATGCCGCAAAAATGCCCTCCCGTTACGGACGAACGGTTGACGTCGATGGGTTATCGCAAGCTAGTGGTGAAGAACTACATTACTTTCTTCACAATCGACGAGAAGTCAAAGGTCGTTAACGTCGAAAGAATCCTCTACGCCAGGCGTGATTGGCTCCGGATTTTGTAGAATGGCCACCTTAATACGTATTCCACATTGTGACCAAATCACCCAATAGAAAAGGCTT
>DIQC01000073.1:413-6209 GCA_002426495.1 Thermacetogenium sp. UBA5472
AGGGGATTCGAACCCCTGACCTCCTGAGTGCGAGCCAGGTGCTCTCCCAGCTGAGCTACACGCCCTTTGTCTTAATAATATTACTCTGCTGTGCTATTTCTGTCAAGTCATAGTCAATCTACAGACCTTGTTTTAATTTTCTACGATCTTTCTTGGAATCCCAGCCTTACCGGGGATTTCACTTCTTTAAAGTTCCTTTCTTTATCTTAGCTTAGCCCTATAAACAATTGTTTAGACAAGGCATCATAAACTACTATTGCCACGGAATTTGACAGATTCAAGCATCTGGCACTTGGAACCATCGGTATGCACAGGCACGAGTCCCTGTTGGCAGTTAATAATTCCTCAGGTAAGCCCTGCGTCTCTGAGCCGAAGACAAAAAAATCGCCTGGTTGAAAGTCAAACTCATTGTAATTGCGCTTTCCCTTGGTTGTTATATAATAATATCTAGCATTTGGCTGTTTTGCCGTAAAATCTTCAAAATCATCGTAGATATGAATATCCACTAGATCCCAGTAGTCAAGCCCTGCTCTTTTCAGATGCTTGTTCTGCAGAGAAAAACCCAATGGCCCGATGAGATGGAGATGGCATCCTGTTGCAGCACAAAGGCGAGCGATATTCCCTGTATTTTGTGGTATTTCAGGCTCAAAGAGAGCTATATTGAACATTAATTTTTCCTCCCTATACATCATGAACTAGAAGAAAACCGGGTTACTTTTTGTTTGAAACATAATAGAAACCGATTATAATATAAACAATAAAACAAGCTTGGCCCCATTAGATGGAGGGGTTTATATTGTCAAAAAGACGCTTTCACGATTCTTTATGGAAACCTGCTGGACAGGCCATCAACGAACACCAGATGATCCAGGAAGGGGATCAAATAGCTGTTGGTGTTTCTGGCGGCAAAGACAGCATGACACTCCTTTATGTTTTAAATGAGATAAAAAAATTTTCCCCTGTCAAGTTTGGCTTACATGCTATCACTGTTGATCTTGGCTTTGGTAATTCACTGCTACCGATCCGGGATTTTTGCCGCGATATAGGTGTCAGCTGGTCACAGGTACACACTAAAATCGCTCCCATCGTCTTTGAATACCGTAAGGAACCTAATCCCTGCTCTCTCTGCAGCAAGATGCGCAATGGCGCACTGCATATTGCAGCCAAAAAGATGGGTTGTAGTAAAGTTGCCCTGGCTCACAGCCTGGATGATGCCATTGAAACCTTTCTCCTGTGTCTTTTTTATGAACGCAGGATCAAACTGATGCAGCCAGTCAGTTACCTCTCCAGGAGAAAGGTGACACTGATCAGGCCGCTTATTTATGTTCACGAAATAAGCATCATCCACTCTACAGAAACCTTTAAGCTGCCTGTGGTGAAAAACCCCTGCCCTGAGGATAGCCATACCAAGCGGGAGGAGATGAAACAGTTGGTCTCAGACCTGGAAAAAAGATTCCCCATTGTGCGAGATAGGCTCCTTAACGCCTTTAAAAAATCTAATCCCGATCACCTTTGGAAAATGCCCTGAAAGAACTCCAGGGCCAGCTCCCCCATCGCCTCATAACCTGCGGTATTAGGATGTACGCAATCCAGGTAAAGCTCCTCCCTTACCTTCCCCTGAGGATCAGCAAAAGCCCTGGCAAAATCCAGACAGTGCAGGTTATACCTGACAGCTAACTCTCTTTCATCTGTCCGAATTTGCTCAAGTTTATCTGCAGGATAATAATCCACGACCAGCATGGGCAAAGCAACCACAGGGCATATTTCATCTGCCTGGGCGTTTTTTATTATTTCCTCTAAATAGTAGATAGTTTCAGCACAAGAGATCTCCATACTGAAGGCATCATTGGTGCCTCCCAGGATCACTAGAAGATCGGGATGATGCCTTAAAACACTTCTTTTATATCGATTATACATCTCCTCCATAATGTTACCGTTGACACCTGAGTTGATCATTTGAATAGGAAACCGATCTGCAACATAACGCACCCAGGAAACATGTGACCCATAAGGATAACCATAAGTAAGACTATCCCCCAGGCAGACGACCTTTTTCTCCACTGGTTAAGCACCTCCCCCTTCATCGAATTTTCAAGCTGCGCAGTCTGTTGATCGCTGCAGCGATCTCAAAGCTGCGGGGTCTGGCATAATCCCCACATTTCTCTTTAAAGGATGAGATCACATCCAGGCCGTACTTGTCCAGATCGTTCTCAACAAACCTGATAGCATCACTCAATGAACAGCTGTCATCGAAATACTTTTTACAGGCATAATAGATGATATCGGCGATAGCCCTGGTCTGACTGGCATCCACCAATTGCTCCACATCATCCAGGCTAATTTCACAGCGGCCGAACTGGACAACATCCAGACCCCTTGCGCCTACCTTGGTTTTCTTTCCCCGCTGTGGGTCGAAGCTTTTCTGGAGAGGCACCCTGGGCTCCAGGTTTCCGAAATCCTTTCCCCTTTCCGATACCCGCAGCGCCGGGTATTTTCTACATACATCTTGTGCCTCTTTGCTGACATCTTGCGGCCTGTATTCATTCATCATAATGACCTGATCAGCCATATCCAGGTAATCCCCTGAGCCACCGACGACCAGAATCGAGGAAACATCCTGTTCTTTATATAAGGGACGCACCTGATCTAAGAAGGGGGTGATCGGTTCCTTTTCTTTGGTGACCAGAGCCTGCATCCTCCCATCGCGGATCATAAAGTTGGTGGCACTGGTATCCTCATCGATCAGCAGCAGTTTGCAGCCTATTTCCAAAGCCTCGATAATATTGGCTGCCTGGGAGGTGCTCCCACTGGCATTATCTGTAGAAAAGCGGCGCGTATCCTGTGCGAAAGGAAGGTTGTTAATAAAGGAACGAATATCTACCTTTTCGACCCTTCTTCCCTCCTCAGCTCTGATCTTAACTGCATCCTTGCTGGTGATCACCCACTCCCTTCCATCCTCTGGGAGATGATTATAGACACCTCTTTCCAGAGCATGCAGTAGTGTGGATTTGCCATGAAAACCCCCACCGACGATCAGTGTGACCCCGCAAGGGATACCCATTCCTTTGATCTTACCATGATTAGGGGTTTTGAAAGAAACATCAAGAGATGCAGGGGATTGAAAGGGAATCACCCCCTGAGCCAAGGGGAGGTCACTGATACCGCTTTTCCGAGGTAGAACTGACCCATCAGCTATAAAAGCAACGAGTCCTTGACCCGGGAGTAAGTCCCTGATATATTTCTGATCTTCTGCCAGATAAATGTGTTCTACCAGTTCTCGCTGGTTGATGCCTTCATAAAAAAGACTATTTTCAACGATTGCAGGCAGTTCTTGAAAAAACATCTTCTCAGCCACACTCCCCAGTACAGTGCGCCCTCTGGCTGGAAACCCACAGAAGAACCTGGCCTCTACATAATTATCGTTGATCGTGATGGCGCTTCGCTCCAACACCTCCTGCCTTCCTGCATCAATAAAGATCAGACCACTTTTCCCAGTGCCCCTGCTACCTGCGCAAAATCTCCTTATAGCTCGGTCAAAACACCTGGCCAGATAGTCACAGATAGCGATTCTGCGCTGCTTTGTCTGGAATAAAGACAGCGGAAACTTGGCCAGGTTTCGCTCCACCCGGACCCGTACGCTGGATGGCGAAGCAAAGGGATCACCCTGTACATAATCGATAAACAATTGATAGCGCCCGAAATCATAGTCACCTTTAAGGTCATGGTAGGCTTTATAGCCTTTGCTGTTGATCCTATGGATCTCTGATTTTAATTTGCTGCTATTCTGCAATAGTTCCACCTCTTGTATTCTAGGAGCAACAGCCGATTCTGGACGAAAATTTCCAGCTCAGAGATTGCTCAATTTTATCATTGAAAACTATTGTCGACTACACTCTAGGCTTCCTCTTCTGTAGCCAATGCAAATGCTTCATCAACAAGCATAGAAATAAGTTCAGCAAAAGAGATACCCGCCGCTTTGGCAGCATCCGGAAAAAGGCTGGTCTCAGTCATACCCGGAATTGTATTTGTTTCTAAGACATAGGGTTCCCCCTTACTATTTAACATAAAATCGATCCGGGAAAGCTGGCGGCAATCCATAGCCCTGTAGGTACGCATTGCCAGTTCCTCCACCTTCGCGGCCGCCTCATGAGAAATGCGAGCAGGTATGATATGGTGGCTCATCCCCGGGCTGTATTTTGCGGTAAAATCGTAAAATTCCCTTTCAGAGACGATCTCAATCAACGGCAAAACCCGCGGTTCTTTTGTTCCTAGAACAGCCGCAGTCAGCTCGATACCATCAATGAATTCCTCTACTAAAACTGTTTGATCATACTTGAGTGCCTCTGTGAGAGCCTTTTCCAGCTCAGCTGTTTCCCTGACAATAGAGACACCCAGGGCTGATCCCTGTCCTACAGGTTTTACTACCAGAGGTAACCCCAGTTCATTGACCAGTTTCTCCCCTGTGTCCTGTTGCAACTTATTTGTTATCACCTGAAAAGATGGTGTGGGAATCCCTTCATAACACATCACCTTTTTGGCAGTCACTTTATCCATACACAAGGCGCTGGACAGCACACCACATCCCACATAAGGGAAACCGAGCAGCTCTAAAAGCCCCTGAATCGTGCCATCTTCACCATATTTACCGTGCAGGGCAATGAAGGCCACATCTGGCGCAGATTTCTGCAACTCTCCCACAAAATCCCCTGCAGGATCGATCTGTTGTACCTGATACCCTTCCCCCACCAGCGCTTCAGAGATCTGTTCTCCGGTTTTTAAGGAAATCTCCCGTTCAGAAGATCGTCCCCCCATCAACACAGCAATTTTACGCGGTTTTCCATCTATCACAATTTTCACTCCTACATTATTTTAATATCACATCACATATTAAATATTCTATAACATTTAATAAAATACTTTAACCTCTTTTTCCTGCATTTACACAAAGTTAGGGGAAGCAGAGGGATAATTCCCTTGCTTCCCCTAACAAATCCCCTTAAAATTAGGTATCCTCCTTCTTGATCCCGGAACTAACGTAACTTTGATTCACGGCGAGAATTGACTTAACATTCGCCAAATCAAGGTATCCCGATTCCTCTCCGGGCGCCGCATTTCATTCACCCTTATTATCCTGAACTTCCTGTGGCAGATACAGACTTTTCCAGGAGTCCCCGGGATATCTGGCAGGGGCAATCTTTTCCTCAAGAGACCGCCTGATCATGTAATCCTGTATCGCTTCATAAAGGGCATCAGCTGCCAGATTGGAGCAGTGCTCCTGTTCAGGGGGAAGTCCACCCAGTGCCTCGGTCACATCCTTATTAGTTATTTCAGTAGCATCCAGGAGTGTTTTCCCTTCGGCAAGGGTGGCAGTCATACTACAGCAGGCAATAGCTACCGGACATCCCTCGGCCTCATGACGCACTTGAACCAATCGATTATCATTTACCTTAACATAGAATCGAAATACATCTCCGCAAGCTTCTTTAATAGTTGCCTCCCCGTCCGCATCAGGTATTTTTCCAAAACAACGGGGATTTTGGGAATGATCTAAGACCTTAGGCCCGTACATTATGCAATTTCCTCCCATCTTGTCGATCAATAACTTATATTTGCTCAATCAGTTTGCGTGCCGATAGCGTAATCAGCATATTATGCTTAGTATGCGAGGTAATACAATTTAGATATTCTCATTCTTCAAGACATCAATAATATTTTCCTTCTTGAGCTTTGAACTTGAATACAGCATTGTCGCACCGACGATTGCGAATACGGCAATTATAGCGGCAATAATACTGC
>DIQC01000044.1 GCA_002426495.1 Thermacetogenium sp. UBA5472
AGACAGTTCCATCAATGGCACTTAGCCTATAACCGTCCCAGAATTTTAAATCCTCACATTGCTCGTATACAACCTTGTTTACTGAGCCATTCAACTCTATAAAAGCTTTAGGATCAATCTTTTGCCGAGCTTCACAATAAGCTTGCTTTGATACTGTAGTGTCAGTCTTCAATACGTTCTCATAAAAACTATTCAGCTCAACTTGTATCGATTTTCTTACCATATTCATAATAAAGAGCATGGTCTCTTTAAATCCCATTTTAGACTTCCTTGAAAAATGACTTGGCTTTATACGGCTTGAGCACTTAAACAAATAGTCATTAAGAAGCTGTTGATTCTCCTCAATAACCTTGTTAAAACACTTAGATAGTTTCAATTTTATCATCTAACAAATGTAAGGTACACAATAAAAACTGTGTTCTTTCGATTGTTAGGCGATTTATCAAATGTCAAGGGGTTTATGAAAATTATTTACTCCAAGTCAATTCCACTAAATTACATATTAACTTGATGACATTGGGTAACCGGTACCGTTGCGAGGGGGGCGCTTTTCCTCCCGAGCTTGCTAGGTTAATTCTTCCATCAGAGAGTTTATTATACCATGATCAGTGTGGTAAACCGTCTTCATATATCTTACTATTTTTATAAAGTAGTTATTTTTCATATCACTTTCTTTGATTTTATCAGAATGAGAGGGGGCTAAAAGTTTAAAAACCCAAATTTGATAAACTTTTAAAATCGATAAAAATATTAGTCAAATCAATGGTTTGACCGGGGTAGAAGCTAAAGTGCTGAGAGTGCCTAAGGCTTCGGATACATTTTATAATCATCAAACAAATAATTGTTTAATTGCATTATGAGCATTCTATTAATCGTATTTGCCAGATCAAAACATCCATTACATAGCGCCCAATCGAAGACTACTCCAAAAAATATTCGATTCAATTCGTAATAAATATTCATTATATCAAAATCAGTACTTATCATACCCTCATTTTGAGCTACTTCCAATTGCGAGATGAGATCATTAATAATTTCCTTGTGAAATTTAGCTCCCTCTGGATTTCTGACATTGAGTGCCTGATTTTTACATGAATAATAACTTGTAACGAAACCAACTCCTAATTCGCAAAAATAGATTCCGATCCAGGTCATAATGTCTACAACCCTGTATTGAGCGCTCAGTTCTTCCCATCTTTTTGAGTTTTCCTGCCAATATCTTTCGTAGCCATTTCGAATGAAATAGCTCATCAATCCATCCTTGCTTTTAAAATAGTGGTAAAATGATCCATTAGATACATTCGCCAACTTACATATATTACGAATAGTCAAATACTCATATCCATAACGATTCATGAGTTCCAATGCAGCTTTTATTATTTTTTTCTTTACTTCTTGAGATTTTTTTTGGCGTTTAGGTAATAAATCATTCTTTCGCATTTTATATGTGTTTTCCCCTTTTAATTTTTTAATATGCTTATTCCGGTGAAATCGACCACTCATCAGAGCGAAGCGATGCTGGCTTTTTATTTTAGTATACCTTGTAATTTACTTCGATACTGGCGTGGAAACACCTCCCTTGACCTTGCGCATTGACTCTCCTCTGAGACAAATTTTATGCGCATTATGAATGATGCGGTCAAGAATGGCATCAGCCAGGGTGGGATCGCCCAGTACTTCATGCCAGTGCTCGACCGGAAGCTGACTGATGATAATCGTTGATGCCAACTGACTGCGGTCCTCAATTACTTCAAGTATCTCCCGGCTTTCATCCTGGGTAAAAGGGGTTAATCCCCAATCATCAAAAATGAGAAGCCTGAATTTGCGTAACTTGTTCAATATCTTGACATATGATGACCCGTCACCTCTTGCCATAGCAATTTCGCTGCTCCTTAAACCACTATTCTATCGTCTTTTCTTGGGGTAAATTCGTTTTTTACAACCTGCTCATTACGGTTATTATCAGTACTTGAAGAAATAGGGCGAACGGCCTATCCAAACTTTTTTTCAAAAAATCTAAAAATGATTATTGATAACCATATTTTACTGTGGTACTCTTTTATTAAATAAACTAGAGCACATTCTAATACGCATTCTATTTAACATTCTAGTACGCAATCTAGTACACACCAATACTCATTCCAATAAGGTGAGGAAAAACACTTCCTTCATTCTAATTTTTTGTGGCATTTGAAAAATAAAATATCTTCTGTAAAAATGCAGAAAAACTTCTCAGGGACTTTTCAGTTAGGTACTCAAAATTGAAATCCTCCCTACCCAGAAAGTAGGAGGATTTCAATATAATAATAATATTAAAGAGGAGGAACTTATCATGGGTAAACTTGACGGCAAAGTTGCAGTTATTTCTGGAGCTGGTTATGGTCTTGGCCGAGGTATTGCCATTGCACTGGCGAAGGAAGGCGCAAAGGTTGCCACTATTGGCAGAACTCGCGAGAAATTGGAAGATTTTCAGAAGGATATGGATTCTCGTGGCTTCGAAGCTATGTATTTTGTGGGCGATGTATCCAAGCGCGAATCTGTGAATGAATTCATTGATGAGGTCGTCGCCAAGTGGGGGACTGTTGACATCGATATCAATAATGCCATGTGCTACAATATGAGATCTTTCATTGAAACTACTGATGAAGATATCGATAAAATTTTCGATTCCTCAGTGAGAGGCACGGTTTATATGATGCAGGCTTGCTATCCATATTTTAAGAAAAACGGTGCTGGTAAGGTTGTTAATTTTAGTTCCATTGCAGGCCAGTATGGTATGGTGGATCATTCTTCGTATGCTATTGCCAAAGCTGGTCTATCCGGTTTGACTCGCGCAGTCGCGCTGGAGTGGGGTGCTGACAATATTCAAGTTAATGCAATTGCACCTGCAGGAGCCACACCTGCTTGGTATAAGTTTGAAAAAGAACAACCTAAAGAAATTGTGGAAGCATTTCTAAACCAAATCCCTGCTCATAAAATGGGTGATCCGGAAAAGGATATCGGTCGTGTGGTTGCTTTCCTATCTAGTGAGGACTCAAACTGGATTACTTCCCGTACTATTTTCGTGGATGGTGGTCAGGGAGCTATCCGCTAAGTTAAGTTCTCCTCTCTTTCACTTCCAGAAACCTTGCTTTATAAGCGAGTATTAAGCAGAATCAGTAAAGCGTTTGGACAGACCACAAGCCACATGGGATAACTTATGTGGTTCTGTCCAAACCCTTATATTTTTTCATATTATTTGTCATTGAGGAGACTGATCCTATGAAGGTACTGGTTGTGCATAAAAACGATCTACGGGCTCATCGGCTGGCCAAGGAATTATGTAGTGCCTTATTGGCCAGAGGAGTTTCAGTAAACAGTGTGGAGTCTCATCAACTAAACTATAATAGTTCTATCCCTCCGGATATGGTTTTCGTCCTTGGTGGTGATGGTACTCTCTTAAAGACAGCACGTTATTTTGCCTCACAGGAAACCCCAATTGTAGGAGTGAACCTTGGAACAGTGGGGTTTTTGAGCAGTATTGAACCAGAGGAGATTATGGATGCTCTTGAACTGGTACTGCAGGGGAATTTTAAGGTAGAAAAGAGACTAATGATTGATGTTCAACTGCTCAGGGATAACCTTGGCCGCTCATATCAGACGTTTGCTCTCAATGATGCAGTCATCAAGACGCGTGTTTTACACACTATCAAGATCAAGCTCCGGGTGGACGGCTTATCATATACAACGTACCAGGGAGATGGTGTTATCTGTGCTACACCTACTGGTTCCACAGCCTACTCTCTGTCTGCAGGGGGACCGATATTGGATCTCTGTATTCCAGCATTGGTAGTCACCCCTATCTGTCCTCAATTTCTATCTTCTCGACCTATGGTGATCAGCTCATCATCACAACTGGAATTTGAACTGGATTCAGAACATATGACTTATCTGACCATAGATGGTGAAGAGGAAATTTCTATTTTCAAGGGTGATATAATACGAGTTAACCAGTCTGCTGTGGCGGCACATATAGTTCAGTTCCACACAGGTAGCAGTGCAAATAAAGTATTAGAATTCGGTAAAAAAAGCAAGTTAAATAATTGCTGAGTGAAATCAATCAATAAACAAGGCGAGAGGAGGATTTTCTCCATGTCATGTACCAGTCAGTGCAGCGAACAGCAAGAGAATGATATACACAAGGATGCCAAGACCTGGCAGCCTCTGCAGGAACTGCTAGCTCAATACAGAGGCAAGAAGGGCAGTTTGGTGGCAATCCTGCAGGGAGTACAGACAATTTACGGCTATCTTCCACAGCAAGTGATGGATTATATTGCTGACACAATGAAGATCAAACCGGCAAAAATTTATGGAGTGGCAACATTTTATACACAGTTTCGTCTGAAGCCAGTCGGCAAATACCATATCCTATTGTGTCAGGGTACTGCCTGTCATGTCAACGGATCTGAACGCATCCTGACTGCTATTAGTGAGGAACTAAAGATCAAGCCTGATGAAACAACATCAGATGGACTTTTTACTCTAGATTGTGTGGCTTGTTTAGGCTGCTGCAGCCTGGCTCCAGTAATGATGATCAATGGACAAGCCCATGGACCCCTTACTCCAGATAAAGCCCTCAGAATAATAAGAGGCCTGACAGCCCAAGAACAACAGGCCTGTGAGGGAGGGAGCAACTAATGAAAATAAGAATTGGATTAGGAAGCTGCGGCATAGCCGCCGGTGCCCTAAAGGTAAAGGAGAGTGTGGAGGCAGAGATCCAGGAACGTAAACTGGAGATAGAAGTGCAGTCCACAGGCTGTATCGGCATGTGCCATGCCGAACCACTCCTAGATGTCATCGATGAGCAAAATAAAGTTTATTCATACGGCTATGTCACTCCAAAAGTGGTGAAACAAATCTTTGCTGATCACATTACAGGCCAGTCTCCGGTGGAGCAATACCTGATATCTGCTCCAGAGAAAGACTGCGATTTCCTGGCAGGGCAAAAGAGAGTGGCACTGCGGAACTGCGGTATCATCAACCCCGAAAGTTTCCAGGATTGTATTGAACATAAAGGTTATCAGGCCTTAAAACGTGTTGTCACCGAGATGACCCCCGAAGAGGTGATCTCTGAAATTAAGCAATCAGGACTGAGAGGCCGTGGAGGAGCAGGTTTCCCCACCTGGTTTAAGTGGGATGCAGCCCGCAAGAATCCTGGGGATGCCAAGTACATCGTCTGCAATGCCGATGAAGGAGACCCCGGTGCCTTTATGGACCGCAGCCTCATGGAGGGAGACCCCCATTCAGTTTTGGAAGGCATGGCCCTGGCTGGATATGCAGTTGGTGCTAACCAAGGATTCATCTACTGTAGAGCAGAATATCCCCTGGCCATCCAGAGGGCAGAGTTGGCCATCAAACAAGCAGAAGAACGTGGCCTACTGGGCAAAAACATCTTCGGCAGCGGTTTTGACTTTGAAATCAGTATCAAACAAGGAGCCGGCGCCTTTGTCTGTGGCGAGGAAACAGCATTGATCGCCTCCCTTGAGGGAGAGCGAGGGATGCCCCGCTTAAAGCCACCATTCCCGGCTCAATCAGGTTATTGGGAAAGACCCACCAATATTAACAATGTGGAAACATACGCCAATGTGCCCTGGATACTGGTCAATGGCGGCAAAGCCTTTTCAGCGATGGGAACAGATAAAAGCCCCGGCACCAAGGTTTTTGCCCTGGCAGGCAAAATAAAGCGGGGTGGGCTGGTAGAAGTTCCCATGGGGCTTAGCCTGAGAGAAGTCATTTTCAATATCGGTGGCGGAATCAAGGATGATCAGAAGTTTAAAGCGGTCCAGATGGGAGGACCCTCTGGAGGCTGTATCCCTGAGGAACTGCTGGATACCCCGGTTGATTATGACTCCATCACCCAGACCGGAGCGATCATGGGTTCAGGTGGTATGGTGGTTATGGATGAGAACACTTGCATGGTTGACTTAGCTAGGTTCTTTCTTGATTTCACCCAAACTGAATCCTGTGGTAAGTGTGTCCAGTGCCGGATAGGCACCAAGCGGATGCTGGAGATTTTGGAGCGCATCTGTGATGGAGAGGGACGTGAGGGAGATATCGAACTGCTAGAAGAGATAGCAGTCAAGGTTAAAGAAGGGTCACTTTGCGGCTTAGGACAGAGTGCACCCAACCCAGTCCTGACAACAATCCGTTATTTCAGAGATGAATATGAAGCCCACATCAGGGACAAGAAGTGTCCTGCCAAGCAGTGCAAAGCCCTGATCACCTTCCAGATCGATCCAGAGAAGTGCCATGGGTGCGGTACTTGCGCCAGGAAGTGTCCGGCCAAATGCATCACCGGTGAGAAGAAAAAACCCCATGTAATCGACCAGGATCTGTGTCTGAAGTGCGGTACCTGCTTGGATGCATGTCCCAGCAAGTATCGTGCCGTCACTGTAGAATAAGGGGGAGGATGAGATGGACAACATGAAGATTAATATAGACGGAAAAGAAGTAAATGCTGTAAGTGGCCAGACTATTTTAGAAGTGGCGCGTCAGAATGGCATTGAGATACCAACACTTTGCTATAATGAGCGGCTAAAGCCCTATGGAGGCTGTGGCCTCTGTGTGGTGGAAGCTGCCGGCAACCCCAAACTGCTTCGCTCCTGTGCAACAGAGGTTGCACCTGGTATGGTAATTTCCACAGATTCCCCCAGAATACTAGAATCCAGAAAAATGACACTGGAATTGCTGCTGTCAGACCATAGTGGTGACTGCCGCGGCCCCTGTGTCCATGCCTGTCCGGCACATGTTGATGTTCAGGGATATGTGGGCTTATGCGCCAATGGACAGTATCATGAAGCATTGGCACTGATCAAAGAAAATTTGCCACTGCCAGCCAGCTGCGGGCGGGTCTGCCCTCACCCCTGTGAGACTGCCTGCCGGAGACAGTTAGTCGAGGAGCCGATCTCTATTGCCCAGATCAAGTATTTTATTGCAGATAAAGATTTGGCAAGCCCAAAACCCTATCTTCCCGAGATAGCTTCGCCTACTGGCAAAAGTGCTGCCATAGTAGGAGCAGGTCCTGCCGGCCTTACTGCTGCGTACTTTTTAGCTAGAGCAGGGCATAGAGTATCAGTTTATGATGCCATGCCTCAAGGTGGTGGCATGCTGCGCTATGGTATTCCAGAATACCGCCTGCCCAAAGCAGTGCTCGATGCGGAAATAGGGCTGATTGAAAAAATGGGGGTAGAATTCATCTGTAACACCCGGGTTGGAGCAGATATCAGCCTGGATTATTTAAAAGAGAACTATGGTACAGTTTTCCTGGGGATTGGTGCTTGGGAAAGCTCCAGTATCAGATGTGAGGGAGAAGACCTGCCTGAAGTATTAGGAGGGATAGACTTCCTGCGAGAAGTAGCTCTGCACAAAGAAGTGCGGATCGGTGAGCGGGTAGCAGTAGTCGGTGGGGGTAATACCGCAATGGATGCCGCTCGCACAGCTCTGCGCCTAGGAGCCAGAGAGGTACTGGTGCTGTACCGAAGAACCAGGGATGAGATGCCCGCAGAGAAAATTGAAATTATCGAGGCGGAAGAAGAAGGGGTAAAGTTCTGTTTCTTGGTATCACCCCTAGAGATTTATGCAGAAAACGGATCTGTTACCTCAATACGCTTGCAGAAGATGGAGTTGGGTGAGCCTGACGCATCAGGCCGCCGCAGGCCTGTCCCCATCGAGGGAGCAGAGGAAACCATTCCCATTGACACAGTGATCAAAGCAATCGGACAGCAGGTTGACTGCGAAGGGATTCCCGCCGCCCTCAGCAAGTGGAATACTATCGCTGTTGATGAGGATACACTGGCGACTGATATCCCCGGAGTGTTTGCCGGTGGAGATGGTGTCACCGGTCCGAAGATCGCCATTGAAGCTGTAGCCCAGGGGAAAAAGGCCGCAGAGTCCCTGATTGCCCATCTGGCAGGAGAGGAACTCCCTACAGGTGAGCCCTACTTCGTCAAGCAGGAAGATCTGACTGCAGATGATTTTGCTGAAGAAGCCAAAATCCCTCGGGCAAAGATGCCACACCTGGCACCAGATGAGCGCATTAACAACTTCCGAGAGGTCAATTTGGGCTATTCAGATGAAGAAGCTATTAAAGAATCAGCACGCTGCCTAGAATGCGGCTGTCGGGATTACTTTGAATGCAAACCGATCAAGTATGCTAATCAATATGCAGTACAACCGGAAAGATTAGAGGGTTCCAAACGCCAGGACAAGGTGGAGGATGATCATCCTTTTATAGAAAGAAACTCTGAGAAATGCATACTCTGTGGAATGTGTGTCCGCATTTGTGAAGAAGTTATGGGTGTAACTGCCCTGGGTCTGGCGAACCGTGGATTTGAAAGCCTGGTGGCACCAGAATTTCTACGCCCACTTAAGGATAGCGACTGTATAAGCTGTGGGCAGTGTGCTGCTGTTTGTCCCACAGGTGCTATAATGGAACGCTGCCCGGTGGACAAACATGTGCCACTGGAAATGGAGGAAAATGAAACTGTATGCTCTTACTGTGGAGTTGGTTGTGAAGCAGTCATTAACACCCGGGGAGATCAGGTAATCCGTGCTCTTCCCAAAGATGAGGGGCTGCTCTGCAGCAAGGGTCGTTTCGGCTTTGAGGCATTTAGCCGGGACAGATTGGCAAAACCCCTGGTACGCAGGGGTGATCAATTGGTAGAGGCATCCCGGGATGAAGCAATCAAAGATGTTGTTGGCGCTGTTCAGCGAATCTGGGCACGTTATGGCAAGGAGTCTTTGGCGGTAGCTGTTTCTCCTTCCTATACACTGGAAGAAGCCAGTGCAGCTGCCCGATTTGGCCGGCAGTCCTTAGGAACGAGCTGTTTATTCAGCTTTACCCCTGATGCCGCTGGCAGACTGAATGCAGTATTCGGAGGCCAAATACCTCAGACTGGTTTTGAGGAACTAGAGGCAACCGATCTGATCCTTCAGGTAGGTTCACTAAACGAAAGCCAGATTGCTGCTGTCAAGGTAAGAGAGGCTGCCCAGCAAGGAGTAGAACTTGTTACCCTGGGTTCTGATGATGGCCTGGCAGATGACATGGCTGTTTTGAATGTGTGTCCCGAAAACAGCACCAATTTCCTAAAGCAGGTCTTGGCTACAGTGATTGATATGGATCAGGCAAGTGGAGAGAAGATCGATGGCTTTGCTGAAGTTAAACAAGCATTAGCTACGGTGACAACTGGTGAAGATGCCAGGGCAGTGGCTGAATTGTATGGAAAAGCAAAGAACGCAGTGATCATCATTGATGGCAGTACTGTTTCAGCAGAGGCTGTGGCAATTCTGGCTGATCTGGCGCTGGTAACCAGCAAGTGCGGACGACCCAGGAATGGACTGCTTGTTGTCACACCAGGTGGAAACCTGGCAGGGATTCGCCAAGCCGGCATTGGTCAAGAAAACAGCTGTATTCAAGACCAGATCAAAACCGGTAAGCTGAAAGGATTGTTTGTCTTTGGTGAAGATCCGGTGGGAGCAGGACTTCTTTCTAATGATGATCTAAATAATCTGGAACTGATTGTTGTGGTATCACCCTGGAGGACGGAAACAGTCGAGGCAGCCCATGTGGTTCTGCCCGGGGCTACTCCTCTGGAGACCAGTGGAACCTATATCAGCTGCGATGGCAAGCATAGGTCCTTCTCCATAATTCAGGAGCCCCTGACAAGCTTTGATAACTTGCAGGTATTATCTGCGCTTACAAGTGCACTGGGAGCCAACCATTGTGTGGAGTGTGAGATGGATGCTCCGGATAAAGTGCAGCTAGTGCTGCCTGAGGATACGGATCTTTTCAAAACAGCTGTTGTCGTAGATCCGGCTCTGCGGATATTCAACGAGAAAATAGGCAGCTAACTGTTTGTTTGATTTGTTCTGGAGAAAGTAACAGCGGGTGCGGAGTAGACTGTTCCTAACTCAAGGGGTCTTAAGGGGTAAACAGGGTAGGAACAGTCTCTGTATCCTGTATGTCTGTATGTACTGATCATGCTATACCAGAATGGGAACATTCTACCATGAAATGGAAGATGCCAACCATAGGAAAAGCTTAGTAAGCCGGTTGAATATAACGTCCAAATGTCTTGTGACATCTTTGTCTATACGGTATACTTTAATAGACATAACGAGCTTGGTTTCGTTAGTATCTCTGTAGTAAGGTGCCAGGATAGCATTACATGTAAACGACAACCATCGGTATCGATTATTGAGTGATTATCTATGTTATCTATATTACCGTTATGCTTTTCCAAGTATAACGAGTTGGTATGTTTGGCATAAAGAAATCTTAGCATAGGAGGAGCAGGCCTTGTTGAACTATGTGTTAATTAAAGGAGCAGGGGATGTAGCCAGTGGAGTGGCGTTAACTCTGATTGAAGAAGGGTTTCGCGTTGTGATGACTGAAGTTGATCAACCAACCTGTGTTCGCAGAAAAGTATCTTTTGCTGAAGCTGTCTATGAGGGAGAGATAACAATAGAGGGTATCCGGGGCTCTAGGGCTGGTGACTTTAGAGAAGCCCTGGAGATTGCCAGCGAAGGACAGGCTGCTGTTTTGGTGGATCCCCGTGGGAAAACCCTGAAAAAATATCCTCCACTTATCTACATCGATGCTGCCATGACTAAGAAAAATTTTGGAACTAGCATTAATGATGCGGGTATAGTTATTGCACTGGGACCCGGTTATGAGGCTGGGGTAGATGCGTTTGCAGTAATCGAAACCAAGAGGGGCAGCAGTATAGGCAGACCCCTCTACCAGGGAGCGGCTCTTTCTAATACAGGCATCCCCGGTGATGTTAAAGGCTATACAGCGGAAAGAGTCTTGCGTTCCCCAGCAGAGGGGATCTTTACTGGGGAATTGAACATCGGTGATCAGGTTGATAAAGGTGATGCTGTAGGTTATGTGGGTGATGTACCAGTCAAAGCCGCCATCAAGGGAACAGTCCGCGGTTTGTTGAGGAATGGATTAAAAGTAAACAGGGGTGCAAAGCTGGGAGATATCCACCCCGAAGTGAACAGGGAAATTGTTTTTTCTGTTACAGATAAAGCCTGGGCGATAGGCAGAGGGGTACTGGAAGCCATCTCTATACTGCAGAAAAAAGGCATACCTGATACAAGGAAATTCAACCAATTGATTTACGAGAGGCTGCAAGATAACCAGGATAAAGGGAGACTCGGCATCCTCTATACGCTGGTGGAAGCCCCTCAACATTATGCAGTACACAGTGGCTCTCATCTTCTCGTACTTCCCGAAGGCTGCGTTTATGGGACTCTAGGGAGCTACTCTCTGGATAATGAAATGATCGACCGGGCCAAAACTCTTTATTCTAAGCCTGAGCCATCAACTGATATTATCCAGGTAAAACTTCGGCCGCAGTATGAGAGCACTGCTAAAGTGCTGGAGGAACCGTTTTTTCCGCATAAAAAGCTAATTATCTTTGGAGCGGGGCATGTGGCATTACCACTGGTGGAGATGGCCTCCATACTCGGTTACGAGACGGTGGTCGTGGATGACCGCCAGGAACTAGTCAGCAAGGAACGCTTTCCCCGGGCTGAGCAGTTGATCTGCGCTCCTTTTGAGGATGTTTTTAAAAATGGTGAATATAATCTGGAAATTAACAGGATGACCAGTATTGTCATTGTGACCCGGGGGCACGAGGATGATCTGATGTGCCTTAAAAATGTAATTCACTCTGATGCCCGCTATATAGGTATGATCGGGAGTAAGCGGAAAGTTGTTAAAAACTTTTCTGCTCTGTTAAATGAGGGCATCAGTAAAAAGACATTAGAAAAGGTAACTGCGCCTATCGGTCTTGACCTGGGTGGTCAAAGGCCTGAGGAGATTGCCATCAGCATAATAGCCCAATTGGTTGCCTTGGAAAATGGTGGAACTGGCAAACCGCTTGTTAAAAGCATAGATGACATGTTCTGTCAGCAAGCAGTGAGCAAATAATGGGTAGTAAACGTAAACAATAGGAGGGACTGTTTTATGGCGGGTCTGCTTAAAGATGTCGTAAATATTTACCAAAGAGGAGAAGAAGGGGTGCTGGTCACACTCTGTTCTACCAAGGGTTCCACACCCAGAAAAGCGGGGGCAAAAATGCTGGTTTATCCTGATGGAAGAGTAAAGGGTACAATCGGGGGTGGAGCATTGGAGTTTGATGCCACCAAAAAGGCTTTAGATGTAATGAAAACCAAGGAATCGATACTCTGGGAGAAGGAGCTCATTGATCTGGAGATGATCTGTGGCGGAGAGGCAACAGTCTATCTGGAGTATTTGAGCGGGGAAAGCAGTCTGTCTTGAGCCTGTCTGAAATGAAGATTAAAGGAGATGCAAGACAGGTCCATCTGTGGACCAGTTGGGCTTGTTTTGTAAGACAGATTGATTTACGGCCGTAAACTTTTAGATTCTTGACTTAAAGCTTCGCGCCACAGCAGCGGCCGCGGCGATCTTGACTAAGTCACCAGATATAAAGGGGAGTGTCCCCAGTGCCAACAGTTTGGTAATATCGTGAAGGCTAGTAGCGCATCCCAGCCAGATTATTCCTGTACCATGGATAAAGATAAAATTGGCGCAAATCATAATCAGGATTAGCCCCGGCAGCCGCTTGGTCCAGGCAAAGCGATTGTAAAATAGTCCTGTAAAGTAAGCTGCGGGTATAAACCCTACCAGGTAACCCGCTGTAGGGCCTGCAAGGCCTGCGGTTCCGGCGAAAAATGGTACTCCCATCCATCCCAGCAGCAGATAGGCTGTAGCGGCCAATGCTCCACCCTGTGCTCCCCACAGCACACCTGTAAGAAGGACAGCAAAGGTTTGTCCGGTGATCGGAACGGGTGTCCAGGGCAAGGGGATCTTCACCTGGGCTGCTAGTCCGATCAGAGCAGCACCTATCAGGATTGTGGCTAATCTTATTGGGATGCTGGCATTGTTGTCCCAGGCAAGTGCATCTTTCTGTAATTTTAGCATTTAGGTAACCTCTCTTTGACAAGAAATTTGATTTGATTATATGTTGTAATGGTTGACTCTGTCAACACTTTAGGGAGAAACGGCAACTGTGCGAAAAGGTGCAACGGGTGCCTGGCGATTGAGAATAGAGGTCGGAAGCAAGAGGTCAGATGTCGGATGAGTGACAAGGGGACGGGGGTCTTGTTACGTCTTTTCCCACTTCCAACCTCCCGCTTCCCACATCTTGGGTGCCAGGCACCTTAGACCCGGAGGAGGGTACAGCATATGAAACTATATGACGCTTTAAATCTAGGGAAAAAAGACCTGGTATGTTTCGTTGGTGCTGGCGGGAAAACAGGGCTGATGCAAAAATTGTTGGGCGAATGCGCGCAGCAGGGAGGGAGAGTCCTGGTGACCACCAGCACGAAAATGTTTAAATCACAGTTAACTGACTGCTGTCCGCTTATCATGGAGCAGGATGATGATAAACTGTTGGAAAAGCTGCTCGATGCCTCTGCCGGTGAAAGGGTTCTGGCCGCTGCCCAAGGGCCGACTGTGAATAATAAGGTTGTAGGATTGCACATAGAGACCATAGACAGACTATTTATTTCTGGGATGTTTGACTATATTTTAGTTGAAGCTGATGGTGCTAATGGCAAGGCTTTGAAAGCTCCCGCATCCTTTGAACCCCAGGTGCCTGAGCAGGCAACCTGTGTGGTTGTTATTGCGGGGATTGATGTCCTTGGCAGGCCGCTAACTGAGGAATATGTTCACCGCCATGAGATAGCTGCGAAAATCTCCGGGCAAGTGGTGGGAACTCCGGTAACTTCTGCTACTATTATGGGCATCTTTAAATATTATCGGCAAATACTTAGTAAAACATCAACTGGAATGAGGATTATTCCTGTACTTAATAAAGTTGACGACAATGATTTACTGCAGAGGGCCAAAGATGTTGCAAAAGTGTTGATTCCGGAGATGGAAATGGTTTTGATCGCCTCAACACTGTTGCCGGAACCTGTACAGGAGGTGGTGGAGTGATTGCTGCGGTTATACTGGGAGCAGGCCTTTCCCGCAGACTAGGAAGGCCGAAACAGCTGCTCAGACTTGGCGGCAAAACAATTATCGAACATGTCACAGAAAACGTTCTCCAGACAGAGGTATGCGAAGTCATTGTCGTAGTGGGGGCTTACTGCCAAGAAGTTGAGCAGGTTCTAAACCTCTATCCGGTAAAATGTATTTATAATTCGCGTTTCAAGGACGGAATAGGTACCTCAGTTGCTGCAGGAGCGAAAGTTGTCGCTCCTCATGTCAAAGGGATCATGTTTGTGGTTGGGGATCAGCCTTTGTTGTCCCCGGAATATATGAACCAGATGTTGAAGTTCTTTTTGGAGAAAAAACCACTCATTCTGAAGCCAGAAAAAGGGATGCCGGCCATCTTTGCCGAGGAATTAAGGCAAGAATTAATGGCTCTGACAGGTGATATCGGTGGCAGGCAGTTGATCAAAAAATACCGAGAAAAAGTTATTACTTTTTCCGCTATTCCCGAAAACCAGTCTCTGGATATCGACACACAAGAGGACTATCAAAGAGTGCTGGAGATGTGGATGTTTAATGGTCGTTAGTGGGTGGTTGTTAGTTGTTGAAAAATAAAGAGTCCCCGGATCAGCCAAGGGGACTGTCTGGCTGTTGCTGGTTGCTTTCCCGGAAAACGGCCATCAGCATATTACGGTACAGCGAGTCGGGTAGTTTGGGGAATGGCGCAATTATGGAGGATATCATGACCAGAAATCTCTTTTTAACGGGCAGAGTAATGTGTGGCAAATCAACCCTGATCAAACAGGAGGTCACTCCTTTCCTGGGTGATGTGGGGGGGTATTTTGTCCAGCGTCTTTTATGCTCAGGGGAAAACCATGGTTTTAAGATGGTGGAGATAGCCAATAGCGAGGACTATATTTTAGAAAAAGAAACAAGTTCAATTCATGAGGAAAAGGATCTGGTGGTTTACCTCAGCGACAATGGCTTTTGGGAGTGTGGTATTAAAACATTTGAAACAACAGGAGTCGACATTCTGGAGCGAAGTTATAGGAGCAGGAAAAAGATAGTGCTGATGGATGAGTTGGGAAGGGCAGAGGAGTATGCCCCCCGTTTTCGCCAAATGGTTGAAACACTGCTTAATGCCCAGATTTTTGTGCTGGGTGTATTAAAAAAAGAGGCGAACATGTTCCTAGATGTGATCAGGGAGCGGGATGACCTGTTGGTCATTGACCTTGATACCTGGGACTATCAGGACGCTGTTAAAATGGTGCGCGATTTTTTGTCTGAAGCCTAAAAAAAAGAGAACCCGGAATTGTCCGAGTTCTCTTTTAGTGATCTTACAGAGTTTTTTCTGATGGGTTCTGATGGGTTCTGATGGGTTTAGTACATTCCTCCGCCCATTCCGCCCATTCCGCCCATACCATTCATACCTCCGGGAGGCATCGCTGGTCCAGCATCTTGTTTCTCTGGGATTTCAGCGATCAATGCTTCTGTGGTCAGGAGCATTGAGGCGATGCTGGCTGCGTTCTGCAGGGCGCTTCTGGTTACCTTCAGTGGGTCAACGATACCTTCCTTTACCATGTTTGCATACTGTTCGGTGAGGGCATTGAGTCCTTGGCCAGGTTCTAAATTCTTGACATGTTCTATAACCACTGACCCTTCCATGCCGGCGTTTTCAGCGATCTGGCGCAGCGGTTCTTCCAGGGCACGACGTACAATCTTGACACCTGTTGCCATGTCCCCTTCTGCCTCAACATCATCCAGAGTAGGAATGATGTCAACCAGGCCTGTACCGCCTCCGGGTATAATTCCCTCTTCAACAGCTGCCCTGGTGGCGGAAAGAGCATCTTCGATGCGGTGCTTTTTCTCTTTGAGTTCGGTTTCAGTAGCGGCGCCAACTTTAATTACAGCAACACCGCCTGCTAACTTGGCCAGTCGTTCCTGTAGTTTTTCGGAGTCATAATCAGAGGTGCTGTCTTCGATCTGCCTCTTGATTTGGTTGACACGCTTTTCAATGTTTTCACTACTGCCGTAGCCTTCAACAATGGTGGTGTTTTCCTTGTCAATTTTAACTTTTTTGGCACGGCCCAAGTTGTCGATGTCCACGTTCTCCAGTTTGTAACCCATATCCTCAGTGATGAAGGTGCCGTTGGTAAGGATAGCGATATCCTCCAGCATGGCTTTGCGACGGTCACCGAAGGCCGGGGCTTTGACGGCTGCACACTTCAAAACTCCGCGCAGTTTGTTGAGTGCCAAGGTGGCCAGGGCTTCCCCTTCAAGATCTTCAGCAATAATAAGTAATGGACTGCCTGTACGGACGACCTTCTCCAGCAAGGGGAGCATGTCGCCAACAGCAGAAATCTTCTTTTCATAGATAAGAATATAAGGGTCTTCCAGTTCTACTTCCATGGTTTCGTTGTTGGTAACGAAATATGAAGAAATATAGCCGCGGTCGAATTCCATTCCTTCCACAACTTCTATCAGGGTTTCAATTCCCTTGGATTCTTCAACTGTGATTACCCCGTCTTTGCCAACCTTCTCCATGGCATCAGCCACTAAACCGCCGATCTCCTGATCGTTTCCGGAAATAGCGGCAACATTGGCAATAGATTCTTTGGTTTCTACCGGGGTGCTCATCTTCTTCATTTCATCAACAGCTTTTTCCACTGCCAAGTCGATGCCGCGTTTCAAAAAGATTGGATTTGCACCTGCTGTCACGTTTCTCAGGCCTTCGCTGACAATAGACTGGGCAAGTACTGTCGCTGTTGTGGTACCATCACCGGCGATTTCGTTGGTTTTAGAAGCAACTTCTTTACAGAGCTGTGCTCCCATATTTTCAAAAGCATCTTTCAGTTCGATTTCCTTGGCAACAGTGACTCCGTCCTTGGTAATTGTAGGGGAGCCAAATTTTTTTTCTAAAACCACGTTGCGGCCTTTGGGTCCCAAGGTAGTTCTGACTGCTTCTGCCACGATATTTACGCCTTTTTCCAGCTTTTTGCGGGCGTCAATATCAAAGACTATCTGTTTTGCTGGCATTATCTACCAACCTCCTTTTTATGCTTATTCCTTGATAGCAAGAATGTCGTTTTCGCGCATGATCAGGTATTCTTCATCTCCAACCTTGAACTCGGTACCCCCGTACTTAGAAAAAATAATCCTGTCACCTGCTTTTACTTCAGGTGCCACACGTGTACCGTTGTCCAATATCCGGCCCTGCCCTACTGCCACAACCTCTCCATCTTGAGGCTTTTCTTTCGCAGTCTCTGGCAGGAAGATACCCCCTTCAGTTTTTTCGTCTTTCGAAAGAGGCCTTACCAGAACATGGTCACCAAGTGGTTTTAACATCTAAACAACCCTCCTCAAATAGTAAGTATATGTATGGTTTTTATGTTGTATTAGCACTCAAATTGAAAGAGTGCTAATAAGATCTATGATAAATAATACAAATGAAGGAGCCAATTGTCAATACTTTTTTATTCATTATACCCAAAATATTTCGAAAAACGCATCTTTTTGTGGAAAAGCAGGGGGTTTGTGCTGGTTGGCATCATTGCAGGTGGGCGATGATCACGGTTTGGTTTCCTTTTTTTCTTATACAAGAGGGGCATGTGATGAGACAGAGGTAGATGTCTTTGACCTGTTTTCCATTCTTTTTGAGCTCTCTCATTACCCTGGCAATATCTTTTCCTATGCGTGTCGAAGGTGTTTGGACAACTGCAGAATAAAACCTGCCCTGCAGTTGGCGACAGGAATCATCCTTGCTACACCTCTTATTGCCTCGGGGTGGCTGTATTTCCACAAAGAGTTCACCTCTGAACAGACCGCTTTTCAGAAGCACTAAAGCATTCTCTTTAACGATATATCCCTTGCTGCTGGCTTCAGCCATGGCCAGGGCGATATCCTCATTGTAAGTAAATGGTTGATGAAAGGCCATGCGTGTGGTGACCCGATAAAAGAAATGGGGTTGTTCCCAAAGGTGTTCCTTTTCGTGACAATCCTCAGGATTGATCTTCTGGCAGTGGCAGTGTTCGACCATTCCCATCGCCTCCCAATCAAATCTCTATTCAGGTTGTTAGTTCTGCAAAACAACTTTAGTTCCTGCCGCTATTACAAATTCTATAAGATGGTGATTACCGAAGGTTTTTCTTTATCGCCTGAAAGGGGATCTTAAAAGTTGCCAGGTTAGTGGAACCATCACTTGAGCCACAAAGGGCAGTTTCCGGATGCTTCAGACCTCTGACTTCTGGCTTCCGACTTCTGCCTTTTCGGTTGGTTGTCAGTAATTAGGGAAAAGACGGGGAGCATGAATAGGTGAGAGGGGGAATAAAATATTATCAAGAGAAGAGCAGCGGTGTGATGTCA
>DIQC01000025.1:0-841 GCA_002426495.1 Thermacetogenium sp. UBA5472
TGGGTGGGAATCCCACCGGGTAAGGTCTAGCCAACCACCCGTAGCTAGCCTTGGAGCATAGCTGGTAACAGCTATGTTTAAGCGTAGGCAAGCGAGACAGCGGGCCGAAAGCCGCAAGGTTGAAGGGATTGAGCTTCGAAATCTGAAATAAGGGAAGGCCGATTCTTTCCGTCCTGAAGAAGGCAACATTCCGGCAGGCGATAGAGGCGAGCTGACCGGAACTTCCCCGGAGTCAAGGACCTTGGCACGCTGTACACAACTGGGTTACGGCAACTTGGGAGACCCTGCGGGCTCTTCCGAAAAGGGAGTATGGCCTACAAGCGATACAAAGCAAGGAAGCCAAAAGGCGTGCAGGGAGTCGGACTACTGCATAGTACCAATGAAACAGGGTAACTCCTGTGAAGGAAAGGCAGTAGCGGAGTCATTACCCTTGGAAGGGGAACACTAACTCACCGGAGGAGAGGAAGTAGTGGAAACGAAACTGACAAGGATAGCGGAGAAAGCAAGAGAAAACCCAAAACTAAGATTTAAAACACTAGTCGATCTAATCAACGAAGAGACGCTCATGGCAGCCCATATAGGCATGCCAGATCGAAAAGCGTCTGGGGTGGACAGAGTAAGCAAGGCAGAGTACGAAGAGAATCTTGAAGTCAGAGGAAAAGCTTTGACTGGAGAAAATTCAGGCTATTTCTCAGGAAGTTTCCTTTACCTACGCCCCGGATATATGTGAATATCTATGATGTCAGGGGTAGAATCTTTGCGTGAACTCCGTGAACAATGACTACGGAGAGCCGTATGCGTTAATAGCGCACGTACGGTTCGTCGAGGGGTAGGGGCACAA
>DIQC01000025.1:1064-12209 GCA_002426495.1 Thermacetogenium sp. UBA5472
CGCTACCAGTCAGCAAGAGACCCCGCCTACTCTACTTCTCGCGATGGACACGGGATGGGGAGTCCAATAGATATTGTACCTGGAATCTGGCCCTGCATCCTGGGCGCTATGTCGGCACCAATAGAGAGCCTGATAGACTTTGTACCTGGACCCATCACGGCCTGTATATTCGAGTAAATTGCATAAATGGTGCCAGGCACCGGTTGACATAAGGTGCCAATTGCCGGCGACCAATCACCGGAACCGTCCCCATCTGTCCATTTGTCCGCTTACCCTATAAATTCTGCGACTGTCGCTTTAACCCAGTCGAAAAAGCTGTTAATGGCGTCCGC
Source organism: Thermacetogenium sp. UBA5472 (assembly GCA_002426495.1). Classification (GTDB taxonomy): domain Bacteria; phylum Bacillota; class DSM-12270; order Thermacetogeniales; family Thermacetogeniaceae; genus Syntrophaceticus. The sequence continues at coordinate 1,397 of DIQC01000025.1, forward strand.
TATTTTCTGGAGAACACCCTGGTTTTCCCTGACGGCATCCTTAATATCATCGATATTTAGATCAATATTGTCCAGCTGTTGGCGGATCTTATTAACGTTAAGATCCAGATTGCTGATCTTCTCCATCAATTCACTGATCTGCTGAATCTGTTCATCAGTTAGCTTGATTTTATGCTCGATAGCGATTTGTTTGACAGCCTCTTTAATCTCTTGCGGATCCTTCAGGCCTTCCTCCACAACCTTTGTTTTGACATCCTGTATAAGGTCAGCAGCCTCATCCTGACCGACCTCTTCGGCTAGATCTGTGGTAACGACTAGCTCTTCATTGGCGGCTCTTTTGGCATTTTCATCAAGGTTTTCTCCGGTAGCAGTTTCAAAAGCCTTGGTGATACCGGTAAGGGCAGATGCCCCGGATACCTCGAAAGGTGCGGTGATCACCACATCTGCATCCTCAATGCCGGCAGTTACCATAACATTGGCGTACATTTCCTTGGTTACCCAGGCGATATTATCTGTCTCGACACGGACTCCACTCCCCTCTGAGGTGAGCGTAACATATGCGGAAGAGTAAGCTGTGGTTCCTAGCTGTTTTTCTGGTACCAGGCCTGTCAGATACTCTCTCATCTCCTGGTTAGTAACCGTGATCACCCGGACATCCTGTTCATCGACACCAAAATAGTTTAATATTTCCTCTTTCTGCTGCTGTGTAAGATTTGCCCCCAGGCTGACTACTTCCTGGGCACTGGCCACAGCCGCAAGCGGAAAAACTGTCATCAATAATCCTACCATCAGTAGCAGGGATATAAACTTCTTCATTTTCATTATAGATCACTCTCCCTATAGGTAAATTATAGTTAATTGACCTGGGTAATATACTCGCAATTCGTACCGCACAACCATTCAGTCTTCTTTCTATATCATCATAGCCAATTACTAGTAAAATTTCAACAGGCTGCAGAAAAACATGTTGACATATAATAACAAAAGGCGTCAGGATTTATTTGACAGAATATGCCCTTGGGGCATAGCTTGCCGATTACCATAACCGTCCGACTGATGGATAGCAGTGTTATAATACTAATAAGCACTTATTTAGATCATTTCTGAGCTTTATTTATATAGTAAGGACAGGACTAAATAATAGGCTGATTGGAGGAAACCCTAATGCGTTCAATAAAAAACCAAATAACTATCATTATGATCGGTATCATTGTTCTAGTAACAATGATTTTTATGTCTACATTCTATTTACAGCTTGAATCTATTGTACGGAAAGAAACAGAAGCTGAGGCATCAAGGGATATCACTACAGCAGAGACAATAATTGATCTCAAATATCCGGGAGCCTGGCATGCAATGGGGAATACCCTTTACAAGGGTGAGGCTGAAATTAATAACGATTTTGATTTGGTAGATTCCATCAAGGAGGTAACCGGAAATAGTTGTTCCATTTACCTTAATGGTATTTGTGTGGCCACAACTCTGTTACAAAGTGATTGCAATATCAGGGCTGTGGGTAAACCTGTTCCCAGAGAAGTGGAAAGTAATGTTCTGGAGGCAGGGCATTATTATTTAGGGCAAGCTGACATAGAGGGAAAGAGCAATCAGGTAGCTTATACTCCGATAATTAGTGACCAAGGGCGAGCAATTGGTGTGGTTTATATCGGTACAGCAGAGACACTATATAATAGCATTATTTATAGTTCATTGAAAACAATGGGGATTGTTGGCCTAATCATAACTTTATTGCTGGGCCTGCTTACCCGTACCTTCGCTGACCGTTCACTGATAAAACCGCTGCAGGAGTTGATTGAGAGAACGCAAAAAACATTGCACAGAGGTGACAAACCATCACAAATAAGCAGCGGCAATGAATTTAAAGAATTGTTCCAGGCTATTGATCAGCTATTAGCAGAGGTGCAGGAAGAACCTGGCGGATGGCAAAATAAAGATAATCAGCTGCCGATAGATGCTAGCCAGGACGTACCACCTGCCGTGGAGCAGAATGATTTTGAGCTGCTGGATGCTTATTTTAATGGGCAGCAGGAAGTGCCTAAGGGATTAAATCCTATTACACTGAAGGAAATAGTAGCCTTTTTGCAAGAAGAAGAGGTAAGTGAAATCACTGCTAAGGACTTATCAAAAATCATATCACTTTCAGAAGTAACTGTGCGCCGCTATTTGGATTTCTTGGGTGAGTGTGGGTTTGTGGAAATTGAGCAGCAGTATGGCTCAGTCGGTAGGCCATTAAGGATTTATAAATTCAAGAAGTAAATAAGAAGTAAAAGGCAATCAAAACTCCTCTCGCAATCCCTTTTGTAATGGGGGCATTGAGGGGTTTTTTGTAGTATTAATATCTGTGTGTTTTATTTAGTTTATTTATCATAAATACTTATCCATTATCGCTTCAACCCTATCCTTACTAGTGTAACCGTTCACAAACACCAAAGGCGAATACTTAACTTATTTAAGCTATTTACGTTTTATTGACCAGGATATGAGCGGCATTTATAGTTAAAGTGTAGGTATGCATACCCCATAAAATAAGTACAGGAGGTGCCTTAAGTGAGTAAGATGAAACGCAGCAAAATAGTAGCTGTGCTTGTTCTCTGTGTTTTCGCGGCTTCAACTATGATGCTTTCTGGTTGCGGTTCCAATGCAGAGGCTTCGCAAGATTGGGTTCTTGTCAATCCTGAAGGAGCCACCGAAGTTACTTCTATGCAGTTGACCGCTCATCCGACAAGTTTAGAAGGTAAGACTGTAGGGCTTGTTTGGAACAGCAAAGAGAATGGTGATAATTTTTTAAACACTGTTGCTGAAGAATTAGAGAATGAGGTAAAAGATGTTAATGTAATTAAGATATGGGAAGAAATCCCTGAATCTCAGGGATATGGACCAAATGTTTTTACACAGGATGTAATTACCAAGATTCAGGCCATGAAACCTGATGTAGTGATTGCTGCCCAAGCTGATTGAGGGTCCTGTACATCATGGCTGGTCGTGAACCAGCTCAGACTCGAAAAAGTTGGTATTCCAACGGTTACAGTAGTAACAAATGACTTTCTAGATTTAGCAACAACAACAGCTACACAAGAAGGAGCAGCGGACCTCCCCTTCGTAGTGGTTGAGCATCCAGTTGGAGGTATCGGTCTAGATGCAGTTCAGAAAAAGGCTAAGGGTGCCTTTCCCGAAATTATGAAAATGGCTACCGAATGGCAGCCAGGAGAAGCCTCAGATGAAACAACGATCAAAGGAACGGTTTATCCCGCTCCGACCATTGAGGTCAAAGGAACAGTAGATGATGTTAATAACTATTTCTTTGAAAAAGGCTGGTCAAATGGATTACCTATTGCACCGCCTACACCTGAAAAAGTAGAGGCCATGCTCGAGGGCACGGATCGTGCGCCAGATGAGATTGTGTGGAAAGTTCCTCCTCGTAATGGTGTGCTGACTGTAGAGGGTGTTGCAACATATGCGGTGATGACCGGATGCAAGCCAGAATATATGCCTGTCATTTTAAGTGCTCTAGATGGAATGAAAGCGGAAGGGTTTAACTGGCGAGGACTAACAACAACAACACATCCCAATGGATTGTTGGTGGTTGTTAATGGGTCGGTAACTGAGGAACTTGGTATAGCATCAGGAGTTGGTTGTGCTAGCGGATTTAGCCATCCCAACATGGCCATAGGCTATGCCCTTGCTTTGATGACAGATGTTGTTGGTGGATCTACCCCGCAAACTGAAGACAAAACTCAGCAGGGTTGGGTTGGAAACGCTGTGGCCACAGTAGTAGCGGAAAGCCCAAATAGCCCGTGGCAGTCCTTCAGTGAAGAGCAGGGCTTTACAAAAGATGATAATATCGTAACTGTTTTTGCCGGCGGTCCTCCAACTAATATACAGGATCATACCAGTGTTGGTAATGAAGGTTTGATGCGTGTTATGGCAAACACCATTAACAACGCAGGGCAGAACACCACCTGTGCATCAAAAGGAGATGTTGTACTCCTGGTATCAGAGGAACATGCCCAGATGTTGGCTGATGAAGGATGGACCAAAGAGAAATTACAGCAGTGGCTTTGGGATAATTCCAAACGACCTGCCGGAGAATATGCTGAAAAGTGTGCCGAATGGGCTAGCGGTTATCTTGAGGAGACAGTGACCGATGATACCGAGGTACCAATTGTCACAACACCAGAACAAATTAGAATCATCGTAACCGGTGGTGCGGGTAAACATTCGCAGTATTGGGGCGGTTTCCAGCACTATAAGTCACCGAAGTCACAAGAAGAAGTTACCGTATCAAGAGAACTGAGCAAATAATAGATGTAATGTGTTGTAGAATAGTGTGAGTACTGAGTAAATAGGGAAAGGCTGCCTCTGAAAAACGGGGCAGCCTTTTTGCGCATGCTTAATATGTTGTTCGCTGAACACAAATTGCTGACTACAGCCAGAAACAAACAGATGGTCGGTTCTCGTGATGAACCCATAATGGAGACCCGATAGACTTTGTACCACGACCCATCACCGGAACCGTCCCCCTGATGGTCCGAGTGTAAAGCAGGAAAGTTGAGCCGCCGTCTTGAATAATAGATTAAGAGGGGCCATTCCAATAGGTAATACTACTATAAATCAGTTGCTGTTAGCTAAAGACGCATATTAGAATTTTCATAAAATATACAAAAAACATATTAATGGAGATGCTATCGGATGCGCTCATTAAAAATCAAGAGTGCCATGCTTATGCTAGTGAGCATGGTTTTGCTAACAATAACCCTCATTCTTATATCTTATTCTTATTATAACACAAACGAATTTAAGTTTCAAGAAGCCAATGCAAGAGATGCTCTGCTTACAGCAGAGGAGCTATTAGAACTCAAGTGTCCAGGCCCATGGCAGATCAAAGGTGGGGATCTTTATAAAGGGCAGGTAGTAATCAACAATAATTTTGTTATTGTTGATTACATTCAGAGAGTAACTGAAGCTATGTGTGTTGTGATGATGAATAACTCTTGTGTCGCGACAAGTGTTCTTGATAAAGGGGGCTGCAACAGGGCTTTAAATATGGATACTTACCCTCTGAAGCAGGGTACACTTAAAACACTTGATGCTGGTCGATGCTACTTGGAGCGAACTGAAATAATGGACCAGATGTACCAAACCGCCTACAAACCAATAGCTAACGGAGACGGGCAGATAATAGGCCTGCTGTATGTTGGGGTACAATTGGATAATATCCCTTTTTACGAACCACTTAAAATGATGGGAATTACCGGTGTTACTCTGGCCCTACTGATGGCATTGGTCACCATTTATTCGGTTAATAGATCGTTCAGCAAACCGCTGCAAGAGGTAATCAATAGGATGCAGGAAGTGAAGGTAAACAGGACTGCCCATCCTCTACCATTAAATGGGGGCGGCGGGATCAAAGAATTGTCACAGGCTTTTAATCAGATGTTGGCGGCGATCGCTGGTGGGCAGCAGAAAAACCATGCAATAGAGGCGCAGACAAGCCATAAGCATCAACAGACAGCTGATAACCAGGATATTGATATAAGCGATAGTTTAACTGAAGAAGCCGCAGATGAATGGATTGCCAAGATGCTTGGGGCCAATGCTGATGAAGATAATTTACCAAAAGGCCTCAGCTTCATTACCCTGAGGCAGGTCGTTTTGTTTTTCATGGAAAACAGAGGAAATGATATAACTGCGGAAAGTGCATCTAATTATCTTTCCCTTTCCAAAGTGACAGTCCGGCGCTATTTTAATTTTTTAGAAGAGCATGAACTGGTTGAGATAGAGCAGAGATATGGTGCTGTAGGAAGACCATTAAAAATCTATACACTTATAGAGTAATTCTTGAATCTAGGATAGTAAAGCAATAAAGATAAGCCCGCGACAGGGCTTATCTTTATTGCAGGTTCAATGGGGTTTATGTTTTTAACTTTACTTCATAGTTTACTTAATAGTTTTTATGGATTTGTATAGTTTGGCGGTAAACGCAGTTTACAAAGGGCAGTTTTCTCTTAAGAGCTACCCATAATAAACGACAAAATGACAGCAAATGTATTCAATATTCTTTATTTTTCTTTTATTGATTCACAAGCTGCCCAACGGCTACACTAACATTAAAGATCCACACTTCCAGTCTTTTATTTAATTTATTTTTAGTGGTGAGTCAGTTGGGTTGTCTGTTATGTGGGAGTGGATGTATTCTACAAAAAGGGGGGTGTAATCATCTACTTTTCATGAGCAGCAGAAGTTAAGTGTAGCTGTACATCAAAAAATATGTGAGGAGGGACAACTTTTTATGTGGAAAATGAAGAAGCCTAAATCAGTGGTATTGCTGTTGATTATGGTTTTCACAGTGTCAATATTTATGCTGAGCGGATGTGGTGGCGGATCTACAGCAGAAGAAGCTAGCACTTGGACGCTGGTTAATCCTGAAGGTGTTCAATTGATTGAGCCTATAGAATTAAATGAACATCCCTCAAGCCTGGAAGGTAAAACTGTTGCTCTGCGCTGGAACGGTAAAGAGAATGGGAATCTTTTCTTGGATTCGGTAGCAGAACAATTGCAGAAAAGTATCAAAGATATTAATATAATTAAGCTTTATGAAACAATGCCTGAAACAAATGATTATGGGCCGTCTAAAATGGGTCCGGATATAATAGATAAAGTAGCAGCTTTAGAACCGGACTTGATAATTAGCAGCCAAGCTGATTGAGGGTCCTGCACAACAGCGCTGGTAGTTGACCAGCTAAAATTTGAAAAAGCAGGTATCCCTACAGTTACTATTGCAACAGGCGATTTTGTGGAGTTAGTAGAACAAGCTTCATTAGATAATTCCGGTGCTATAATTAATTATGTGGTTGTCGAGCACCCCATGGGTGGTATTGGTGAGGACGCAATTACTGAAAAAGCAGAAAAAGCATTCCCCGATATCTTTGAGGCGGCTACTAACTGGCAGCCCGAACAAGCGGATGCTGAAAAATTGAAACAACAGAAGGCTTATCCCGCAGAAACATTTGAATTTGAAGGTACTACTGCAGAATTGAATCAAATGTTTATTGATAATGGTTGGTCTGAGGGAATACCGGTTGTTCCCCCAACACCGGAAAAGGTAGACGCGATGCTGGAAGGCACTACTCGCGCTCCTGATGAGGTTGTATGGGAAGTACCTCCACGCAATGGCGCGCTGACAGTGGAACTAGTCGCAACTCACGCTGTAATGGCCGGGTGTAAGCCAGAGTACATGCCTGTTATCATAAGCATATTGGAAGCCATGATTGACCCTGACTTTAACTGGGCGGGCTGTACCACGACTACCCACCCGAATGGTATTCTGGCAGTGGTTAATGGTCCAATAGCCGAGGAGATCGGGCTGGCCAGTGGGACAGGAGCAGCTGGTGGATTCAACCAGGCTAACACATCGATAGGTTACGCAGTATCCTTAATTACTGACGTTGTAGGCGGTTCCAAACCACCGTCACCTGACAAATCATCATTAGGCTGGTCAGGTAACATTATAACAACGGTTGTGGCAGAGAATATTGAGGAAAGTCCTTGGACATCTTATAGCGAAGAAAAGGGCTATACTGATAAAGATAACATTGTAACCGTTTATGCTGGAGGGCCTCCTCTGAACATAGCTGACCACTCCAGCGTGAGTGTTGATGGAGTATTGAGGGCATTTGCAGATTCTGTTTCCTATGCTGGACAGAATACCGCATGTGCAATAGATACGGATGTTATCTTGCTTGTAAACCCAGAGTTTGCGAAACTCATCTCTGATGCCGGTTATACCAAAGCTCAGTTCAAAGAATGGCTGTGGGAGAATGCTCGCAAACCTGCCAGTGCATACCCTGATCAATGTGCTGATTGTGCTTCAGATACATTAGGTACTACAGTAACTGAAGATACGTTAGTGCCTCCTGTAAGCAATGCAGAACACTTCCAAATCTTTGTTGTCGGTGGACAGGGTAAACACTCACAGTATTGGCCTGGTTTTGCTCACTTCCTCTTAGGAGTTCAAGACAAGACCGTTTTCACCTCTGAAATTACAAAATAGCCATTAAGTTATAGGGCATAGTGGATGGAAGAGGAACCAATAGTCTTTGGTTCCTCTTCTCCCTTTAAAATTTAGAAAGGATGCTGCAAGTTCATTCCAATTAACCGGGCACCGTTATTCAGATAACTTAAAGGAGCATGGGCTTGTTATTGTTGAGCATAGAATAAGTTTCTGTGGTAGGCCTTTAAAATCTATAGGCTGAAGGACTGACCATGCCTCTGTTTATGGTGGTATTTTTTATTTTTGTTATTTGTTATTATGTTTATTTAATTACCTATTTTATTATGAGTGTTATATTTAAAAACCCTTTGTGAGCCTTGATCCCCTTGACTCTACCGCTGATTTTATTAAAATTATCCCCTCTTAGGAGAAAGGGGATAATCAAACTTATTTAACATATTTACTTTTTATTGACTGAGTTGATAGCTGGTGATTACATATGAGTAGCAACACAAATAAGCAGTAGGGACTGCTTTACATAATAGAAGTCATGAGAGAAAATCAAAAGGGTGGTGATATCTGCCGGCGCAAAGCTACAGAAGTTAAATTAAAATATGGAAGGGGGAAACAAATTATGTATCAGAAAATTTTCGGTAATAAATGGTTCACAATCATTTCAAGAATTCTAGTCGGTGCTATTCTTGCATTGGGATCAATATTAAAACTTCCGGATATTAAGATGAATTCGGTTCATGTTGTGTATGAATATGGCATACTTCCCATAGAGCCAATTGATTTTGCTGCAATATTCGGCTATATTCTTCCCTTTGCAGAATTGGCAGTGGGCTTAGCTCTAATTCTCGGTGTGTTAACTAGATTAGTTGCATTTGGGGGTGGGATGCTCGGATTATCGTTTGTAATAGGTGAAGGGGTCGTCCTGTTGCAAGGGCGTGATCTTGACTGTGGCTGTTTTCCTGGGCTAGTGGGTACTATGGTTTCTCAGACTATTTATCTCAGTGTCGCGATAATCCTATTCTCCGCCATTGTGTTTTTCTCTAAGAACAGGAATTTTCTCACAGTAGATAATATTATCAAGAAGAAATACCCAAGGCTTCCGCAATGGGTTAAGACGTTAATGGGTTAAGGCATTATCTTAAGGCAGCGGCAAAAGCAAAACAGTTTGCAGGGACTACTAAAGAATTGAATCAAATGTTTATTGATAATGAAAAAATATTTTATTATAGGAATCTGGTGGCAGGGGAACCAAAAAGGATTGGTTCCCCTTTTTCCCCTTTCGTGACTCGGGGGCGGTCCTTTTGTCACGCTCTTGAGAGCACTTAGGGATGCTTCTCAGCGATGTGCCCATTGACCAAACCCAGTTTTGCTAGTTTAATAAGCTAAGAATGAGAATTGAGTTGCTACAGAAGGAGAATTAAAAGCTATGAAAAGAAAATTTACCGTGCTGGTCACATGTTTACTATTGGCAGCATTAAGTTTGTTTGCATTCTCTTGCGCTGAGCAGGAGCAGTCATCGTCAACAGCTGAATACACTGATCTTTCTGCAGAAGAAGCCAAGGCTAAAATCGATGAAGGAGAGGTTATACTTGTAGATGTTCGTACACAAGAAGAATATGATGAAAAACACATTGATGGAGCCATTTTAATACCGAACGAAACAATTACAGATACCGAACCAGAGCAGCTCTCAGACAAAGATGCTGAAATATTAATTTATTGTAAGAGCGGAAACAGGAGCAGTCAGGCCGCGGAAAAACTGGCCGATATGGGGTTCAGCAATGTATATAATATCCTTGGTGGTATCAGTGAGTGGCCCTATTAGAACGTGACAGAGGGACGGTCCTTTTGTCACGCTTTTGGGAATAAGCTGCTGGTTCTCGACGGGCTCTCGAGTGGGCGGGGTGGCCCTGGGCCGGACTTTGTACCTGCACCCATCAGAGGGACGGTTCTCGTGATGGACACGGGATGGGGAGTCCGATAGATATTGTACCTGGAATCTGGCCCTGCATCCTGGGTGCTATGTCGGCATCAATAGAGAGCCCGATAGACTTTGTACCTCGACCAATTACTGGCCGGTATAATCGAATGAATAAACTGTATAAATGGTGCCAGGCACCACAGGTACCATCAGCGACCAATCACCGGAACCGTCCCCGCGATGTCCCCGCGATGGATGAAGCAAAAAGAACGTCCCCCTGCTTCCCCGATAGACTTTGTACCTGGACCAATCACCGGAACCGTCCCCCTGATGGGCCCAACTGGTACCCTTGACAAAATGTACAAGTTGTTTTAAGATTTGTATAAATATTGATCGATGTCCTGTGAAATGACAGGCATTTCGAAAAATCATAAAAAGCTCCGAGTCTGTTGGCCCTGTCTAACAAGGTCTGCAGACCGATAGGGTATATCGGGTAACTGGTATGCCTCCCATTGTGGAAAGGAGACATAACATAAGATATGAGACTTCAGGCGGTTCTTCCAGCACTATGGGAGAGCCGCCTTTGTTTTATTAAACAGTCTTTTTGAAGTATCAAAGGGGGTGTTTGAGCGTCAGCTATTCATATAATTATCCATATGAATTAACGGTGTAGTGCTCGAGAGGTATTGTAAGAAATATTAATATGGGGGGTTGTTTATGAGAAAGAAACATTATCTAGTACCTATTTTGGTGTTAATGATGGCATTTCTACTGGTTGGCTGTGCAGGAAACGAGGAGCCTGCAGGCACTACCTCAGATGGAGAGTCACAGTCATCTGAGCCAAGCCAGACGGAAGAAGTGCAGGCGTT
>DIQC01000095.1 GCA_002426495.1 Thermacetogenium sp. UBA5472
TAACTAATTGTTCTCGTTTGGGCTTTTCCAGATGTTCCTACAAGTCGTTTCCTTAACGAATAATATGAAAACTGTACTGATAAGAACTGCAATGAAAGGGTACATAAAAGAATTCTGGTAAACGGTAACAAGCGGTATGGTGCTTGCTGCCTGGTCAAGATAGGCTCCCATCAGCGCTGGTAAAACAGCTGCTCCCAGAAAGCCACCGGTATTTACGACAGCAGTCGAAGTTCCGGCTGTCTGCGGATGGTTGACTTCTTTTACTGCGGCAAATGTAAGGAAGTATGTTCCGGCACAGAATCCCATAGTGAAAAGAAGGGGATAGAGAATATTTAGTGGGGGTTTGCCTCCATTGTAAAATACAAGTATTCCCCAGGTTGCCAGATAGAGTAGCCCAAAAATTAACATTGGTTTTTTCCTGCTATGAATTCGGTCAGAGAATACGCCGATTAAAAAGCTTCCCAACATAAATCCGATTGTGGAAACTAGTGTATAGTTAGCTGCTCCTTCTTTAGAAATGCCATAGATATCTGTTAGGTATGAAATCCCCCAGGTGCCTGAGAAACAGATATAGGAGCCCATAAACCCTGTGATAATAATAACGGCTGGCCAAGTTTTCCAGTTTTTAAGAGCTTGTATAACAGATGCCCAAGGAGAAGGCGTTTCAGGTTTGACCTTCTGCTCTGTGCTCTGTTGCATTTTGTCGGTGTTAAGTTCGCTGGGATGGTCACGAATAATAACGTAACAGAAGATCGCAACGATTAAGGTAACAAGTCCGATGGAAATAAATGTATATCTCCATGTGAATGCTGCAACCATCAAAGCTAGGGGGGTTTGTGCCATAACACTACCCAGATTACCGACTAAAGAAGTGAGCCCTGTCATGGAGCCAAACCGTTGTGGGGGAAACCATTCGGAAAGAATTTTTAAGATACAGATAAAAGTTACCGAAACTCCAAGCCCCACAAGAGTTCGCCCTAAAAAAGCATATTCTACTCCTGGTGCCAGTCCGAAAATGACGGAACCAATTCCCGCTAGCAGGGTGCCGTAGGTCACAGTTTTTCTTGCACCCAGTGTATCAGCAAGGATCCCAGCGGGGATCTGCATGACCATGTATGCATAAAAGTAGGCAGCGCCTATATTAGCGAATGTGGCTGATGATATGCCGAAGGTTTGTACCAAATCATCTTTCACAACTCCTGCTGCCATTCTGTGGAAAAATACCACAATATAAGCTACTGCCATTACTGCCCAGATAAGCCATCGATAGTTCTGTTTAATAAACTGCTTATTCAATTAGGATTCCCCTTCCTTTTCATCGCCGATACAACGACAAATGACAATAAAAATTGCTTTCATTGTCTAATGTAGTCAAAATGTAAGAGTTGTGTCAAATAAAGATTATACTTGATGTTTTGTAATAAGTACATGAAAGCCCTATGTCAATTTCAGAGGAAATCACCACTTTGTAAGGGTGTTATAGTGCTTCTCCAAAATCGCAGTTGAGTTCTTGTAAAGATGCCATAAAGGTAACGTTTTTGTAATTCTAGAATTGAGATCACTAGAGAACACTAATAGAAAAGGGATGAGGTCATAACATTTATGAATCCATTTATCTGTAAGGCTCAGATAGCGGGCTCACGAATTAATGCACTACTTAACATATTAAGAAGTGAACCTTATATAGGGCAAAAGGCAAGGGTTCATAGTGTTTTCCACAGAGTTGTGAACATCGAATATGATGGTGAGCTTTTATCTTTGGTATGTGAACGCTTGGGTAACGATAGAAATTACTTGGTGGTTAAATTACCAGCCAATCTCAATTTTTTTGCTATAGGTTTGGAGCGAGGGATGGATGTAACTGTTGCGGGGAACATTTTGAAAATCGATAAAGTGTTGTTTGTTGACTGCGACAAGGTGATGATTTGGTTGGGTAGGTGCCTGTCAGATTTAACCTGGAAAGGGGATGGTTTATCAGGGGCGAATGTTTATGCCTTCCAGAATGCTTTATGCTGCTGGGGAGCAAAAAGTGGTTTGGTAAAGCTGATTGCGAGTCATGATCATCCGTTGACTGAAAAAATTCAATTACTGTCAAAAGTGATTTATGCGAACAAAAAGGATGATTTACATGAGGTCGTATCTGGGTTGCTAGGATATGGCCCAGGGCTTACTCCCAGTGGAGATGATTTCTTGCATGGATTTGTAGCCGCAGCCAGTACCGGTCTAGATTACCATGATTTAATCGATGAATTATACGGATCAATTAATAGTAACTTGAAAGCTACAAACGAAATTAGTTCCTCTTTTCTAAGAAAGGCTATGGCGGGCTGTTTTCACGAGTATCTACAAGAAACGATTCATGCGGTTACCAGGGGAGGCATTGAAGATGTTACTGCTGCTGTTCGTACCCTGATTACTTTAGGTGCGACTTCAGGGACAGATATTGCCGTGGGTATCTATCTGGGATTCTATATGCAGCTAATAAGATACAGATATGAGGGCAATAAGATTTTGAACTTTAACAATGGTAAGGGAGAGAGGATTATAGATGTTTGCAAAAACTATAGTACGAACTAATGCATATTATGATTCCATTACATTGATGAGCTTGACTAGTCAAGTTTCAGAGATGGCAGGGGTACAAGATATTATGGTGGGGATGGGAACTGATCTGAATAAAGAGTCCCTCGCCCGTTTGGATTTGCTGACTGAAGAAGCAAATGCTTCATCTCCGAATGATCTTCTGATCGGGGTTTGTGTAATTGATGAAGAGACATTGGATGCTGTATTAGAAGAAACAGATAGTATTTTAGCTGCTAAAAAAGGACCATCTAAGAGCAATGTTAGTGAGGATGAACAACCGCGCAGTATTGAAAAAGCATGTCAGCTGAGCCCAGGCTACAATATGGCTGTCATATCTGTTCCCGGGGTTTATGCCGCACGGGAAGCGCGCCAGGCCTTGCGGCAGGGAATGCATGTTTTTCTTTTTAGCGATAATGTCAGTGTCGAAGATGAAATATTGCTGAAAAAGACTGCATCTGCCGAGGACAGACTGATGATGGGGCCAGACTGTGGCACATCGATTATTAATGGTGTTCCTTTGGGTTTTGCGAATCGCGTTCGTCGTGGGTCAATCGGCATTGTTGGAGCCTCAGGTACTGGTATCCAACAAGTATCTACTCTGATTGATTGTCTGGGCGAAGGAATCAGCCAGGCAATAGGTACAGGTGGACGAGATTTATCGGATAAAGTTGGCGGTTTGACAACACTAACAGCCTTAGAGCTCTTGACGGCAGATGATTCAACTAAAATTATTGTTTTAATATCCAAGCCTCCTGCACAAGCTGTGGTAGGGAAAATAATAGCCAAGGCAAAATTGATAAATAAGCCTGTTGTTATATGCTTCTTGGGCAATAAGACGCCTTTAGAATCTGTTTCTAATAATATTACTATTTGCAATAATCTTGAAGAGGCAGCGATACAGGCTGTTGGTTTAGCCAGCGGTAGCAATAACATAACCCTTCCGGATGAGGACGCTTGCGGTTTTATCAAAACTGCAAACAGTCAATTGAAAGACAGTCAAAGGTATGTAAGAGCACTTTTTGGCGGTGGGACTCTTTGTGAAGAGTCTATGATGGTTTTCCGAAATCTGGGTATATCCTACTTTTCCAATGTCCCCTCAGTGAAAACGGAAGCTCTTGCCGATGTGGAAGAAAGCAAAGAAAATACATTTTTAGATATGGGTGAAGATCACTTCACGAGGGGAAGACCTCATCCTATGTTGGAACCCAGTCTTAGAGTACCGCGATTACTTAAGGAGGCAGCGGATCCTGAAGTAGCGGTGATCCTGTTTGATGTTATTCTGGGCCATGGATCTCACAGCGACCCTGCGGGGGTAATGGCTGCGGCAGTTAAACAGGCTAAAGAAGCGGCTGCCAAGGATGGAAGACAGTTGTCCTTTGTGGCATCCTTAGTTGGTACTCAAGCTGATCCCCAAAATTTCGACCAGCAAAAACGTATTCTTGAGCAAGAAGGGGTCTTTGTCTGCGTTAGTAATTATCGCGCAGCCAATCTTACAGCAAACTTATTGAAAAAGTAACAAAGAGAGAGGAGATGATTTTGCCATGGATGTTAATAACATATTTGAACAAGATTTAAAAATAGTTAACCTTGGTAATGCTGGTTTCGCTGCTGAGTTAAAGGATTTGGGGGTTGAGGTGACTCACTTAGATTGGGAGCCGCCAAGTAGGGGTCACGTTGAGCTGATCGATGCCCTTGAGGCATTAAGCTATAGAGATGACATTGATGAGGCGAATAAAGAAGCAATTGAGCGCTATTCTTCCTCCGCACCTGTATTGATAGACGTTGGCCGGGCGATTGATGTTATCCCAGGGCTCAGCCGAGACACCTATCTTCATTCAGGGCCTCCGGTGGCTTGGGAAAACATGGCGGGGCCCATGAAAGGTGCTGTGATCGGTGCTCTAATGTATGAAGGCAGGGCGGATAATCCGGATGAAGCCGAAGCATTAGCGAAAAGTGGAGAGATTGAGTTCAGCCCCTGTCATGAACACAATGCCGTAGGGCCGATGGCGGGTCTCATATCCCCGTCGATGCCAGTCTTTATTCTAGAAAATAAAAAATATGGCAATTATGCTTATTGCACATTCAATGAAGGGCTCGGGAAGGTCCTGCGATTTGGCGCATACAGCGAGGAAGTTCTGGAACGTCTGAAATGGATTGAAAATGTTCTGGCTCCTGGCTTAAAAAGGGCAATTGCTCTAACTGATGGCATTGATATGAGATCGATCATAGCACAGGCTCTCCACATGGGTGATGAGGTTCATAATCGTAATAAAGCTGCAACTTCTTTATTTATACGGATCATTGTCCCATATCTGGTCAAGGCTGACATTCCAAATGATGAGTTGGTAGAAATCGTTGAGTTTATAAGCAGCAATGACCATTTTTTCCTTAATCTTTCGATGCCTACCTGTAAGGCGATGCTTGATGCCGCAAATGGGGTTAAGGGTAGTACTGTAGTGACAACAATGAGTCGTAATGGGACGGAATTCGGTATTCGTGTTAGTGGTCTCGGGGATCAGTGGTTTACCGGGCCTGCCGAGATGGTCAAAGGTCTGTATTTTCCAGGTTACAGCGAAGATGATGCAAACCCGGACATCGGGGATAGCGCTATAACAGAGACTGCTGGAATCGGCTGTTTTGCTATGGCAGCTGCTTTACCTATTGTACAGTTTGTCGGTGGTACTCCCCAGGATGCTCTGCAGTACACCCAGCAGATGTATGAGGTTACAATAACTGATAACAACATGTATTCCATACCGTTCTTTGATTTCAGAGGCACACCTACTGGTATTGATGTGCGAAAGGTGATTGAGAAGAATATATTACCTCGGATTAATACCGGTATTGCTCATCGGGAGGCTGGAATTGGTCAGATAGGTGCAGGACTGGTTAGCCCGCCGTGGGAGTGTTTTGCTAAAGCGATAGTGGCATTAGCAAAAGAATATGGTAACAAAACAGACTGATATAAAATTGCTGTTTGTTATTTAACAAGAAGCTGTATCAAAAACTAATTAGGAGGAATCAGAGATGCTTAAGAATTGGGAAAATGTAAAAATGTATGACTTGACACAACCTTTGAGCCATTTAACACCACCTTGGCCGACCTATGAGCCACTGCAGATTAAATTTTTTAAACGGCTTTGTCCAAATGGTGCTAACGGTCAAGTAGTTACTCATTCAAATCATGTAGGAACTCATTTGGATGGGCAGATGCATTTTTGTACCTATGGTCAAGATATTGCAAGTTTACCGCTAGATTATTTAGTAGGCCCCG
Organism: Thermacetogenium sp. UBA5472; assembly: GCA_002426495.1. Taxonomy (GTDB): domain Bacteria; phylum Bacillota; class DSM-12270; order Thermacetogeniales; family Thermacetogeniaceae; genus Syntrophaceticus. The sequence continues at coordinate 5,858 of DIQC01000095.1, forward strand.
GTGTGGTTGTTGATCTCAGTGATATTGCCGAAGACTATGGTGTTTATACCCCGAAAGATATCACTGATCGGGTGGAGGTCAAAGAGGGAGATATTCTGATTATTAATACAGGATACCATCGTTACGCCTGGGATCAGCCCGAGGCTGATGAAGTACGGTATATGGTAAAACATCCAGGTCCGACACGAGAGTTTGCTGATTGGTGTCAAAAAATGAAAATCAAATGGATAGGGGTTGATTGTGGCTCCGCGGATCACCCCATGAATACAAAAATTAGGGAATGGGCACCTGTTCAAGCTAAGGAATGTGATGCGTTCATGCGCAACAAATATGGAAAATCTATGGATGAGGTATTGCCTGGCGCAGATTATCAGGTTATGCATATAGCTCTGTTTCCCGACAATATCCTTCATGCCGAGAACCTGGGAGGTGATATTGATCAGATTTTAGGGAGACGTCTCATCATTGGGTGTTTCCCCTGGCGGTTCGTAGGAGGCGAGTCATCGATTTGCAGAATAGTTGCCTTTGATGAGTAGAATTGCATTCATCCATTTTGGAGAAAGGGGAGTTTGCAGTGATGGATTTGCTAATTAAAGATGCACTTATTGCTGGTACAGATACTATAGCAGACATAGGAATAAAAGACGGAAAAATCGTCTCAGTGGGGGAAACGATTGAAACAGCCACAGATAGCATAGATGCCGGAGGGAAACTAGTAAGTCCTGCTTTTATTGATCCACATATTCACCTCGATAAAACTAACATTGTTGATGTTGTGCGTCCTAATGCTACTGGTACACTCACAGAGGCAATTGAGATTATCTGGGACAAAAAGGCACGTTATACTATCGAAGATATTGTTGAACGAGCTGGAAAAACTATAAAAATGGCATGTTTAAATGGAACAACTAGAATACGCACCCATGTAGATGTTGACACGACCGGAAAGCTTGTTCCCTTGGAAGGAATAGTCGAAGCTCGGAAGATGTATGCTCCTATCATGGATGTGCAAATAGTAGCATTTCCTCAGGAGGGTATTTTACAGGATCCCGGTACAGATAAGCTGATGTGGCAGGCCATGGATAATGGAGCAGATGTGGTCGGAGGAATGCCTGCAAACGAAAAAACACCTGTAGATAGCCAAAAACATGTTGATTTTGCCTTTGATTTAGCCAAAGAGTTTAATGCAGATATTGATATGCATGTTGATGAAACAGATGACCCCTTTTACCGCACTCTAGAAATGGTTGCGGATGCGACTGTTTCTTGTGGATGGGAAGGGCGAGTCACAGTTGGGCATACATGTGCTTTAGCGGCCTATGATGATACATATGCAGATTATGTAATGGATAAAGTCAAAGCAGCCGAACTTAATGTCATTACTAATCCTGTAACAAACTTATTGTTGCAAGGTAGACAGGACAAGCAGCCGATTCGCAGAGGAATAACGAGGGTGAAAGAGCTGTTGGCCCGAGGTGTTAATATGTCTTTCGGACAGGACTGTGTTAGGGATACATTTTATCCTTTTGGAAAGGCAGATCTGCTAGAAGTAGCTTTAATTGTTGCACACGCAGCCCAGCTTAGTCTTCCAGAGGAGATTAACACTGTGTTCCAAATGATGACGACTAACGCCGCTCGGATTCTTCGCCTTGACGACTATGGCCTCACTACTGGGAGTAGAGCTGATCTGGTGGTTTTAGATTGCTCTAATATTGCTGATGCTATCAGAGTACAGCCTACGCGATTGTTTGTAATTAAAAACGGGAAAATTGTAGCAAGAAATAAAGTAGAAAGTCAGCTGTATTTTTAACAGGTGATTCTGCGTGGTTAGCGGGTATTAAATTCACTTTACTATATGCAGCTTAGCCTTAGCAATAAATGGTCATTGAAAGCTATTCCAAAAAATAAAAAATAATGAGCCAATTCTTTACTAAGGAGAGTGACAAATTATGAGTGAGGGAGTCAAGGAATATTCGGTTGAGGAAGCTGTGCCTCAAGAAGGTCGACATTATGGCTTTTGGGAGATGGTGGCTACTTGGATAGGGGCTAATGCTAACACTTCTTCATGGTACACTGGAGGAGTCGTCGCTGCTATGGGTTTCAGTGGAGCCATTGCAGTTATATTAATTGCCAATCCTATAGCCTATGTAATAATGGCGTTAATAGGATATATGGGGTATAAAGTTGGAACAACAACTATGGGTTTAGCACGGGTGCCTTTCGGTATTAAAGGTAGTATACTTCCGTCTGTCTTAAATATGACCCAATTTATTGGTTGGTGTGCTTCTAATACATTTATTGCTGCCATCGCTATGAGTTTTCTGTTTAACCAGCTCTGGGGATGGCCTGCCCTTGGGATGGAGGGAAGCTGGTGGACACTAGCTCTTGGTGTATTAATATGCTGTACTCTTCAGGGCTGGATGGCTGCAGTGGGTGGTTCGCGGTCTATTAAGGTTGCTGAAAACATTGCAGCAACGCTATTAGTAATATTGACAATATGGGAAACGGTAGTAATCTTGCAGCATTGGCCATTAATTGACATTATGGCATGGAAAGCTCCACTAGAACTGCATATGCCTTTTGGAGTAGGAATGGATGTTATGGCGGCATTTAGTTTAGGTTGGGTACCTGCCATAGCTGAGTTTACACGTTATACTAAAAATAAAGTATCATCTACAGTGGCGCCTATGATTGGAGCTAATGTAGCGCTTTTTTGGTTCGCAGTAGTCGGTTTAATTGGTGTTATTGCAACCACCATGGCGACAGGGCAATTTGACCCCAATACATCGGATCCATCTAGTATTATGGGGCAGCTTGGCCTTGGATGGGTTGCATTCTTGGTTTTGATCCTTGCGACTGTCACTACCAATTGTGTCAATATATATGCTGCAGGCATGTCATCAGTAAATATCTGGCCAAAAATGCCTGTTTTCAAGTCGCTTTGGATAGTGGCGATTCTTTGTACTTTTGTTTCTTTGGTACCAATTGTAATAGGTAGTTTTTTAGATGCTTTCATGGGATTCTTGGGTTATGTCGGGCTGATATTTGCGCCGCTTTTTGCAATTATGATCGTAGACTTCTATATATTGCGCAAGCAAAAATATGATTGGAGTCAAGCGGCCAAAGTTAATGGAAAATATTGGTACAATAACGGTATTAACTGGAGGGCTATTGCCGCTTGGGTGATAGGTGTTATAGCCTATGTAATTCTTAAGAATTCAGTATTTATTATGGGCACTATCGGAGCAATATACAGTACTCTGATCGTAACAGCAATTGTCTACTGGCTAATTGGAAGAGGAGCTATTGATCCTGCTGAATTAGCAGAAGATATTAGCACACCTTCTACTTCTGTGACAGAATAATTATAAGCATACCTGTGATTTCTTTACCTGAAAGGGGTCACAGGTATGCTATTGCGTAATGGCGGAGACAATGAATTATGTGTTGACGGGTATGAGAAACTAATATTAACAGGGTAGGCGCCAGTATATTGCAGTTCTGTATTCCCTTGGCATTGCTATATGTACAACTATTCATATCGAAACAATACTCCTCTGGAAAGGAAACTACTTCATGTCAATGAATAATCTACAGGAAAGGAGAACGCATATGGAATACAAATATATCGGCAAGCCGTTACCACGCCCAGATGCAATCAGCAAAGCAACCGGTAAAGCAATTTATCTGGATGACATCCGTATTCCCGGTATGTTGTATGCAGCCATTCTTAGCCCTGAGTATGCCCATGCTAAGATTATCAATATTGATACATCGTCTGCTGAAAAGATGCCCGGGGTAGTGAAGGTGGTAACTGGAAAAGACTGTTGCATACGTTACGGTGATAACATTGCTGATCAAACTCCTATGGCGGTGGATAAGGTACGTTATGCCGGTGAACCGGTAGCAGCGGTAGTGGCTGAAACTTTAGAGCAGGCCAATGCAGCGGTGGAAAAAATCAAGGTAGAATATGAGCCCTTGCTGGTCTACACTGATGCTCGGGAAGCCATGAAAGAAGATGCAGTCCTGATTCACGAGCATCAAGAGGAATACAAGCGGTTACCTACGCTGAAATGTATTCCCGACACTAACGTAGCCAACTATTACCGCCTGATTAAAGGCAAAGGTGAAGAAGGTTTTGAGGAAGCGGATGTAGTTGTTGAAGGAGAATTTAATTACCCCATCGGTTCAGCGGCGGCTATGGAGCCTCACGGTTCTATCGTCTGGTTCAAGGAAGACCAAAGCATCGAATGTTGGTCATCTTCCGTCTGCCCATTTATCATCCGGCAAGAGTTGGCTCACACATTTGATATGCCGGTTTCAGAAGTGCGAGTGCACATCCCTGAAATAGGTGGCAGTTTTGGATACAAGTCCGATATCACAGTAGAGATAACTATAGCCTGGATTGCCAGCTTTGTACCCGGACGCCCGGTAAAATGGGTGGCTACTCGTAGAGAAGACTTTACCAGCACGCTTAGTGGACATGGTATCCGAACCTTTATGAAGCTCGGTGCAAAGAAAAACGGCAAGTTGGTCGCTATAAAAAGCAAGATTCTGCATTCAGGTGGTGCCTTTGCCGAAACGCCAGTAAACGTTACGATAACGGCTACACATAATTCCGGCGGCCCTTATGAGTACGAGCATTGCTTTATGGAAGGCTATACTGTGTACACTAATACAACCCCGGTAGGTGCTTTCCGTGGATATGGCCACCCGGAATCGCAGTTTGCCACCGAACGGTTGATGGATATGCTTGCCCGCAAGCTGGACATGGATCCTTTTAAATTCCGCGAAGTGAATTACCTAAGGGAAGGCAGCATAGTTGCCTCTGGAGAAAAGATGTGGAAAACCAATGGAGATGTGCAAGCTGCCGCCAAAAAAATACAGGAAGCTATCTTTGACGGGGACAAGCCTGAGGAGGATGAAGACTACTACTATGGCCGCGGTTTTGCCGCTCTGTCAAAAGCGCCCAAAGGAGCCACGTTTTCCACCAAGGGATGCTACATGAAGATGAACATCGATGGTAGTGTCTCGATAAATATGGGTGGTGCGGAACAAGGTCAGGGGCTACGCACAGTGGTGAAACAAGTGGCCGCAGAAGCTTTGCAAATCCCACCCGAGAAGATCCATTGCTATACGGAGATCGACACACAGTTCTCTCCCTATGAATGGCAAACTATCGGCTCTATGTTTACTGTGCAGGGTGGGCGGGCCGTCATAAGAGCTGCCAACAAACTCATTGCTATTTTAAAGAAAACCGCATCCCAGGTGCTTAAAGCTGATGAAGATATGCTGGATTACAACGGTGAATACGTCTATCTGCGGAATGATCCGAGTATCAAGGTTGCGGTTAAGGATCTAGCCCGGGGTTATATAACCTCTGACGGTATAACCATTGGTGAGATTGCCCAGGCCTCTGCTGATGCCAGGTTGCCACGCTATTCCAATCCTGATCCAGAAACAGGCCAGGGTACATTAGGTGTGGAGTATACCTTTGGTGCCCAGGGTGCACAGATTCGCGTCGAAAAGAAAACCGGCAAAGTTATAGTAGATCACTTTGCTTCATCATTTGATATAGGTAGGGTAATAAATCCCTTGCAGGCGCGGGGCACTGTTTTAGGTGGCGTGCTGATGGGTATTGGAGCAGCTCTTCATGAAGAGCTAATATATGATGAGCAGGGCCACCAGAAGAATCCCCATTATGGCAGATACCGGATACCAAAGATGAGAGATATCCCCCCCAAGTCTACTGTCGACTTTATTGAAAACCCAGGGGCAGTAGGCCCATATGGGGCGCGGGGCATCGGCGAGCATCCTTTTTTAGCGGTAGTTCCCGCCATATTAAATGCCATCTATGATGCTACGGGCATAGACTTTTATGAAATACCAATTACCCCTGAAAAAATGAAGCAAGCCCTTGCCGACAGGAAGGAGAATGCCTGATGGCTGAAAAATACACCTTTAAAGTTAATGGTTGCGAACGTACTGTGGAAGTGGATGCGGACACATTGTTGATCGATGTGTTGCGCGAAGATCTACAACTTACTGGCACCAAACGCGGTTGTGATAATTATACATGTGGTGCCTGCACGGTGATTTTAAATGGCAAAGCAGTTAAAAGTTGCCGCACAACCATGGACAAGGTGCAGGGTGGTGAAGTGATCACTGTGGAGGGTGTGTCCAACGGTAAGGAACTTCATCCTGTACAGAAAGCACTGGTTGATTCAGGTGCTATTCAGTGTGGTTTTTGTACACCTGGCATTGTCACCGAATTGGTAGCACTGTTTGATAATAATCCGGATGCTGATGAAGATGCTATTTTAAAGGCTCTTAACAAGCATCTTTGCCGCTGCACCGGTTATGAAGCGATCAAGGACGGCGCTTTGCTGGCCAAGCAATTGATAAAAGAAAGACAACGATAGGGTTTTTCCCTGATTTGAAATGAAATTATGCAACGGCGGGGGCTTCAACTCCCGCCGTTCGTATTTATTACAAGTGCGGCAATATCGAGAAGGATCTCGCCTGGATGCAGGAGCAATCCTTATTTGTAGGTGTCACCATTTGAAACTTCGTGACGGTGAGATTTACGTCAGCTTCTGGAATCATTATATAATGTATAATAAATACCATACTATATGATATACAATGCATTGACGGCGTATATCAACTAATATACAATATATATTGAAAGGAGTGATTAATATGGCTCAAATAAATATTCGTATTGATGATAATTTAAAAGAAAAAGCAGAATTGTTATTTGAAGAATTGGGTTTAAATATGTCAACAGCTTTTAATATTTTCATTCGTCAAAGTATTAGACAAGGCGGTATACCTTTTGAAATTACAACACAGGTAGATCCATTATTTAGTGAATTCAATATAAGAATCCTTAATGAATCGATTAAAGAGGCTAATGAAGGTAAATTTATTTCTAAATCAATTGAAGAGTTGAAGGAAATGGAACAATGAAGATAAATTTTACTGAGATAGCCTGGAATAATTATCTCTATTGGCAAGGTCAAGATAAAAAAACAATAAAACGCATAAATCAGCTTATTTAAGATATTGACCGGTAATTATAATGAAGGAACAGGCAAACCTGAAGCACTTAAGGGTAACTTATCCGGATGGTGGTCACGCAGAATCAACGATAAGAATCGTCTGGTGTATCGGATACAAGATAATGTGATAGAGATATCCCAGTGTCGAGGACACTATGATGATAAGTAAAAGATAAACATAGCGAGGTCACCAAGTGGCAGAGAGCGATTCTTGCAGCCTTCAATTTGCAATTGGAATGAACCTAGTTATAATTTAGCAGGGAATTCAGGTATCGAAGGATCAAACCTTTGGTACAGTCTTTATTTTATAGTTATGTTGTGACCCAATCATTGCGGTCGAACCTTCCCGTTCCGTTGACCGATATATCAAAATAGCAGAAAATAAAAAGGCCCTCCTTATATAGAAACAGAAGGGTCTTTTGGTTAGAATATATATCGATTTGATTAGCGTGCAATCCAACCGCCATCAGCTGGAATTACTGTACCATTTATGAACTTAGCTTCGTCAGAGCCAAGAAATAGGGCAAGATAGCCGATATCCATCGGTTGCCCGGCATTGCTTGGACCATTATCGGCGGCTACAGATAACGCCAACTCATCCAGTTCCAAGCTGCCTGTCATTCCGGTCATAACAAATCCCGGAGCGATTACGTTGGCACGTATTTTCCCATTGTCACGACCGTAGAATACATTCCTGACCTACCCCTGTGATTATTGCTACTTTCCCTTCAACCCTACCCATTTTATCCTCCTTAAAATAAACATTCTTTAATTTTCGATATCTTTCAGTTACACTACTCCATTCATTAAATGATATTATTTACAAGTTACCCCGCCATCGACAATGACTTCAGAACCAGTCTGATATTTTGATTCATCTGAAGCCAGGAATAAAGCGGTATAAGCAATATCAATCGGGTCCCCGAATCTGCCCAAGGGCATTGTTAGTGTTGCACCTTTGGCTATTTCCGGATTGGCTTCCAGATAAGCTACAGTCATTTCAGTCGCGATAGCTCCGGGATGTATTGAATTAACCCGGATGTTGTATTTGGCCAATTCAACAGCTGCGTCCTTAGTTAACAAGCGGCTAGCACCTTTGGACATCGAATAAGTGGCGCCACCTTGCCCACCTACAATTCCACCGATGGATGATATGTTTACAATAGAACCCTGACCATTCTCTTTCATAGAGGGTAATACTGCTAAAATACCCAGCAAATTTCCCAGAGCATTAATGTTCATTGTTCTGGTGTAAACGTCAATGGTAGTATCTTCAAGTTGTACCCCGCTGGTATAACCGGCATTGTTGACCAGCGCATTGATATTCCCGTATTTACTCACCGTATCTTCCACAACCGCTTTCCAATCACTTTCACTGGTAACATCAAGTTTTAATCCGATGATCGAATCTCCGTAGGTAGCCGCTATGTTTTTGACAGTTACCTGCAGCACCTCTTCCTGAACATCTGTAGCTACGACCTTGGCCCCTTCCTCAGCAAATAACCGGGCTATTTCTTTACCCATCCCGCTGGCTGCCCCTGTGATGATTGCTACTTTGCCACTAAGTCTACCCATGATTATATGACCCCCTTTAATTAAACCATACCCCTTTTCACAAAAATTTGATAATATCTAAATTGAATGTGAGACACGAAATGCATTTCGATATGGAATACCGTGGATAGTGAACAGGTTTGATAAATGGGGAGGGATTTTCGTGAATATTCTTAGCCTCAGGTATTTTATCGCCGTAGCTGAATGTGGCAGCTTTACCAGAGCCAGCGAAAGTCTGTATACTACTCAGCCCAATATCAGCAAACATATTAAGCAACTGGAATCAGAATTACAGGCTCCGTTATTCCTACGGTCCGGGAAGAATTCCAGGTTAACTGGCCTGGGAGAGTTTATATTAGCGGACGTAAAGCAAATAGTTACTACAGTTGATCAACTGCAGAACAAAGCCTACGGATATAATCTGGGCGAATACGGGCAGCTGGCTATCGGTTATACAGCTGACCTCAACCCCCACTATATCGCCACAATCATGAGTTCATTTTGTTCCCTGCATCCAAATATTAAAATATCCTTCGCACGCAGAACCCTGGAATCGGAATTATTGGATGCTTTATATAATGACGAATTAGATGCGATTATTACCTCAGCGCTGGACTCCCCTGATGATGAGAAGATTTGCTGTCGGGTTATCTCATTAAACGAAATGGTATTGGTTGTTCCCAAGGAGCACCGGTTTTGCCACTTCAATGTAGTTAAAATGGAGGACCTGATTGGAGAGTCGATGATACTCTTTCCCCGCCCTATGTCTCCGACTTTTCACGATTGGATATTGAAATATATCCCGATCAAGCACAAAAACACTATGTCTACCATCATCGACGCTTGTACAAAAGAGCTGCTGGCATGGGTACTGAGTGAATCTCTCGAAATTGATTTTGTTCTGGAAACCGTGCACCAACTTATTGAAAACTATGGTGTCTCTATGACAGCCGAGACCCTGATTAATTCGGATCAAGGGGTGCACTATACAAGCATAAAGTTTATCCAGTTGATAAAAGACAGTGAACTGAGGCAATCGATGTCTCGAAAGGCAAACTGTTGGGATAATGCTCCGCAGGAATCCTTTTATGGTCACATGAAAGATGAAATTGACATTTCGGAATGTATAACTTATGAAGAAATTCATCAAGTGATTAGGCGACTGGACTGACTATTACAACAACGATCGATACCAATGGGATTTAGCAAGATTAGCTCCGAGGGAGTATTACAAGTATCTCGTTACAGGAGAATGCCTTTTAACAATACCAAAAGCAAAAGGTGAAGATTGAAGGTGGGGCTCTGCCCCACACCCCGAGGTTTTTCGCTTTGATTTCCAGGGAGGCAGAGTTTGTTAGAAACAAAAAGAAGCGGTGCCATTACATCGCCTCCCTTATAAACCCACATGGGCGCTCAGGTCGCTCCTCAGCGTTGCCCTATCCTCCCGTGTGGTAAAGCACGGTTAGTATCGCATAAATATCTATTTGATTGGAATAGCAAAAACCCAAATTGTCCTTGACATGGGGTACACATTAGAAAAGCAAGAAACAGCCCAAAAACTTTGCACATGGAGGAAGAAAATGTACCGACGTCCAACAGGCCAAATGGTCATAGAAGACTTTATACTTCCCTTTGAAGGCAAACTTGACGCTAATAACCGTTGGGTCAAATTAGCTGAAATAATCCCTTGGTCGACGATTGAAAATGACTATGCAAAACTTTTTCCATCCAATGCAGGGGAAGTAGCCAAACCCTTGCGGATGGTCCTAGGTTCTCTAATCATCAAAGAAAAGTGTGGCTTTTCAGATAGAGAAACAGTGGAACAGATCACTGAAAACCCATATCTTCAATACTTCATTGGGCTAGAAAAGTATCAGTTAGAACCCCCTTTCGATCCGTCGCTAATGGTTCACTTCCGCAAGCGCTTGGACAAGGAAACACTGAAAAAAATAAATGAGTTGATCTGCCAGGGGAAGCAAACAAAAGGACCAAAAGATCCTGACAAACCAGGGAGTCCGCCCCCTTCAGGCGGTACAACCAAACAGGACAATTCCAAACCCACCCAGCCAGCCAACAAAGGTAAATTGTTGCTTGATGCTACCTGTGCCCCTGCCGATATCCGCTATCCAACGGACCTGTCCTTACTGAACGAGGCAAGGGAGAAAACAGAAGAGATGATCGACACCCTGTACCACACGGCCTCGGTCTGGAAAGAAAGCCCCGCACTTACCGCCAAAAAGCACGGCGTGATTACTTGAAGATAGCCAAACAGAGGAAACCAAGAGGAAAAGCCATTCGCAAAGCCATCGGCAAGCAGCTGTCCTATCTGTCCAGGAACCTGAAAACGATAGATTAACTTCTGAGCCTTGAAGGGCATGGCAACCTAGACGCCCGGCAAGTCCGAGAACTGGCAACCATTAGGACACTTTACAACCAGCAGCGGGAGATGTACACCAGCAAGATCCACCAAATCAAAGACCGTATCGTTAGTATCTGCCAACCCCACGTTCGCCCCATAGTAAGGGGCAAGGCCAAAGCAAACACAGAATTCGGGGCCAAAGTTGCTGTCAGCATGGTAGGTGGATACATTTACGTTGATCGCCTCAGTTGGGATTCCTTTAATGAAGGCAACGACCTAGAACAGGCTGTAGAGAACTACAAGGAACGCTATGGGTTCTATCCCGAAGCAGTCTTAGCAGACCAAATCTACCGCAACCGTGACAACCGTTCCTATTGCAAACAACATGGCATCAGGTTGAGCGGACCGCCGCTTGGGCGCCCGCCCCGGGATGGCCGGCCAAACAGAGAACTAGAAAAACAAGACATGAGAGAGCGCAACGGAATCGAAGGTGGTTTCGGAGTAGGGAAACGAAAATACGGTCTAGCAAGAATCATGGCACGCCTGAAAGAGACAGCCGAAAGCGTAATCATGTTACAATTCCTGGTAATGAATTTGGATCAGAGGCTGCGGTCTCTTTTTTGCCTTTTTTCACACCTCATTTTAGGGGCAATGTTTAGCCAAAATGTCCGTAAAAAACGCTTGATCATGTTTTTTGATCTTTCAAAACTAAGCTTTGGTTGTTATTAAATTGTCTAAGAACGATTAGTAAGGTGGTTCAGCAAACCCTACTTAGTCTCTATACCCCATCTCAAATGATATAAGTCTTTTAAATCTGATAGAGAGTATTTTTTATTATGGAGGCTTGTTATCAGGATTTCTTCTTCATCTGAAGAGAGCTTGAACTTGACAACTCTTACTCTATAGGTATTTTCCCGGAAGTTAATTTCAATAACTTGATCTTCTTTATTGGGATCGATTATTTTGCTGAAGTGGTTCTTCTGTAAACATATTAAGAAATCCACTCCTCTGCCGTATAAAAATGAAATGAAAGCTGCTGATGGATACCCCCTATCAAAAAGCACTAAATCATTCTTTCTTCCATCTGCAACCACTTGGTTAATTAAGTATACTGCGGCATCTCTTTCAGCCCGCATTCCGCATGTAAACAAA
>DIQC01000050.1:0-9017 GCA_002426495.1 Thermacetogenium sp. UBA5472
ACATTATTATAGCTATACTATTTACCCAGCAATTCATAAATCCTTATCATATCCAAAGAACTGCGGCAGACATCAGCCAAATGATCCAGCTCTCCATCAATGTCTATCTCACCATCTGCATCATGATCCGGCTCCTTAAAATAGAGAGAGTCTTCTTCTGGAAGGCGAATGTTAAGATAAGGGATCACCCCCAGCACCGGTTTCCCTGTCTTTTCCTCCAAAAAATCCAGTGCGGGTTTCAAAAGGGATAGATCCCCCCGAAACTTGTTGATAATGATCCCCTGCACAATATCCCGTTCCTCAGGATCCAGAAGTTCCAAAGTGCCCACAATAGCGGCTAAGGCGCCGCCACGGTCAATATCTGCGACCAGGAGCACCGGAGCCTCTGCCAGGCGTGCTGTACGCATATTGGCCAGGTCGCGCTCCTTTAAATTGACCTCAGCCGGACTGCCCGCTCCCTCGATGATAATGAATTCATATTCCCGCTCCAGGCATTCCAGAGCCTTTTTGATCTCGGTCAGCAGTGTAATGTTTTTGCCCTGATGGTAATCCTGGGCGCTCATGGCTTTTTCCAATGGCCTTCCTAACACTATCACCCGGGAGGAAGCATCACTACCAGGTTTGAGTAAGATGGGGTTCATTTCTACTCGTGGCCTTATACCAGCTGCCTTGGCCTGCAGTGCTTGAGCTTGCCCCATCTCATACCCAGCCTCAGTTATAAAGGAATTCTGCGTCATATTCTGCGCCTTAAAAGGAGCCACTCGACAGCCATCTTGATATAAGATACGACAAAGAGCTGTGACGAGAATTGATTTTCCCACATTAGATGCAGTGCCCTGCAGCATGATCGCTTTAGTCAACTAAGATCAATCCTTTCAGCATTTTCGTCTATTCACAACCGTGGCAAGGGCGTGGCAAGGGGACGTTTCCCTTGCCACATTGTTCCGGCTAACAGCTATCCCTTGATCAACTCAACCCGATCCCCGATGGATACCCAACCGCTGCGCAGGACCCGGCAAAAACGACCTGTATCGGCGAGAGGGACTTTTCCATGAAAGTTAAAGGTATGTGTCTTATCGAGTACCTTGCCGATCTGTACAACCTCCAGTTCTGCCCCTCCCATCAATAAGCAGGACCCCAGAGCCATTTCGTCAACATCTATGCCTTTAATTGTTATATTCTCGGCAAACTCACCAGGAGCGGCAGAAAACCCTCCCTCTGCAGCAATTTTCTCCATTACCTCATGGGTAAGCACACTGACCTGTCTTTCTGTACCCACATGGACATCTCCTACTAGACCCTTGCCCACTTCTAAATAACCTTTGCCCACATTGACCTTTCCTGTGCCTCGTTCTTCACTGATACTGACGCCAACGACAATGCCTTCCAATCTATTCACCCCTGTTGTTGACACGGAGGGACGGTTCTCCTGTGTCAATATCTTCACCTGGCGAACTACCAAGTATTGACTTAGCTATGTTGGACTCCCGCTTCAAGATGCGGGAGACTTACGCCAAGTTAGTCATTTACTTAGATTAAGAGCTTTGCTTCGTACTCTAAGTAAAGTAGCTCCATCATTTAAAGGAAATAAAAATAAGCAGGATCTGTTTATAATTGCATACTTATTATCCATAATCTACTGTTATGTAGGTATTTTAACACAAACTTTCCTGCCATTCCTGCCATTAGAAACTCTGTTCATTCACTGATTTCGTTAACTCACTCACCAGCAGACTGTTCTTTTCCCGATCTTTAACCGCTACCCGGATATGGTTGTCACCCAGGTAGGCGAAATTGCTACAGTCCCTGACCAGGATCCCCTTCCTGGCCAGACTGTCGACCAAAGATGGTGCCGTTAGGTTTTCACCCAGTGCCAGCAGCAAAAAAGGAGCATCTGAGGGATATACCCTGACCTCATTCACTGCAGACAGGGCCGCTGAGAACTGACTCCTCTCCTGTTCAACATAGGTGCAGGTGCTGAGTTTAAAGCTGTCATCCTTCAAGATTTCTTTGGCTGCAACTTGAGCAAGAGAATTGACCTGCCAGGGGGGCTGAAACCTGTTTAACAGGGCAATGGTTTCCGGATGAGCAACCCCATATCCAACCCGCAGCCCGGGGATGGAATAGAACTTGGTCAGAGACTGCAGGATTAAAAGGTTCTTGCTGGCCTTGGTTTTCGGAACAGCACTAAGCTCCAACCAGTGTTTATGGAAGATCAAAAAAGACTCATCGATAATGACAAAGATACCCTCAGCATCACAAAATTCAAAAAAAGGCTGTAAGATTTCGGGAGGGTACAGATTAGCCGTAGGATTGTTGGGGTTACAGAGAAAAACCATATCCACACCACGAGCCGCCCGGATAAGGGCATTCAGCTCGGGAAGAAAGTCCTTTTCCCGTGGCAGGCGAAACAACTTTAAGCATGTTTGAAAAGCACGAGCGGCGATCTCATATTCGCTAAAGGTGGGGGCTGGGATTAAAACAGTTCGAGGACGCAGTGCCTGTATCACCATATAAATCAGCTCTACTGCACCATTGGTAAAAATCAGCTGGTCAGGAGTAATACTGAGGGATGATGCGTATTCTTCCTTCAATGTCTCACAGTAGGGCTCTGGATAAGCTGTCACATACCTGAGCCCCTTCTCCAGCAGGGCATGTATCACCTCCGGAGGTCCTAAGGGATTGGTATTGACGCTGAAATCAAGTATTTTTTCTGGATCAAGGCCATATTTTCTTGCGGCCAGATTAAGATTTCCACCATGTTGGTGTTTCTGCATGATTCCCTTCCTCCTTCTCCCAGGCCCGGCCCGGGTAACGTGGTCCTCCCCCTACCAGACTCAGGGGGTAGTACGCCTTTACCTCCGGAAAATGTTTTATAATGCTGCTCACCAAGGAGTTATTCCCTTCCCCTCCCGGCGGAACCAACACCCCTGCCACAGTGCCGCTGTGAGCCACATTTACACCATATGCTCCGTACCTTGACGTAAAGTCGATCAGCTCTTCTAGACGCGATTTAGGAAGTATCCCCTGATTGACAAGTGCACTTAAGGTCGCACCCTTGCCTAGAAGAACAGGATCTTTTCTGGCTATCCCGGCCTTAACAAGCTCCAAGGCTTGACCTATCTCACACTCATGGGAGCTATTCCAGGCTGACAGATCGCCGCGGCTGTTAAACTCCAGAGTATCCACGATTCCACCGAAATCCAGTGCTATAATTCCCAGGGGAAGGGCCTGACCCAACTCCTCATACAGCTTGCCCTGCACATGATCAAAAAGAACAATCCCCGGAAAGAATGTCGCATCAGATGGCTCCACAGCCAGTGCGATGGCAGCAATTTCATGGGGATCAGGTTTTGCTTCGATAGCTGCGGCAGCGGCAAAGCATCCGGCAGCCAGATCAGCGGTGCTACTGGCCATCCCCTTGCCCACCGGAATAGAAGAGGACACTTTCAGCACAGCCCCATAGTCTGAAAATCCTTTCATGTCTAGCATCCTGCGCACCCCCAGATACGTTTTAATGCGGTTCGCAGGATAGGCATCTTCTAGATCGAAACCAAGCCTTACAGTCACCCGGCTAAACCAGTTCACCGGACAGGAAACCAGAAAATTGGTGCCCCCAATGGTTCCCTGAACCAATTCTCCACAGGAAGCAGGAACCATTGAGCTCCCCTGTAAAATAGGCAAAACTCTCCCCACCTTGAAACTAGATGTATTGATGCAGAATGTCGTCACTGCGAAACCAGCCAGTTCGGTTGGACTTTGCCCACGACAAACTGCCAACCAGCAATAATAGTGTAGATAGATATTATTGAATGAGCAAAACCAGGCCACTATAGAGAACAAGAAACAACACACAAGTGCCATATATCAGTTTCCTGACAGCTTTGATATGCTCCTTCTCCAGGATATTTACAGGATCCCCTAAATGTGGTCTTTCCGATGATATGCCTTGATAATACGATGTTCCTCCTAGCTGAACCCCCAGAGCTCCGGCAACAGCCGCCTCCGGATAGCCGCTGTTCGGACTGGGATGATTCCTTCTATCACGCCTGGTGATTATATGGGCAGAACGCCAGTCCAATTTAAGAAACCAGGCACAGATCACCAGGAATAGGGCAGTCAAGCGTGCCGGAAGATAATTGGCAACATCATCCAGCCGGGCAGCAAACCACCCGAAGTCACGGTACCTTTCATTTTTATACCCCAGCATAGAATCGTGGGTATTGATCATGCGGTAGGCCAAGGCCAGAGGCACACCCCCAATAGCAAAATAAAAAAGTGGAGCGATGACCCCATCGGAAATATTTTCGGCCACAGTTTCTACAGTTGCCCTGACAATCTCTGATTCATCAAGATTATGCGTATCCCTGCCCACAATCATACTCAGTTTCTGGCGCGCCTGAACCAGATCACCCTTTTCCAGCAGTCTATAGATCTCCAGAGCTGCCTTGTCCAGACTGCGCACAGCAAAAGTGCACCACAGTAGAATCCCCCCCAGGATGATAGCTATAAGGGGGGCGACCATGCCTAATTCCGCCAGCAGCAGATAGGCAAGTAGAAATACCAGCAGCACATTTACCAGGACAAGCAGCGTCCCTGCCAAACGTTGGTGCCCGGAAGATGCCTCTTTTTTGTAAACAACTTCTTCACTTTTGCTGATCCATCTTCCGGCTAAAGCAACCGGATGGTACGGTGTCTGTGGGTCACCTATCAGTATATCAATAACGACTGCCAGCAGCAGTGTCACTAAAGCTATTTCTGTAAACATTTCTTCACAGCCTTTACTATCCCCTCAAAGAATAAAGCCCCCGCCTATACAAAACAGGGGTTTTTTCAACCAGCAAAAGTTATTTCCCCATCAAGCGTAGGTGCATTACACACAAACAGGCAGGTCTCCTGGCTCGAGATCAACTCACATCCGCGCCTTCCCACCCACACTCACCTGAGTGCTAGGCAGTGACATTATGCGAAAGTGATCCCCCTCACAGTGACGCCATCGCGCCGGAATTGCACCGGCTTCCCTTTTCAGCCTCATTTGGCCACCTGTCCGCAAATTGTACTTTCTATATTACACTATACTATTTTCCCGCTTTTACTACAAGATATATTCCTGAGTCGGTTTACAGTCAGAGATGCAGAAATTTGCCATTAGAGCAAGCTGGTTTATAATTATTATGGTGGCAAAATATTCATAATTAAATGGAGGTAATATCAATGATCGACCCTAGAATAAGCACACTGGCCAACAACCTGGTCAATTACTCCTGCGAACTCAAAAAAGGAGAAAATCTCCTGATCGAGGCCATCGGCCTTGAGCTCCCCCTGGTCACAGAGCTGATCAATGCAGCCTATCAGGCAGGAGCAGTCCCCTGTTGTATGCTCAAAGATTCCGCAGTTGAACGAGCTATTTTGATGAATACCAGCAGACAGCAGATGGAACAGAGAGCGAAATACGAAGCTGCAGTGATGAGTGATATGCAAGCTTATATCGGCATTCGCTCTGGCAGAAATGCCTCAGAACTCTCCGATGTACCCCCAGAAAAAATGGGGATCTATGAAAAGTATTTCTGGAACCAGGTTCACGGCAAGATCCGAGTGCCCCATACAAAATGGGTAGTCCTGCGTTACCCAAACCCTTCTATGGCGCAGCTGGCCAATATGAGCACCGAGTCCTTTGAAGACTATTACTTTGATGTCTGTAACCTGGATTATCAAAAAATGTCTCAGGCCATGGACCCACTTGTTGAACTGATGAATAGGACTAACAAAGTAAAGATTACCGGCCCGGGCACTAACCTGGAGTTTTCCATCCAAGGACTGCCTGCTGTTAAATGCGATGGTAAGCGTAACATCCCTGACGGCGAGGTCTATACCGCTCCTGTCCGTCATTCAGTTAACGGGAGGATCACCTACAACACACCCTCACCACACCAGGGCTTCACCTTTGAAAACATCTCACTGGAATTCCAAGATGGAAAGATAATTCATGCTGCGGCAAATGACAGCGCCAGAATTAACAAAGTATTTGATATAGATGAAGGAGCCAGATATGTCGGTGAATTCTCCTTCGGACTTAACCCCTATATCAACAAACCGATCAGAGATACACTCTTCGATGAAAAAATATCGGGATCGATTCACTTTACGCCGGGAAGCGCCTATGATGATTGTTTCAATGGTAATAGATCAGCACTCCATTGGGATCTGGTATTGATTCAAACACCTGAATATGGTGGCGGAGAAATTTATTTTGACGAAGTATTGATCAGGAAAGATGGAATATTCGTGCTTCCCGAACTGGCCGGATTGAACCCGGAGAATTTGGCCTAAGGCTTACTTGCCTATCGATCGCATATTTAGTCAGTGATTTTAACCTATAGTCTTGCTAACATCGGAGAAGATACTATTAATCTCCCGTGGAAAGACACCTAGTTGTTATATCTTTTCATGACCAATATTTCTAGCAGCTGCGGCTGAAGCGCATATTTTTAATGATTCTGGTTATTTTATAAAAAACAAGATAAAGGAGGCAATTTGTAAAATGACCGCACTTGACAAAACTGCATTAGTCCTCGTCATTCTAGGTGCCCTCAACTGGCTCTTAGTCGGACTTGCCAGGATGGATGTAGTAGCAATGCTCTTCGGCGGCGCTGAAACTATGATCAGCAGAATCATTTATACAATTATTGGTTTAGCAGGGTTATGGGCTATCACCATTTTGGTCAGGCCAGAAATCGGAGCAAAGTAAAATATCAAACAGAATAATACATTGATTCTCGCAACATATTTCGTTATCATGCCCTGCTTCTCATTTTCCGTTCTTGCTCAAACTCGATTTAGGGTAATTATACGAGGCGAGAGTAAAGGCAAAGCCCCCGGTTTCCCGGGGGCTAGTTTTCTCCATGGCAGGATAATTTTCTACAAGTTATCCTTTAGTCAGCAGATGCATCTTCCACAACATTGCTGTCTTTAACATTGATAAATGCCCTTAAGCTGTCATTTAACCGATCGACATCCACTTCGCCGCATATTATCAGCACAAGACTATCTTCTATTTCTATGCAGCAATTACATTCTTCGCTATCATTACCATTACATCCGTCTCGACGCATATATTACCGCCCCTTTCATTGAATATTACCTTGATTGGTAATATATTCTATGCGATATTGGCCAATTATGTTAATACAACCTTAAACGACCATATTTGCCTGTACAATATTTGTTCCGTCAAATATAATAGACTTGTTCAGTAGACCGATCTATAAAGGATTAATGACACCATCAGATACATGATCATGGTCCGTATGATAAAGGCAATTGAGGATGAAGAGGCAAAGGAGCTTGGAGTCGGGTAAAACAATTTCTTTTATACAATAAGGTATCGTAGCTTAGCCGCAGCATTTATTTTATACATCTAAATATTGCTGTGGCTTTTTATTAAGATTGGAGCAGAACAAATGTTTGATATAACGCAAAGTAAGCTATACCAGAAGCTAATTGCCAACCCTGATATGGTGCAGGAAATACTAGATGCTCACAAGATCCGCACTCAGGTAGCTCCCTTGGGAAGAGATATAGCCGGCATGGTATATCGATCTCGCCAGGAGTTCTACTACATTGTCGGCAACTGGATGCTTGACTTTGATGCTCAGCAGTTTGTATTTCTGCATGAGTTGTATCACATTTTGGCCGAAGCACCCAAAGAACCTTATTTACTACGGATGGATTGGTCAAGGGAGGAGGTGATGGCCGACCGTGTAGCTGAAGTAGCGGTAACTAAATATATGAAAATGGGAGGTAGTAGCCCTGAAGTTTAAAGAAGGTCTCAAGCGATTATCGGTTCAAGTAGGTGAGAGACAGCAATATGTTTCCAACGAGGAAATGACCAAACAGGCTTTAATTATTCCTTTTCTTCAAGTACTCGGATACGATGTATTCAATCCCTTAGAGGTTAAGCCGGAATACATAGCCGATTTTGGTAAGAAAAAGGCAGAGAAAGTTGACTATGCAATCTTTAAAAATGATATTCCCATCATGTTTATTGAAGCAAAAGCTATTAGCGAAGAGCTTGGGAACCATTGCGCTCAACTAGAAAGATATTTTAATGCAACACCGGAAGTGAGGGTTGCCATTCTTACCAACGGAATTGAATATAAATTTTTTACGGACCTAGATAAAGATAATATCATGGACGAAAATCCATTCTTTAGAATTGATATTACTAATTTTTCCGATCCTGATATTGATATACTTGTTCAGTTTACAAGAGAGCGTTTCGATACTGATCTTATTATTAAAACTGCTGAGGAGCTTATTTATACCTCAAACCTCAATACAAAGCTACGTGAGTTGTTCAAAAATCCGCCGGATGATTTTATCAGATATTTAATAAAAGATTTCAGTGATACAAGAATCACAACAAATGTTATTGACCGATTTCGTCCGATTGTAAAAAAGTCAATATCGATAGCTATTGTAGAACTCGTTAGTGAAGGTCTCTTCCAGCGTGAGGAGAAAGGCACAACAGAAGATAGTATAGTCGAGGAGCAAGTAAAAGAAGAAACGGGAGATACTCCTGAACACGGTGAAGAGGTAAAGAAAAAATCAATCATTACAACCGAAGAAGAGCTACGGTGTTATGAAATAATAAGGACACTGTTGACCGATACTGGACGCGATGTATCCGAACTGAGATGTAAGGATACCACTGTATATTTTGGAATATACAATAAAAATATATTTGGTTGGATAGTAAGGATTAACTTAGATAGCTCTAATAAGCATATATTAATAAAATTGCCGGTAGAAAAAGCAGAATCATTGGCACCAGGGTTTAAAGTAGAGCAAGCCCCCAAAGGGCAAGGAGAAAGCAGAATCCTTATTGAATCGCCGGACGATTTGGTTCAATTAAAAGATTTGATTTTAGAATGCTTTGACAGCGTATCGCAGAACAATTAAAGGATAAAGTGGTGATGCTGAAGATAATATTCCAAAATCCCAAGCGCTTGGGATTT